>JBAZHD010000021.1:0-38147 GCA_041652515.1 Methanoregula sp.
GTACCGAAGTCAAGGGCCACCTCTCAGGCCAGACCTTCGCAGCACTCCACAAGGGCGGCGTCAAAGACGGCAGAGTCGTCGGCGCTGAAGGTGCTATTCCCTTCATCGAAAACCTCACGGACGCCAACATCAAGCGCTTCCAGGAACAGACGGAAATCGTCAACATCATGGAAAGCGAAGACCTCGGCGCTATCAAAGCCAAGATCAACGAACTCAAGGGTCGTGACCCGGGTGCGTTCGCTGCCGAGGCTATGGTCGTCGAAGTCAAAGAGGCGGCCGGTGGAGCTGAAGTTGGCGCTGCAGCTGCAAACCCCCAGTTCCTTGAGCTCGAGAAGAGACTCGACAAGATCGAGAAGAAGATCGAGTTCGTGGATGCGGAAATTGCGCAGCGTGTTGGACGAAAGATTGGACGAGATATCGGTATACTGTACGGCCTTGTTGCCGGGCTTATTGTATTTGAAATATTAATACTGCTCGCGATGACCGGACGGTTTGCAATGATGATGTCCTTTGTGAAATAATGGAGGTGTAAACAAAATGTTCAGATTTGAAAAAGAACAGAGTGTCTGGGACTTCAACGGCACCATGATTGGTGGACAGCCCGGCGAGTACCCGACCGTACTGGGTGCTTCTATCTTCTACAACAAGCACGAGTGCGTGCTTGATGACAAGACAGGAAAGATCGACAAAGCAAAGGCAGAAGCGCTCTGGAACCGCTGTCAGGTTCTCTCTGACCTGACCGGCATCCCGCACTTCATCCAGATTATCGCGGAATACGGAGAAGCGTTCGAGAGCTACTTCAGCTGGTTCGACTCAATCGACAACAAGACCGCGTTCCTGATGGACTCATCAGTTCCCACGGCACTTGCCCATGCATGCAAGTACGTGACCGATGTCGGCCTTGCAAACCGTGCGATCTACAACTCGATCAACGGTTCGATCTCTCCGGAGAGCATTGAAGCACTCAAGAACAGCGACGTCGATGCAGCCATCGTCCTCGCCTTCAACCCGGCAGATCCGTCAGTTGCAGGAAGAGAGAAGGTGCTCACATCCGGCGGAGTTGCAGGACAGACCAAGGGTATGCTCGAGATCGCAGAGTACTGCGGTATCAAGCGCCCGATCCTCGACACTGCAGCAACCCCGCTCGGCCTTGGAAGCGGTGGCTCATACCGTGAGATCCTTGCGTGCAAGGCAATCCACGGCTACCCGACCGGTGGTGCATACCACAACATGACCGTCTCCTGGACCTGGCTCAAGCGCTGGAAAGGTACCTCAAAGACCCCCTCAGTACTCGCAGCAGGATACGAGGGCAAGGATGAGCTCCTCAAGCAGATGTCCCACCACTACCTTGGCGGTATTGAGGGCATCAAGCAGGCAGCATGGTCGGCACCCGATATCGGCTGCAACATGATTGCAAGCACCCTCGGCGCAGACCTCATCATGTACGGACCTATCGAGAACGTAGAAGCAATGATCACCGCACAGTCCTACACGGATATCGTCGTCCTTGAGGCAACCCGCCAGCTCGGGATCGAGTGCAAGGCACCAAGCCACCCAATCTTCAAACTTATCTAAATCTATTTTTTCCGAAACCTGCATGATGTGCAGGTTGAGGTTGAAAAGGAACTCATCAGTATTTCTTGGAACTATTGCCACTGATAGAGCGAAGCGAAACTCTCCATTCGAGAAGAATCTGTCAGGATTCTTCAACTGGGGAGGGTTCGGAAATCCGGACCTGAAGGGGAACTCATCAGAGTTCGTCGACTTAATTGGTCCCGCATCCAATCCGGTTAAAAAAAAGAGAATTACGGTGCAGGGCACCCCATCGTCTCATCCATCCCTGCGCTATTTCCGGACACCGGCCTCGGTATTATCAGAAGTTCCCGGCGCCTGGGGGAGGTTGACGATCTTTACCGCTTCATCCGCTTCCTTTGTTCTCCCGAGGTTCCGCAGGGAGATCGCCTTGTTGTACCAGACAAAGGAGTTGATCGGGTTGAAACCGAGGGCACGGTCAAAGTAGGTGAGTGCTTCCTCGTTTTTCCCGAGCTCCCGGAGTGCTATTCCCTTCGCGGTCATAGCCCGGAGGTTATTAGGGATAGTTTCAAGGATCTGGTCAAAGCAGGCAATAGCTTCCTTATACCTGCCGAGCTCGTTGAGCGAGTATCCCTTGTTGGCCAGCGCAAAAGTATATTCGGGATCGATGGCCAGCGCCCGGTCAAAACAGGTGATAGACTCGATATACCGCCGGATCTTCCGGAGGGCATACCCTTTCTCGTACCATAAGGTCGGAAGGTTCGGGTTGACTGCAAGTGCCAGATCGTAGCAGGCGATTGCGTCCTCATGCCGACCCAGATAATAAAAAACCTCGCCCTTGTTTTCAAGTGCACTGGTATTATTTTTGTCCTCTTTGAGGATGTTGTCGTATAGGGCGATTGCTTCATTATACCGGCCCATACTCTTCAGGCGGTGAGCTTCTTCGAGGGTTGCCCGGATATTCATATCGATCATACTATCATGTACACATGGATTGATAATACCTTCCAGAAAAAAGAGGGATTAAAGACGGGCTTTTTGAAAGGAGATGAGACACACGCCACAGAGAAGGGCTGTCACGGCAACCCAGGGTCCTGCACCTGCCCGGGTTGCCGGAACCGTGGTCTGTAACGGCGTTACCGGAGTCGTGGTTGTCGGAGGAAGGGATGTAACAGAAGGGGTAATGGTGGTTATGTTCATCGACGGTGCCGGGCGGGGAGTGGAGACATGCTCCTCCGGTTTGAGGGTGTAGGATGTGCCGGAATCGATTGATACCTTCGAAGAACCGGAATCCTTCAGATAGACGGAAAGTGTCTTGTAGCTGCTTGTTCCCCCGAGATGTGCTTTGTCAACAGGTTCGTTTGTTACATATACGATGTACGTTCCGTAATCAATCTCGTTCGCAATCCGGGATGTCTTCCAGATGTAAGTCCATTCCTGGTTATCATCAAGGCCGACAACCGTGAACTGGCCCTGGTCTGCCCGCTGATCGGTATTGGTCAGGGTGACACCGTTTTCCGGCAGGCCAGGTCCGGTAAGGAACAGGTACACCGAATCACCTATGTACGAGACTCCGTGGAGGGTAATGGTCTCCCCAAGGTATCCCTCCATTTCGATATCCGCTGCGCTTGCTGCCGGGATCAGGAAACTACACGACAGGCAGAGGAGAAATACTGCTATCCTCGCCATACTGCGGGACGGGTGCGCAAAACACTGCATAATCATCACGTATTACACAATAAACTGCTGGCAGGTTTATAGATTTGGCACATTACGATCATGTATGGTCTTTGCCATTTTCCTCAGGATCAACAGCCGCCAATCTGCACCGGTCATCGCACATAGTCCTACGGACAGATCAGCAGGACCGGCACGAGGGTAATATTTGAGAGAAAAAGAGGGATCCTGAATCAATGTTCAGATGTTCAGGGGCCCGAACCCGTTCTTGCGCACTTTGCCAAACTGCAAGCTGATCTTGGGGTCAAGTGCACAGACCGGGCAGACATAATCGTCAGGCAAATCCTCGAATTTTGTGCCGGGTTTGATACCCCGGTGAGGTTCTCCGCGCTTTTCGTCATACACGTAATTGCACATTAAACAGGCATAGCGTGTAGGGCGCCATTCCTCAAAGCCCCATTTCCCGATCCTGCCTTTCCCCTGCTGGCCGCAGATCGGGCAGACATAATCATCGGGAACGTCTTCAAAGGCAGTGCCTGCGGGAATACCGTTATGGGGTTCGCCAATCAGGGGAGAGTAGATGTAGCCGCAGAGCCTGCATTTGTACCGGACAACCTCCGTTTTTCCTTTCTTCGGTCCTCCTTTTGCTGCAGCCTTCTTTTTTGGGGCCGCTGCCTTTTTTGCCACGGGTCGGGCTGCACGAACTGTTTTTTTCCTTATGGTCGTGAGAGGGTTCTTTTTTGCTGCGGCCGGCTTTGTCGCCTTTTTCGCAGCGGTTTTTTTTCCAGGTACTGCTTTTGCCATGAATCTTCACCACAAGGGTTTTTCCTGATCGAACGGGGAAAAACCGCACTACTGGAACATGGATGACACCTCCACATATACATTATGGAAGATACAATCCGCATGACAGAAAAAAACAAGCCCGTGGCTCATTCTGCACTACCCCATCATTAATACCCGCAGAAGATTACACTGACTTGAAAGAACAAGTGCAATGGGTGATTCGTATCACTCTTATCCAAAATCCTGTTTCAGAAGACGAGGAGATATGGCAGAAACCGGCACATACAAGCGTTCACTGGGACTCGTCGAACTGGTCAGCCTCGGTGTGGGCGGTACCGTGGGTTCCGGCATCTTCGTTGTCCCGGGTGTTGCTGCAAAACTCAGCGGCCCCGGTTCCCTGATCGCATGGGTGATTGTAGCTCTCTCGGCCTCCTGCGTCCTCCTTTCACTCGCATATATCTCCTACCGTTTCACGGGGTCAAGCGGTTTTTACACCCTGTTTGAATCGGTATTCGGAGCCCGCGTGGCAGTCCTGCTGATGGGCCTCTACTGTATCTCTGCTGTCTTCGGGATCGCTACTATCGCAGCAGGAATCGGGCAGTATATCACCTTTTTTACTATCCCCTCCGTACTCCTCATCGAAATCCTTGTCCTCGCAGTCTTCTGCGGGATAAATATTACCGGCATCGCACTCTCCGGTATGACTGAGAACGTCCTTACGGCCCTCAAGATCATTCCTCTCGTTGTTATCTCTCTTCTCCTTGTACCGTTTATCCGGTTCGAGAACTTTGTCCAGTCAGCACCCCTGACTGCAACCGGCCTGCTTGCCACCATCATCATTGTCTACTGGCCGTTCACCGGCTTTGAGATCTGTGCGATCCCGGTCGAGGAGACAAAAGATCCGACACTGATACGCAGGTCGCTCCTTATCGTGATGCTGATCGTTGTATTGCTGTACCTGGTACTCAATATCGCACTTATCGGCAGTGTAGGTGCAGAAATACTGGGAGATTCCCCCGCCCCAATTGCAACAGCAGCCGGATTACTCTTTACCCACTCAGCCACGATCATTGCCTTTATCGGGATCATCGCTATGCTCTCTGCCATAAATGCCTATATTATCGCAACGTCCCGGATCCTCCATTCACTCTCGGAACGGTTTTCCGTTCCGAAGATCAGGAACTTAAGCCGACACGGGACACCGGTGAATGCACTGATAACCGGGTGTGTGGCCAGCGGACTTCTCCTCTTCATTTCCAACCACTTCGAGACGCTTGCAACGATATCGGTAATCACAACACTCATCCCGTACATCTTCTTCTGCATCGCTGCATGGATTCTTGTTGCGGAAACAAAAGTCCGACTAATTGCAGCTGCCGGCATGCTCTCGACGGCTGCTATCCTGGTTTTGTATTTTTTATTTTAGGAGATCCTTTTGGCCGGGACAGGATGACCCTGTATTTTTATCCACATACAAAGCGTATAAGGTCAATCAGACTATGCAGGACTTACTTCCCGGTATTCTCTACTCCTTCGCCGCGTTATTCATCATCCTCGATCCTCTCCTTTCCGTACCGATATTTGCGGCAATGACTAAAGGTCAGACGACTGCTGAGATCCATAAGCAGGCCTTTATCGCAGTCACCGTGGCCGGGGCCCTGATGTATATATTCCTTGTTTTTAACACGACAATTTTTTCCATCCTCGGCCTCAGCGTACCTGCATTCCAGATTGCCGGCGGTATCATCCTGTTCCTCCTCGGCATCCAGGAAGCGCTGGGGATCGAGCTCGGACGTTCCAAGGCGCATGCGACCTCAGCGGCCGGTGTGGTCATCGGGACACCGATTCTATGCGGACCGGGCACAATCACGACGGTAATGCTGCTCTCAAAGGATTACGGGCTCCTCATCCCGTTTATCGCGATCACTCTCGCGCTCCTTGCTACCTGGCTCATCCTTTACTATGCACAAACGATCCAGCGCCTCCTCGGCGATGTAGTAACGGACATTATGGGAAAAGTGCTGGGGATGCTGGTCGCAGCTATCGCGGTCAAGATCATTGCTTCGGGAATCCTTGCCTATATCGCTACTATCTGACGGGATTTGTACAAGATTGCCTTTTTAAAAATGGTTTTTTTCCCCGAAAAGAATCGTCAATCACATATCAAATAATGACCAGAAGAAACCATCAGAAAATTTTTTCAGCATAATTATGAGTCGAGTTTCAGGGAATACACTTCAACCATATGATGCGGGTGGTACCGCGTCTTTGCCTCACGGAGGCCAGCAACCCCGAGGTCACTTTCCCGGTTGATATAGGTGAATTTTTTGGCAAGACGGGCGGCCGCTTCATTATTGATGGCCTTGTAAATTCCTTCACAATCCGGGAGACCTTTCTCGAAATGCACGAGTGCTGTATCATTGTTCAACTTTTCGTACAGGGATATGGCACCAACTTTAGAGAAGACCCGGATGACAAGACCGCTTAAGGGCAGTTCATTGAAATGGTCAATTGCATAAAAAACAGCTTCCTTTTCATGTGCGAGCACCTCGTCACTTTCGCAGCCTTTCCATTCGCACCACTCAATAAGGAAACGCTTCACTTCCTCCCAGTTCTCCTTTGAAATTGGTTCCACAACGTTCGTACAATTACGCCTGAACTTGCTTATCTGCCTCCGGATAGTCAGATAGTTCCTGCCAGGAAGATCCGCCAGATCGCTTGAGAGGTAAACATATTCGAAATGGTTCCTGTCGGGAACAAGATTTATCCCGGGACAAATCTCCTTCATCCAGCGGGCGGTATCGGGATCGATCAGGACGATAGGTTGACTATCACTCACATCGGATGCAAGATGGACAAGCGAGCGAAGGAGCTCCGGATTGCGGGGACCTATCGGAGGTCGGAACCGGGTTATACTGTCAATCGTACTGGCAACGATGATATTTTTTTCAACGTAAGCGTATGTGTAATGGGCATAATGGTTCCAGCAGACCATATTCGTGAAGGTGTTGTCGCTGTGGGTCTGCGGATACACATCATAATGCCGGGTAAAGAATTCCCGGTCGGCAAGCGTGACGGTTTTGAAATCATCCTGTGAGAGCATCACGAATCACTCCGGAAAAGAAGCGGCACATGTCTTTCCATGGGATGGAATCCCAAAGGCAGGTAAAATTTTTCCGTATCCGGTTCTGCGATGAGGCCAATCCAGGTGATACCCGACTGCAGGCACCGGTTGACCAGGGTTGTGACGATCTGTTTACCAACACCGCTCTTCCGGTACCGCGGGAGGACCACGAGATCCTGGACATATCCATCAGAAACACCGTCTGCAATAATCCGGCCCATGCCGATCGCCCGGCCGGTCTTTGTATCGGTCGCGACAGCGAAGACAAAACTTCCCCGTATGAGGTGGTGGAGATCTTCGGGATTATATTCCTCCTTCCACCATCCCCCGGCTTTATAGAGAGCAGCTATCTCTTCTTCGTCCCACGAATCGACAACCATCACCGCGATGTCATCTGCCACAAACAATCATACCCCGTATTACTGTTTAAACGATTCCCTGATACCCATTCAGGAAAATCTCTACCGGAACATCACCGAAAAATTCAAGCACGGTAAATGGCCATCTCATGGTTTTTCTACGGGTTTCAGGTGTGTAATGGCAGTGTCCACGATCGCTCCCAGACCTTCAACACCCCAGTGCTGCGAGTTGAGAATAAGGTGGTATATCGCGAGATTGTTAATATCGATAGAATAGTAGGTCTGGTACCTGCCCGCTTCGCACCGTTCGCGTTCAAGCGTCAGCTGCTCTGCAGTCTTTTCATCGGTCATCTGGTCACGGAACGCGATCCGCTTGATCCGGCAGCCAACAGGTGCATACAGCCATATTTTGAGATCAGCATCTTCCACCATCCAGCCGGAAAGCCTGCCTTCGACAATGATATTGTCGCGCTCTTTGGCAATCTCTTTCTGGCGCGCATCGATCATCTTGTCAAAAGCCGGGTCCTCTTCCGCAAGGCGGCCGAACGCGGCCAGTTCCATATTGTGCTCTTTAGCCAGCTGGCGAAAGACCTCGCCGGCCGAGATCATGGTAAACCCGTGGCGTTCTGCAAGATAACGTGAAAGTGAGGTGGTCCCGGTCCCGGGAAGCCCGCTCACCGTGATCCGCATCAGATACCCCCGATGTTGAGGGCCTTCCTGATCACCTGGCTTAAGGTGATCGAACAGATCATGTACCAGAGGATCCACGCCGGGATAACCCAGATGATCGCGTCATTCAAGCCATGCACTCCATAATAAGGCAGGGTGATGGTGCTGGTTGTCTGGGAGAGCCGGTACAGGAGCCAGAAGAAGATCGGGACAGTAAAGACCAGGATATATGCCATGGGTTTGAACTGCTGCTGGGACAATTCCATCTGTTCCTTCATGACCCGGTCTCTCTTGGCCTCAAGTTTCTTAATTTTCTTCTCGTCCTGCGAGAGTGTCGCTTCCCGGTATTCGGCCTGGAACTCTTTCATCCGTTCCTGAGATTCCGTCATCTTGTTGTAATCGATGGTGTATTTCTGGATGATCGATGAGTAAAGGCCGGTAAAGGCAGACAGGATCACTATCAGGATGTAGAAGGGGATATTAAACGTCATGACCAGTGGATTAAAAAGGCTGTCAATTCCATGGCCGACACCAACACGCAGCCATTCGACGCTGTACGAGAACATCATCAGCATCATGAAGCCCATGGCTATCCACATACCGTATTTATCCCAGATCTTTCCCAGATTCATCTGTTCACCTGAGAACGCCGGCGAGATCCTCGCCTGCACGTTCGAGTAGGAAGTCCGCGTTCGTGACGATTTTTATCGTACAGCCTGTCACCATCGCATATGCTGCAGCAATGGAACGGTTGAACTGCTGGTGTTCCGCGATCGATTTTGCGCCTTCCTTGTCACGCGTCCGGGTCTCATCGGACATACGGCGCATGAGGATCTGGTCATCATCCGTCTCAACAAGGACAATGATATCCGGCATTATCTCCCTGAGTACCCACTCCGGGAGCCCTGCCAGGTACCCCTTAGGGGTTTTCACGGAAGCATGGGTATCGATCAGGACATTTCCCGTGACCTTAGCGATTGCCTGGCCGGCACGCTGCTGCAGCTGTTTCTGCACGGCCCGGTCAAGCGTCCGCATCTGGTCCCGATCCTTCACGATGTTTTCCTTCATGGCAACATCGAACATGAACGAGCCGAAGTTGATCGACTGGTACTCGATACCCTCTTCCTTGAGTTTCTTTAATGCCTCGTTGACGACCGTCGTCTTGCCGACGCCCGGTACACCGGTGATAATGACCTTTTTTCCCATCAGCATCATTCCAAAAGCTTACTCTTTGCCAAAGAATGTCCGCATGAACGGGTACATTTCCATGATCTGCTGGCTTGCAATTTCCTCATAGAGCCGGTAGGTGATACTAACGGTCAGGAGAAGCCCGGTCCCGCTTACGGATCCGATGACACCAAAGAGGTTTGCGATAACACTGAGCAGACCAATGAAGACACCCCCGATAACGGTAACACGGGGGATGTACCGGTCAAGGTACTTCTCAAGTACCTGCGGATTCCTGCGGTAGCCGGGGATAGACATGCCGGATAACTGGATCTGGCGGGCGACATCTTTTGAGTCGAGCCCGGCAGTCTTGATCCAGAACAGGGCGAATATCGCACCACCAACCACCATGAATGTTACATCGATGCCCAGACGTAAAAGCACCTCCCATGGTGCGTGGCCGAGATCGGACATCCACCACATCCAGTCCGTAGGCTGGTTGATCGGAGCAAGGAAGTACATAATACCATTCATGGGTCTCGAACCGTCGAATGTTCCGAAGATAGTAATACCAACATTGGAGAGGAACATCCCCAGCATCTGGATGTTGGCCTGCAGGACACGGACAAGGATCATCGGGAGAACGCTGGCATAAATCAGCTTGACCGGGAACCGCGCGCGTGCGCCGCGCACCTGTGCGTGGGCAAGCGGGATCTCAATTCTCGTCGATTCCACGTAAACGATGATCAGGAAGATGATTACGGTCGTGATAAATGCAAGGATATCCGTACCGAAGTAGGTCAGGTAATTTCCACCATCAAGACCAATCGCAATGAGACGCGGGAAAAAACCTGTCGGATACTGGTCGGTGATCTTCGCCCAGCTGATAAACCCGCTGACTAGTGCCTGCGAGATACCGGCGATAATGAAGAGACCGACACCGGAACCGATACCCCATTTTGTGACCACTTCATCCATGAAGAAGATCAGGACACCGCCGATACAGATCTGGAGGAAGATGAGAATCGAGACCGCAAACAGGTTGCCACCAAAGAACTGGCTGGCGATGATTGGATCGGGTATCATGAATCCCCCGACAAGGTTCGGGGCTGCTTCGATAATGATCATGACCAGGATGAGCAGTTTCTGCAATCCCATGTACATGACCTGTCCGCGCGTCTCGCTGGTATCAATGTGGAGGATATCTGCACCTTTCAAGAGCTGAAGCACGATAGATGCCGTGACGATAGGCCCGATACCGAGGTGAACGATCGAACCGCTTGCACCGGCGAGAAGTGCCCGCCATGCGGCAAACAGGTCCTGGTTCGCGGGACTCAGTCCAAAAACCGGGATATTCGTCAGAGCAAAATACAGAATCAGTATCGCAAGGGTCCAGAGCAACTTGTTCTTGAAATGGACATGACCTTCAGGGCTCTTGACTGCGGGCATTGCAGCCAGCAGGGGTTCCATTCGATCCAGCAGGTTTCCCATTGTTTCACCAAAAAATATATGGAGCTAATCAGGCGACCTGCGCCTTTCCGCCCATTTTCTCGATCTTTGCCTTCGCAGTTTCTGAAAACGCAGGCGCGGAGATGTTGATCTTCTTTGTGACCTTGCCGCTGCCGAGCACCTTCTCGATGCCCATATCAGCCGCATTGATCACGACAGTATCTCCTTCCTGCTTTGCAATACCCTGAGCCAGAAGCGAGGGGACGATCTGGTCCAGCGCACCGACATCTATGGTCGTTACATCGGTGGCAATCTGGTTACAGAAACCGTTCTTGCCAAAGACCGGCCCGCCCATTTCCTTGTACCACTTGACAAAGTGGTGGGCGTTGATACCGGCACGGCCTCTCCCGCCGCGGTTTCCTGCACCGCGCCGGTTCTTGTGGGTGCCGCCGCCGCACGTCCGCGATCCGCGGTACTTTGAACGTTTGTTTGTTGGCATCCTGCTTCACCTCATCTTATAAAGGAGAGTATTGATCTCCTGACCATAATAGCCAAGCGCTCCACCCTGGGGGAACGTGCGCTTTGTGGTCTTGTATCCCTTGCGCGGGGGGTGAAGACGCAGTACCGGCTTAAGCCCGGGAATATCGCGCAGTTTCGTTTCACCGCTCGCAAGTGCTTTTGCAAACTCTCCAATAGTCGCATAGGTCGAGTTGGATTTGATGTACTCATCGGTCAGCAGCGCATCGCCGATGACCCTGCCGCGCGTCTGCAGCAGCGTTTCAATTGTCGGTGCATCAACTTCCCCAAATGCCACATAATCCTTTACCTTGCGGATCATCCCGAGGTTCTGGGGTGAGTCCTGCACGAGGACGCAGTGGTTGATGTGGTGAAGGCGCAGCATCTTTAAGGTATCCTTGATGTCCTGGCGGGTCTTTACCACGCCGCGGACCTGTACAACTGCGTACATTTACTGGGACCTCCCTGTTCTGATCATGTTGGTCTCGTTGAGGGCGTTGAATGTCGCCTTCGCGAAGTTGATGGTGGTCCGGGTCTGTCCGCGTGCAAAGGTCCAGACATCCTTGATGCCAGCGAGCTCGAGCACTTTCTTACTGATGTCGCCCGTAACAAGTCCGATACCCTGTGGTGCGGGTTTGAGGGTGACCTTGACGCTGCCAGCGGTGCCGGTGACCTGCATAGGAATGGAGTGGGTTACGTTGCACCCGCATTCCCAGCTGCCACAGCCGCGGCGCACCTTGATCAGATTCATCTTTGCTTTGACGATCGCTTTCTTGATCGCGTCGCCGACCTGCACGTCCTTGCCCTGGCCGAAGCCGATGTACCCATTGCGGTTACCCACAATGACAACGGCACGGAACTGGACACGGCGGCCTGAGTCGGTCATGCGCTGCATCATGGCGATATCGAGGACTTCGTCTTCCAGGTCCGGAAGGAACTGGTCGACAATCTGGGGTTCCTTGATGGGTCTCCCGCTCTCAAGGACCTGATCGATGCTCTTGATCTCTCCTGAGGCGACGAGCTTGCCAAGACCGGTGACCGGGTGCCACTCTTCTCGTTCATATGCCATTTATGCCATCTCCTTTTTTATGGCATCTGCCACCTGTTCGACATTTTTCACGATATCCCCTGCATTCTTGTTGTATGCGGCGATATGTGCCCCCTTGGCACGCTCATCCGAAGGGAGAATCTCCTCGCCGTGAGGAATCTGGAGACCTGCTTCGACTGCACCCTTGAGTGCGGCAAAGACACG
Source organism: Methanoregula sp. (assembly GCA_041652515.1). Lineage (GTDB taxonomy): Archaea > Halobacteriota > Methanomicrobia > Methanomicrobiales > Methanospirillaceae > Methanoregula. Next base: position 12,533 of record JBAZHD010000021.1, read on the forward strand.
TGCCCCCGGAGTTGCCCGGTTGAGACCGATATCAAGGATTGCACTGTCCTGCTGTGCTTTCTTTGCTTTTACCGCAAAGAGCATGCCCGTAAGGTATGCCGCCGGTGTGCTGGAGGTTGATCCCTTGTATCCATATTTTTCCAACTCGGCAGAATTTGCTGCTACGAGGGTCCGGTCGCCGTCAAGCTCAGCCGTGACGAGCTGCACAATGATGTGCCGGTTGGTCTTGCGGACGACCATACGTGGTACGTCTGCAACGATCAGCCTCGTCCGCTGGTAGTAATCGGTTTTGCCTTCCCTCCGTCTCCGGAAGGGAACAAAATACCGTGGTCCTGTTGCCATGTTACTTCATCCTCCCTGCGAGGATCTCCATCTGCGCTTTCATGTGCGCAACACTTCGGAACTGTCCGCCGGCCGCTTTCCGGTAGAGGATGCGGTACATGTGCCGGTCAATGGTAGCGGCATCGCGGAGTTCAACGAGAACTTTCCTGATCGCGCGGATCTTCTGGACCCATGCGGTTTTACTCGGCTTACGGGCGCCTGCTGCACCTTTTCTTTTTCCGGGCCCCTTGCGGTGGCCATAGGAACGCTGTGCGATCCGGGCACGTGCCCGGCCGCGGCTGACACCCTTTTTCTGGCGGGCCTTGATGGCACCATCAGCGATAAGAGCCCGCAGGTCTTCCCGCGAGATCGCGTTCTCGATGTCCGAGAGACGGGACGGGTCGAACCAGACGCGGTTGACACCGCATTTCAGTACCGACGCGACAATGCGTTTCTGGCTGGCGACGTCACTCATTCTTCTTCACCCCTGATTTGGCGGGCTTGGCCTTGGGTTTTGCCGCTGCCTTGGGCTTTGCCTCAGCAGTCTTATCGGCCGTGGGCTTGGATACTGCCTTCTTGGCCGGGGCCTTCTTATCAGCCTTCTCTTCGGGTTTCTCAGCCTTGGGCTTGGACGCGGCCTTCTTGGCCGGGGCCTTCTTATCAGCCTTCTCTTCGGGCTTCTCAGCCTTGGGCTTGGACGCGGCCTTCTTTACCGCTTTCTTTACCGGTGCTGCTGCCTTAGATTTTGCTGCAGCTTTCTTTTCGGCCTTGTCTTCGTCCTTTTTCGCTGGTTTTACCGTGGCCGGTTTTGCCTTGGTTGACTTGACGACACGGGTATTGAGGACTTTCAGTCCTGCAGAAACTGCCTGTTCCTGGATGATGGTGCGTTTCCGTGTACCGACTGTTGCCCCGAGACGCACTGCCTGTGTCTTGGGATCGAGTCCTTCCAGGTCCTTCAGGGACGTTACAAGAACTTCGAAGAAGCCGCTCGGGTGCATACCGCGCACGGCAATGGGACTGCCGAAACCGGGTTTGGGAAGCGCTCCCTTTGCCTTCTTCTGTTCGCGTTGCTTGTTGTGTTGTCCGCGGGGCTTTCTCCATGAATCAGAGAGCTGGCGTTTCTTGCCGTACCCGTCGCGCTTGAAGCGTGCGCCCTTATCAGTGCGCACCTGGATCAGCCGCTTGACTTCTGTTGCCATCTTTTTCAGCCCCTCTGAACCATGTAGATGCCATCCTGGAAGACACGCGGGTCGCGGTCGCGGATATGGGTGGCGTGTTCGATGTTCGCTGCAGAATTACCGATGAGTTCGCGGTCGATGCCGGTCAGGACAACCTCATCGTTCCCGACTTTCGCGGTAACTCCCTGCTCGATCCGTGCAAAGCGTGCTTTCTTCTCGCCAAGGAAATTTGCAATCTCGAGCTTGTTTCCCTGGAGTTTGAGCTGGATCGGGAAGTGGCTGTACACCACTTTCATGCGGTACTCGAAACCATCGGTGACGCCCCGGAACATGTTCTTGGCATGTGCTTCGAGCGTCCCGACCATCGCCGTGATCTCTTTGCGCCGGGATTCCGTTGCAATAACAACCTCGTTTCCGTCACAGGTTATGGAGACCTGGGGGAACCGCACATTGCGGGAGAGCTGGCCCTTGGGCCCGGTTACACGGAGGTGCATGCCATCCAGACTGGCCTTAACGCCGTCCGGGATCTTGATTTTTCTTACTGCTGCCATTCCTTTGCACCATCCTAATAAACGTACCCGATCAGTTCGCCGCCAACGCCCTCTTTCCTCGCCTGATCGTGGGAGATTACTCCCCGCGAGGTCGAAAGTATCAGGAGCCCGAAGTTCTTGCCGGGCAGGTACTGCTTCTCCCAGTATTCCATTTCATCCAGCTGTACCGAGAACCGCGGGGTTATCGCACCACAGCGGTTGATCTTGCCCGTCAGGTTGACCTTAAGCTGGCCACCCCTGCCATCATCGATGAACTCGAAACTGCCAATATATCCGGCGTCCTGCATGATGCGGAGCATTGCGCCGAGGAGCTTGCTTGCGGGTTCGATAACGCACACGGACTTGCCGGTGTCACCTGCATTTTTCAGGGCACACATTCCGTCTGCTATGGGATTTAATCGTGTCATTTCTTGCTCACTCCTCAGCTCATCTTCTTGAAGCCCATCTTCTGGGCCCATTCGCGGAAGCACTGTCTGCAGAACATGATATGGTATCTGCGTACGAGCCCCTGTTTGCGCCCGCACATCTTGCATTCGTTTGCACCGCGACCGTAGATCTTCTTCCGTTCTCCTGCCATTAGCGCACCTCGACCTGGTACTGTTCCTTGAGGAAGGCTATTGCATCCGTCTTGTTCACACGCTGTTTCTGGGGGAGCTTCTTCTGCGCCATCTTCCTGCGGGTGATCCGGATGCCTTTGCGTTCGAGGACGACGTTGACGTCCATGCCAAAGATACCGATCTGCGGGTCATAGGACTGGCCGGGAAAATCCATATGCTCTTCGATACCGAAAGCGAAGTTCCCGCTCTTATCAAACTGGCTCTCAAAGATCGTCTTCTGGACAATCGTCAGAGCGGTTGCAATGAAATCACGGGCGGGTTTGCCGCGGAGGGTGACCTTGCAGCCGATGGGCATACCTTTCCTGACAGAGAAGGCCGGCTGGGTCTTCTTGGCAATGCTTCGGATCGGCGTCTGGTTCGTGATCGCCTTCATGATATTCTCGGCTTTCACGAGCTTATCGCCAGCTTCGCCGACGCCCATGTGGACGACAACCTTGTCGACATAGATATCACGCATCGACGTCACTCTTCATGCCCCCATTTTGCAACTGCCGGTGTTTTTGTACCGACCATGTAGATGTAAGGTGAGATTGTGTCGAATGTGGTACCGGTTGCCTCATCCTTGAGGATGATCTTGTTGGGAACGCTGCCGGGCACCTTGACGATTTCAAGGATCCGCGCGACCTTGCCGGAGTGCTTGCCACCGGTGACCATGGCCATGTTGCCTACGGCAAACGGGAAATGGTCAATGATCTTGAAACGGTCTTCCGGTTGTAACGAGATGACAACCGTGTCGTTTGACTTGTAGGTATTGTCTGCGATGATATTGGCACCGTACCGCAGGTTCAGCTGGACCTTTCCGCCGGGGATAATGGTCTTGTTTTTAATCTTGCATAACCGGGTCTTTGCCTCTTCGGCATCGATTGCAATGGATACATGCCGGCCGTTCTTGTCCCGGAGGATGCGGTAATACTTGTTGACCTTCGGCAGAGCGATGACGTCGAAGATCCCGACACCCATCTTGGGATCCCTGCAGGGCTTCCCGTTGATGATTACATCGTTCTGGTGGAGGATCTGCTTTACCTCCTTTAAGTTCCGTGCCATACCCATGTGGTCGCGGAGCCAGACAGTGATCGGCATCGCGTTTGCATTGTGCGGGCCGGGTGCAGTCTTTGTAATGAACTTCGTGGTCTTCTTTGCAATATGCCACGAGTCCGGGGCATTCAGTCGCTTTAAGTGGTCTCCCATTATTCAGCCTCCGCTAATTTTGCCTCGCGGCGCTTGTCAGCAAGGTTCAGCTTGGTGATCCGGAGATTTGACGCGCTGACTGCCCGGGGAACTTCGGTCCCATCCGCTTTCGTAGAGAAGACACCGTGAACGACAACTTTCGAATTCTTGGTATCGACAGCGTCTACAAGTCCTTCTTCACCTGCGAAGTCTCCACGGGTTACCTTTACGGTATCTCCCTTGACGACGCGCAGGGTCTTTTTCTTGTACTGTTCGCTGAGGTCTTCAGACAGCGGTGCATTGAGATATTTGGTGTTGACGTGTGAAGGGGCGTTGTACCGGGCCTTCCTCTGTTTTCTTGGCTGTGAACTTACTAATCTTACCATACTTCACACCTCAGACAATGATTGTTGCCATGGACCCGAGCTTGGGAAACCGTTCTGCAACTTCACGCGCGACCGGTCCCTTGATCTCGGTTCCTTTCGGCTCGTTCTTCTCATCGACAACAACAACCGCGTTGTCATCGAAAGATACACGCATGCCGCTCGGCCTGCGCATCTCCTTCTTCGCGCGGATGACTACAGCTCGCACGAGCTTGCGGCGCATATCGGGAGTTCCTTTCTGGACGCTGGCCGTGCAGAGGTCCCCGAGGCCCAGCTTGGGCTGACGGCGTCTGACACCATGGTAGCCGAAGACAGAGATGATCTGTACGGTTCTGGCTCCGGTGTTATCGGCGCATGCAAGCCTCGTTCCCGTCGCAAGAGCCCTCGGCGTCTTGGACTGCTTTGCCTTCATGGCTTCTGCACCTCCACTACGACGAAGGTCGTGCTCTTGGAGAGCGGTCTGCATTCAGCAATCTTCACCATATCGCCGGCCTTTGCCCCGACACAGGGGGGATTGTGGGCGTGAAGTTTGCTGCTGCGCTTTTCGTACCGCTTATATTTCCGGACATAGTGCAGGTAATTCCTTGCAACTACGACCGTTCCCATCATACGATCGCTCACGACTTTACCGGTGATCACCTGGCCGCGCACCGGTAAAGTGCCGTGAAACGGACAATTAACGTCCTTACACTCCGTTGCCGGAGCCTGGACGTTCAATCCAATGTTTTGTGCCATTATGGTATCCTCTTCTTTTCGTGCAGGTTGATCCTTTTTTCAGGAGCTAAAACCAGGACGGATCCATCTATCTCCACAAGTTCCCGGCTGGGGAGAGAGACCTGGAATTTACTGTGCATCTTTGCGATGCGCTTTATTCCTTTTTTGGTCTCGATAACCAGCAGGTTCCTTGTTTCATCGATGATGCGACCGGACAGTCCACTCTGTTTTGGGTTTGTGGCTCCCGATACCAGAACATCAAGGCCAATCAGTTCGTGGCGCAGGACGTTCCGGGAAGAGATCATGCAGTTCTCCTGCGGTTCTGCTCGGTCATCATACGGGCAATGGTTCTCCGGAGTTCCCCGATATGACCGGGGTTCTCGGTGGCGCCGCCGGCACTGACTTTCCCGTAGTGCTGGACAAGTTCCATCCGGAGTTTTTCCATCTGTTCCTGCAGTTCAACATCCGAGAGCTGACTGACATCCTTTGCTCTGAATATTGCCATTACTGTTCCTCCCCTAATGTCTCGTCGGGAAGTGCCGGCTCATCGGAGTTGATATCCGCGACAGCGGTAACGGGTGCATCTGTTGCAGGGCGCTTCTTCTTTTCCTGTTCGATGATCGTGAAGTGGTCGGGCAGTTTTGCACCAGCGGGAACAAGCTTGACCTGCACACCGATGACACCGAGCTTCTTGATCGCAACGGCATAACCCTTTTCGACGATTGTGTTGCTGGGTTCACCGCAGTGCTTGATGTACCCTTCCGTGAACTTCTGGGTACGTGCACGTGCACCGGTCAGTTTCCCGGCAATGACGACTTCACAGCCAAGTGCACCGGAGTCCATGACACGGCGCATGATGCTGGATCCTGCCTTGCGGAAGTACCAGCCTCGCTCGAGGGCGTTTGCCAGCCGCTCTGCCATGATCTGGGCGTTGAAACTGGGATTGTTGACCTGCTGAACCTCAATCTGGGGTGACTCGACACCGTAGTTCTGTGCAAGGTCCTGGGTGAGCTGGTGGACCAGCTTACCGCCCTTCCCGATGACGATACCGGGTTTTTCGGCAAAGATAGTGACCTGGGTCCCAAGCGGTGTCCTGGCAATGTCCATACCGCCATAGCCTGCGCGTTTCAGTTCCTTGGAGAGGTACTTCTCGACGCGGGCTTTCCTCACGCCTTCCGCGATAAATTTTCTCTCGACTGCCATTTATGCCACCTCTCGGACGACAACTTCGACATTCACGGATTCGCGGACCTTGGGGGTCGCACGTCCCATTGCACGGGGGAAGAACGCCTTCTGTGCCCGGCCGCGGTTTGCCGACGCGTGGATGATCTCGAGGTTTTCTGCATCAAGACCAAGGTACTCGGCATTCTTCTTTACGGATTCGAGAATCCGTATGTAGGCCTTTGAGGCCTTGACCGGGTATCTTCCTGCATCCCAGTTCCCGGGCATGCCACGCTTGTGCGCAACATTCCGGTTGAACCGCCTGAACGGAACCGCTTTTTTCAGCTTGACAACTTCATTCAGGTATGCTATTGCATCGTTCACACGCTGGTGGTTGATGAACGTGGCAATCTCGATAGAATGCTTGGGCGACATGTTCAGCTCGTTGGCCTTTGCTCTTGCAATCGTGTCGCCCTTGACTTTCTGTGAATAATCAGTTCTTGCCATAGTTCATCACTTCAGCGGAACGTACTTGCTGCCTCTCGTTGCACCGATACCGGCGCTACCGTGAGAAACCCTCTTTCTTGTCAGCGCAAACTCGCCAAGGTAATGGAAGACCGACTCCGGCTGGAATTCGACTTTTAAAAATTCCTTGCCATTGTAGATCTCGATTGTCTTTCCTACCATTACCGGCATGACGATCATTTCACGAAGGTGAGTTCTGATCTTCTCGTCGCCTGCTTTGACCTTTTCGAGTAATGTCTCTTCACCGCGGGAGAAACCGCGGACAATCTTGCGGCGGGGACGGGCTGGCATGAGGGGAAGGAGTTCGGAAATCCCCATCGCCTGAAGCTCGTCAATCTTGTAGCCGCGATAGGTGAACTCCTCACGCCGTCTTGGCATTCTCTTTTGTGTCTTTTTTGGTGCTGCCATACCCATCACTTCCTGCTCTTACCTGTCCTGCGTGCAGCCACAGATCCAACAGTCCTGCCTGGAGAAGTACCCCGGGCAACGGTCTTCGGGCGACCGGTATGCTGGTGTCCACCGCCACCAAACGGGTGGTCGATAACGTTCATCGCGACACCACGGACACGAGGCCAGTTGGATGCGGTGTTCGCCATCTTGTGATACTTGTTACCTGCTTTTACGAACGGTTTCTCGACGCGGCCGCCGCCGGCAACAATACCGACGGTTGCGCGGCAGCGGTGGTTAAACCATTTCGTCTTGCCGCTGGGCATCCGGATACCGACGCGGTCCTCGGACTTATCGACAACAACTGCCTGCACACCTGATGCGCGGACAAACTTGCCGCCATCGTTCGGGCGTGCCTCGATGTTACAGATGTAGGTACCGGTCGGGATGTTTGCAAGCGTCAGGGTGTTACCGTTCTTGACTTCACCTGCTGAACCCCAGAGAACCGATTCGCCTATGCCGAGTCCTTCAGTGACCAGCATGTAGACTTTTTCGCCAGTCTCAAGTTTTACGAGCGCGATTGGTGCATTGCGTGCCGGGTCATGTTCGATGTCGATAACGGTTCCGGTGATCTTCTGCGTATCGTCGCCGATGTGCTTCAGCTCAGCCTTGTACCGGTGGGATGGTGCGCGGTATGTCGGGCCTCCCTTTCCACGGGCTTGTGTAGTAATTCGATGTCCCATGTTCTCCACCTACATTATACCGAGCCGACTGAGGATTTCCTCGGCGGCCTTGTCGTTCTCAAAGCTCACGATTGCCTTCTTCTCGCCGTGCATGTTCATAAGCGTACGAACGCGCTTGACCTTCTGGCCGAACGCTTTCTCGATATCGCGCTTGATAGATTCCTTGCTTGCCTCACGGGTGACAAGGAACTGGAGTTTGCTCTGGTTCTCAAGGAGGACCATTGCCTTTTCCGTAACAAACGGGTATTTAAGGGTCATTTACCTTCCCTCCAGGCGTGTAAGTGCACTTTCGGTCCAGATCGTCAGGCGTCCTGCAAGCATCCCCGGTGCGAGATGCTCGACATTCAGCTGGTCAACAGTGACTGCGTCGACACCGGAGAGGTTGCGTGCGGCAGCCAGCGGTTTTTCCGCGGTGACAATCAGGAGGCTCTTCCTCTGCTTGAACCTGCGCCCACGCATCTTGCCCCTCCCGGCCTTGACTTTCCTGCTGTCCTTTGACCGTTCGATATCATCGTAGACACCGAGCGTTGTGAGGGCTGATATGACATCCTGCGTGCGGGCAAGGGTCTCGAACTTGTCCTCGAAGACCAGCGGGACTGCACCATCAAAGGTGTGGCCGCGGCCGCGGATGAGCTCCGCAGAGATGCTCGCAGCAACTGCCGAGCGGAATGCCTTCTGCTTCTCTTTCTGGTTGATCTCCTTGATCAGGACTTTCTCAACCTTCGGGGGGTGTGCCTCACGCCCGCCTTTTGCCTGCGGGACTTTTGCTGCACGGGAGCCGTTTTTGAGACGGGGTACGTGGGATGACCCGCGACCGCTTCCCCAGCCTACTGCAGACGAACGGATACCGGCAAACGGATGGGATCCGTGCGGCTGCCTTCTCGTGCTCTGCAGCGCCATGACTGCCTTCTTGATCAGATCGGGGCGGTACTCTTCGGAGAAAATTTCCGGAAGATCGATTTTCTTGGAAACGCCGCCATCCAGTGATTTAACTTCTGCTTTCATTTTCTGATCATCCCTGCTTGCTCTGGACGCTCACGAACTGGATTGCCGGCATCCTGACAACATGTTCTCCAAGGCGCATTGCCGGGCGGATACGGATCAGCCGCTTTACCGGGCCGGGAATGGAGCCTTTGATCAGCACGTATGGGTTCTTGAGAACACCGTAGTGGAGGAAACCCCCCGCGGGTGTGATCTCGCTTGCGTTCTCGGAAAATTTCAGGATACGCTTGTTGAACTCGGTGCGCTGCTGGAATCCCATCTGACCGATCTGGGGAACCTGCCACCGTACGTGGTGGGGGTTCCAGGGCCCAAGGGTACCGAGGTGGCGTTTCTTGCCGCCAACGGCGTGCTTGCGCTTGCGCAGGGCAATACCCCAGCGCTTTGCGGCACCCTGCGTTCCCTTACCGGTAGTGATAGCGGTAATATCCGCATAGGCACCCGTCTGGACAACATTATTCAGCGTCACTTCCTTTCCGAGGAGCCCAAGGGCGAAATCCATCTGTTTCTTGATGTCCGCTCCGCCAACCTTGATTTCCATCAGGTCAGGAACTTTCTTGGGAACACCGGAGAGTGCTGCAGGCTGTGAATAGGTAACCGCATAGATCTCTGCAACGGTTCCGGCTGCAATCGCATCGGTGAGCTTCTTCTTTGCCGCGTCCCCGTTGTATTCCTTGGGGAGTGTGATGCGGCGACCGAGGACCGTGTCGAGCTGGTCTGCCCAGACTTCGGCGAATGCATGTTTGCCGTAGGTATCTTTTGAGTAGGCACGGATGGCTGCGACCTTCATCGAGGGGACTTCAATCACGGTAACGGGCACCATGATCTCTTTACCCTCGGTGGGACTGTTCTTGTGGTCGTCCACCATGACAACATGCGTCATACCCACTTTGTATCCGGCAAATCCCTGCAGGATCGGTGCGCCCTCGTAGACGGGCCACGATTGGTACTTCGGGATCGGGCTCTTTGCACGCTTTCTCGGGCTGAATGCTAGAGAGCCGCGGCGTGGTCTGTTGATTTTTGGCATGTGTGAATCAATCCTTTTTGCGTGTAGGTTATTCTCATTGCGACACGTTTGTGAGATTAATCCGAGATTGTGTGATAGCTTCGCTTCCGGTTTAAGCCAACACGCGGGAACGGATGGTATATACCAGTGATGACCATCTGCCCTTTAAAACCCCGGGGGGTTTGGGGTAGCGGATCATGATCGATATCCACCCGTTTCTGGAGATGCACGATTGAGCGTTATCTTATTGCCCTACTGGTGTGCACCAGCTTTCCTGTCTCGCGAAAGAAGTTCCTGACTTTTGGTCGCATCCGCCTGCATCAGCAGACGGAAGGGGCTCGTTGCACGAACGTCGACCCATGCGTCCTGGTCAGATCCTACTCTGTCAGCCTGTTGTGACGAATCACAACTCCTTCTCGGTTCAACCCTCCATAAGGAGGGGGTCACCAATCGAGGATCACCCACGGCACAACCATCAATCCTGTGTCTGGAGATGCGGTTGCGCCGTATGCTTATGCCCGTTTGTGATTAACATACGGGCATAGGCTATGGATAACCTCATATCGGCTTCCTCTAGTATTGAATAAAAGATGATATAAATATATGCTACCGGTAAAGGTGACGATCCGGGAGTTAGAAAGATTGCGGAAGCGTGATCGCCCGTCAGCCGAAATATAATTCTCCCGCATCTGTTATATATACGTGTACATCTTCGCAGATACAACGGGCTTTGCAGCACTGGGGCCGCGATTCCCGAATACGGTTGATTAGCGAGATCGTATCATACTTGACCTTGATATTGATCTTCTCTGCTTCACCAAAGACGACCGCCGGAACCTCGAAAAGATCTGTGCCGTTCGGGATTACACAGAGATGCGTCGCATCGAGGGTATAGAGGAACTCAAGCGTCTCTTTTGCCCGACGGATATTTTCCATGGCACTCTTTTCAATGGTGCAGACATTTGCTTTGGATGTAGAGATAATATCAGCAATCTGTTGCTGCGTCAGCCCCTGCTTGCGGTACCGGAGCACTTCCATCTGGCGATCGGTGAGCAACCCATCCTTCATGCTATCCAATTTTATATTCAAACTTAAACACTTTTCGTTAACTTTGCCTGAGCGCCATAAAAGAATCACGGCCCCAGTTTTCCCATATAGTACAAGTAAAGATAGGGGAATTTATAGGGGAATTTTTCGTGTTTTTCCGGCGGAGGAAGACAATTCAAAATGTTTATATGAACTCCGGGTCATATTAACGTGCTAAAAAATTTTTAGGTGATATCTTATGGTAGTTAAAGTAGGCGTTGCAAAACTCGGCAACATCGCAAGTGGTGTGATGGCTGAGCTGCTCCTCGATGAGAGAGCGGACCGTGAAGACATGCAGACTTTTATGGCAACCAGCGGCACGAAACTCGAGCCGGCAGATGTTGACCGTGTCGTATCCAACCTGAAGGCATACCAGCCGGACTTCTGTATCGTAGTTTCCCCCAACGGGGTTCTGCCCGGCCCGACCGGTGCCCGCGAGCAGCTCGCTGCAGCAGGTATCCCGGTTGTCATCATCACCGATGACGTGACCACCAAGAAGGAATGGGAAGGCGTCAAGGCAAGCAAGTTCGGGTACATCATCATGAAGGCAGACTCCATGATTGGTGCACGCCGCGAGTTCCTCGACCCCGTCGAGATGTCCGACTACAACGGCAACCTCGTCAAAGTCCTGGCAATAACCGGTGCATTCCGCAAGATGCAGGTTGCTCTTGACAAGGTTATCGACCAGGTCAAGGCCGGCAAGAAGGGCGATGCAATCGAGCTCCCGAAGATCATCATGACCACCGACAAAGCAGTCGATGGTGAATTCACGAACCCCTTCGCACTGGCAAAGGCACGCGCTGCCCACGAGATTGCCATGGCAGTTGCAGGCCAGAACGTCAAGGGTTGCTTCATGACCAAGGAATGGGAGAAATACATCCCGATCGTTGCCAGCGCTCACGAAATGATGAGGGCGGCAGTAGTTCTCTGTGACGAGGCCCGCGAGATCGAGAAGGCAGGCGACAGCATCCTGCGCCAGGCTCACAAGAAAGACGGCTCACTTGTCGCGAAGAAGAAACTCGTTGCAAAATTCGAGTAAATTCCTAATTTTTTTCTTTTTTATAGAATTTTCCGAGGTCTTCGGGAAGCGTCATGATTACCGGTTCCAGATGGAGACGTTCCATGAAAGCAGAATCACTCATGGAAGAGGGGTTGGGGTTGATCCGGGAGATCATAGAGCAGAATGCCCCAAAGCCGTGATCATTGCCGCACTTGTCGAAAAGAACAGACATGTTGAAAGCATAGGTTCCCAGTTCCCGGTAGAGTGAGAGTATCTCAAGTATCCCACGCGCCAGAAGATCCGCGTAATTTTCCATCTCATCCAGCGTGGATATGGGCAGGAGCCCCCGTACCTCGCGCTCACCAACCGGGACCGCATGGGCAGACCAGAGAATTTCCTCGCCGAACAGGTACCGGTCAGAGACCCGTTCCTGCTCCCTGAGCGCATCCCAGTAGTTACGACCCTGTGTTTTCCGGTACTGCTCACTTGCTTTAAAATAAATTTCCGCAATACGGGTCGGTTGTGAATCCGACAAACCCTGCATATGGGGATGCACAATGCTCGCTCCTGCTGAGGGCAGGAAGTTCCAGTTGATACTTGCATATCCGTCTGACTTACGGAGTGCCTCTACCTGCGAGAGAAGGGCGTCCACGACCTGTTGCCGGTTGAAGGTCATGACCGCATGATCGCGGGTCAGAACGGTTACAACATGGCCTTCACCGAAAGGAAACAGGTTGGGAAACGTTACACTTTCACCGCGGATGATCCGGTTGCCATCGGGAAACGTGGGTGTCACGGTCATTACTGCATCGGGACAGAACGGGCAGCCATCGGCATTTGATGATGAACAGAATGACCGGTCGATCTGCCGTTTTAACCGGTCCGGACTGATCCTGCACCTGAGCCCGGTGAGATGCTCGGTACGATACTGCAGCGTGCCCCTGCTGGTAACAACTTCCCTGACCGAAAACATGTCACGGTACTATTTCCGGCATGAGTTCATAGTCGTTTGCACGAAGGCTGGGGAAAATTCCCCCGTGAGGGGGAACTGAAAAAGGAAAAATATCTGCCAGGGGAGGCATGCCGTTCTTCGGCAGCACTCCGGCAGGTATCGGGTCCGCACTTATACGACGTATTTGCCGAGGAGGCGGATTGAGTTGGTCATGTCGGGACCAAGGGGGGAGCCGAAGATGATCTGGGTCACACCGGCCTTGGTGAGGTCTTCGCACTTCTGCTTGACCATGTCAGGAGTTCCTGCAATAGTAAATGCGTCGATCTCCTTGTCTCCAACGAGTTCTCCGACCGTCTTGAAGTCGAACTTTCCGAGTGCTGCCTTGATCTTTGCAACATTGGCAAGGTCGAGTCCGTGGCGGGTGAGCAGGGGTTCCGGAGAGCCGGCTGCAATGAATGCTGCAACGATCTTTGCTGCATTGCGTGCCTTCTTCTCGCTCTGGTCAATGGACATTGCAGTGTATGCACCGATGTCAAAGTTCTTCTTGCCTACCTTTTCGGTGGCTGCCTTGATGATCGGGATTGCAACGGCAAAGTCCTTGGGGTTGGATGCGTTGATCAATGCACCGTCACCGATTCTTCCAGCGAGGTCAAGGACCTTGGGCCCCTGTGCACCGATATACATCGGGATACCCTTCTTTCCGGGCAGGGTAACACCGGTCAGCTTTGCACCGTCGTAGTCGAAGAACTGCATTCCTGACTTCTTGATCTCTTCGCCGGCACAGAGCTTGCGGATCTGGACTACGGCTTCCTCGAGGCGTCCGACGGGCTTCTCGGGGTTGATTGCCAGCTTCGGGAGCGTGGAGAGGTCACCGGGACCAATACCGAGGACTGCACGTCCATCGGAGATCTCGTTCAGCGTGCAGGCAAAGGATGCCATTGCTGCGGGGGTGTCCGTGAATGCGTTCATGATACCCGGTCCCATCTTCAGGGACGTGGTCGCCTGCGCGATGGCGGCGAGGGTGGGGTAGCAGTGGCGGTTGTTGTAGTGGTTTGTGATCCATGCGAAATCTATGTCTTTGGATTCTGCAAGTTTACAGTAGTTGACAACTTGCTTTACATTGACATTTCCTGGTACGAATTCAATTCCATATGTCAAGGTTAGTTCACCTCATTGAGTATTACCGTCCCTGCATTTAAATAAATTATCATTTTACGTTGGCCCGGTTGACGGATCTCTTTTAAAATAAGCCAATTTGGCCGTATTTTGGATTAAAAACCCTTTATTTCATTTCAAGCGGAGGTGAACGCAGGAGAATCCGGGCGAAGTGTCCTGTATTTGGGTTCGCATTGTCCCGGGTAAAAAAAAACCTTCACCAGGTTACAGGGGTATATTTTTTTTCTTCGGGGACGATTATCCTATAAGATATTGAATAGAGACCGAACATAGTATAATAGAACCGTTATCTGGAACATCACCGGAGAGCACAGGATCATCGTATGCGGATAATAGCCATTGGAATCGGCGGGGCGGGTTGCAGGATAGTCAACAGCCTCTATGCGATAGACCGGAAAAGCAGTAAAGTAGCATGTGTACAGGGCCTGGCTATCGATGTCGACGAAGAGACGATAAAACAACTCACGGCGCTCCCGGAAAACGCACGCATGTGTTACTCCGCTTTTGAGCCCGAATTTCCTAATACTCCAATCTCCGAAAGGCAGACTGCACCGATTGATATCAATGAGATCGTTTCCCGGGTACAAAACATGGAATCCGCTGAAAATGACGCGATTGTTTTTTGTTGCGGACTTGGCGGGAGCATGGTGGACGTAGCCCCCCATATTATCGCGGGTTTGAGATCCTCGATTGTTGAGCCGATATTCGGTCTTGTTACCCTTCCATGTCTTGCCGAAGGGAAACGCATCTCGGGAAAAGCCGCCGATGATATCGAAATGCTGTCCTCACTGCTTGATGGTATTATTGTCTTCGATAATGAGACCTGGCATAAAAAGATCAAGACGCAAAACGCCCACCTGCCGAAAAAAGAGAGGGGGTTTGCTGAAAAGTTAGGTCTGGTAAAAAGCGAAAAGCCCCTGCCCCCGGCGCAGGCTACCTATCGCAACCTGAATGAAGCGATCGTACGGCGAATCGGGCTCATGCTCCGCGCCGGGGAGTTCAGGGCGGATGGTGGCATCGATCTTGCTGAGGTTGTCCTGGACTCAGGTGAAGTGCTCAATACGATGAAAGGAATGGGCTTCATCACTATCGGGTATGCTGTCGAAAAACTCCCCAATGATCCTCTCCGGTTCCTCTCGTGGTTAAAACCTGCCGGGGTTTTCGACGAGGAGCAGAAGAAAAAAGCGTCCCGTATTGTCGAGCTTGCCAAACAGGCCATATACCATGAAATTTCAACGCCATGTGACCTGACCAGTGCCCACAAAGCATTGGTTCTCGTGGCCGGCCCCACGCAGGAATTGTCGATGAAGGGATTCATGACCGTGAGGAAATGGATCGACCGGAGTATCGCAGGACTTGAGACACGATCCGGCGATTACCCTATCGTGAATACAAAAAACGTGGCCATCATCGTCATGCTCTCCGGGCTCGAGAATATTCCCCGGATCACGGAACTCAAAGAGATCCGGTCACAATCAAATCAAAAAGAACGGGCAGATCCGGAAGGTTCATCCGGGGGATTATTGGAAAAAGACCAAAAGAACATCAGGGACGATATGATCACGCTCCCCGTCAGAAGGGCCCGGGCGGAGGATACTGGCCGGAGAAACCCTACACGTGACATGCCGGAGGGGTATGGTTCTTCCATTCCTGCAATGGAGCCGGTTCCGCAAAATGAGGTTCAGGCTACAGTGGTAGAGCAGGCACCCCCTGTCGCATTTGAAGCTCCCCGGCAATCTCCGCTGCGCAAACCGGTAACAGAGCCGGTTTCCGCCCCCGAAAAAGAGCACGTCGGAATTCCTGAGACCCTGGCACCACCCTCGCGACGCCGGGTCATCGTTACCCATGCGGAGAACGATTACTCCCGTCATTCACCGCCTTCGCACACCCTGTCAGCGCACGGAAACCTGCGAACCGGTCAAAAAACAGGCATCTCTGATCGCTCTTCAACGGAGATGCCGGCCCGGCATCCCAGCGAAGAGATCCCCGCCACCAAGGAGACAGAACGACAGAGAATCGAAAGGGAGTTGCGCCGGCAGCGTACCGTTGCGATAGGAGGACAATCCCAGAAAACTCCTCTGCACACCGGGAAAAGTCATCCTGCTATTCAGGAGACACAGGTCGTACAACGGAGCGTTCATCAGGTTAGTACCGGTACAGAAAAGCAGACTCAGGCACAAGGCAATGACTCCATGGGGATGTCTGGGGAGAAACGGACAATAATAATTGGAAAACGAAAAACTGCCGCGGTACCTCAGGAGGAGCCGGATTCTTCAGAGGCACGACAAAACGCCGGAGATGCATCTCCCGGGGAGTCCGTTTCCTCGTCAGATAATAACGAGATGAATGTAGAGATCAGGGATCGGGTCTTCCGCGCCAGAGACGATGTTTTTGAGGGGAAAGGGATCCGGAAACCATCCCTGCCACAGGCACGGGATTCCACACTCGTCCATACCGATATCAGGCCAAAGAAGAGAGGATCTGAACGCGAATATCCTGAAGAGGAAAATTTCCGGCCTGATCAGGAGGACCCAGATCCGGCACCCATAAAAAAGCGGACGAGATCTGATTAGAGAGACAACAACCCGTCAAATACGTGATCAGTTGCTATCGACAATTTTAGAGAACGGGATATTCCCCGCACCTATCTCGGTTTTTATATCGACGCCGTGCTCCACACAGTTCCCGATGAAGTTCAACCCGCTGAAAGCGACAACAGAAAGCCGGAACGGGTTATCGCGAAGGTTGAGAACCTGGTTGCCCATGCTCACCGGGAAGACAAAACCACAGGCGTTCATGAGATGGATGGTCTCCACTACGGGTTCTTTTGCAGCACCGGGCACTTCACGGACATTTGCAAGGACTATTCCGGTTTTTGACCGGGCGAAACCGGCAATCGAGGTGAGGCCGGATGAGATGAACAGTTCAAGCGGATCGATGGTTGTTCCCCGGTATCCAATCAGGTCCACAAACCGTTTCGGGATCCCCTGCTCGATCTCCAGTCTGCCCCCAAAGGCCATTTCCACCGGAATACCTTTGCGCTGGAACACTCCGTCCATAGAGATACTGCAGATAGACATGAAACCGACAGATCCCGGGGGAATCCGGGGATCGCTGTCAATGACCCGGTAGGAGGGGAAAAAACCACATCCCGCTTTTATTACCTCATCGAACGCAGATTTCGCCTGTTCAAAGGAAGTTTCGGGGACAATGGACAGGTTGTAGGCTACATCCCCGGTGCTGGTGGTTGGATCGAAAGTGCACCGGTATGCCAGGCGTTCAAGTTTCGATATGATGAAACCGATCCGGTCATCAACAAGGGCATTATCGGTCTCCTGCCGACCCACGGGGGTAAGGATCCGGCCCTGGTTGCCGATCTTTTCCGTGAATCCCATGGAGTCGAGATAGCTGAGATAGTACTGGACCGCCCGGTCACTCAGGACAAAACCCCGTTCAGCCATCAGTTCCGAGAGCCGTTTTGCTCCTACCGGCTCCTGGTGCTCCCGGAGGATTCGTAATATTTCAACATACTTCCGCTCTGTCCGTATATTGGTCATTTCGCATCCACCGCGCCGAGACTGTCCTGGTAACGGCCGGAATAACATTCGCCCGGGTTACGGACTTCATGGAGTATCATCTGTGCTATGCGGTCATTTTTATTGACGGTGATCTCTTCTTTTCCCATATTCGTAAGGCAGAGAGTCAGCTGCCCGCGGAACCCGGGATCCACGAACCCGGCACCGAGGAGGACACCCCGTCGCCCGAACGACGACCGGCACCGGATCGTGCCGGCAAGGTCCATGGGCAGTTCGATCCATTCCAGTGTCGGTAAAAGCGTGCAGGTTCCGCAGGGAAGGCGGGTTTCCTCAGCGGCACGCAGGTCGTAGGACGCCGGCTGCTGGCTTTCCCGGTTATAGGGGCGGATCACGAGGTTTCCCGGTGCGTCCTTACGTTCAAGACGGCAGACAATCTCCACGGCAGATAAAATCATCCAGTAGATTATCGGTAGAAAATACTTAATATCTTTTGATGTAAAGATGAAGAGCAGGATCCATGGGGTAGAGGATATCCTCTTGGGCTTCGAACCCAAGGACGCGGGTTCGATTCCCGCTGGGTCCGCTCGTTTTTTAATAAAAAATGTGCTTCTGGAAAAACAGGCATGAACCGATCCGGCTTACATAAGCCATGAAAATCGATACATATTTATTTCAACCCTCTTGATCCGCCGTGGGGGCGCCCCGTCGGGGGCGGCGGCGTTTATCATTTTCAGGGTTAAGGGGGTCTCAACCCCCATCAGCAATTCCTGAAGTGACCAATTTAATATGGAAAACCATGATAAGAAATGATCGCCCCCCATCGCGGCCAGTCCCGGGTTGACGATCCTGACAAATCCTCAAATGCCTTATCCCTTATAGGACTGGACAAGTCGAAGCACCTGAACCATTATAACGAATAGTAATGCTTTCAAAAGAGCATCATTTCACTATCGGATCCCGATTTTGAAACGGCAATCGCGATCACGATCGCGATTGAAAATCGTTCCGGAAAAATCGGTGATCGATTTTGATCCGGAAATCGATCAGCGATTTTCAGATCAAAATCGATCAGCGTTTTTCATTTTCAAATCGATCAGCGATTGAAAAACAGGTTCAGGACCACAAGTACAGACGGAACGCAAAATCGGATCCCGATTTTCATGTGAAAATCGATCAGCGATTTTGATCTCAAATTCGATCAGCGATTTACATTTTAAAATCGATCAGCGATTTTGAAATTGTAATCGCGATCATGATCGCGATCGAAAACCGTTTCGGAAAAATCGGTGATCGATTTTGAACGCAGAACCGGGTCCCGGTTTTTCCGGAAAAACGATCCATGGATGTTTTCTCCATGGCAAAAAAATTATTCGAGTTTGATAAAGTTCTTGTCCGAGGTTGTATACGTACACTCTCCGCTTTCTTGGTAGCCATTTGCATCATCAGTGTACGCATGGATATGATAGTGATAACCGCCAACTGGCTTCGACGCAAGGGAGAAATCAGCATACAGGGTCTCTATGTATGGCGAAGGCGACCCCTGAATATATTTTTCTGTGCGTATCAGGACCGCGGGATCGTGGTCATGGACATAGGAGATGTCTACGGTTACTTCCTTACCGGGAGCTCCGGAATATGTTGAATAGAATTTTACCGGGAATCTGGTAAGGATTTCTGTCGCCCCGGGTTCATCTGTGCGTTGGGGGATTGAAAGGTCTATAGTCTGGTAACTGAGGGGGTTGGGAACCGGGTCATTGGATGCGGTAAAGCTGCCCTCATTGCCGAGGCAGAGCGGTTCAGCAGCATTACCCAGGGAATCTTTGAAATTGATACAGGATCCGGGGCCGAACAGGGTATAACTCCCCTCTTTAAGCACACGGAAACGCATATTCGTCTCCCATGTCTCGCCGAGTCTGATTGTCCCGATATCGAAACTCAGTTTTTTATCGGCGTTCCAGTCAGTTGTCTGGTTCTTGTAAACAGGACCTATAACAGAAAACTCGGGCCCTGGGATTAAGTGGAAGACTTTACCCGTCAGGGGATTGATGGTTTTATTATATTTATCCATCATCGTTGAGCCGGGCGCTTTTGCGGGGGTCCCGGTCGCGAGGAAGGGATCTCCGACATATTCGAAGGCATCCGGGGTTAAGACGTTATTTACCAGGACCGAGCCAAAGTTCAGCTCTGCCGTGGTGTCAACACCGGCCTCTTCCCGGAGTTCCCCTGCGATCTCCTGGTAAATTGAATTGAGCATTGCTGCATCTCCGGCCCAGTAATGTTTACCGTTGGTGGTCGATGAGAGAGTATCCATCGTCTTCCACGTATCAGTGGTGTCATCCTTTGTCGGAGTGAAGGAGATTGTGTAAATCCTGATATCTTTGCTCGATGCAAGGGCAGACATGTCCTGAGTGGCAGCGGAGAGTATGGTATACTTGTTGATGTTTGTACCTGTCCAGGCATAATACGATGAATAGCCGGTCCCCCGTCCAAGCGGATCTCCGTAATAGTTGAATTCACCATCGGTCATCAGGATCACGGCCTGAACAGCCTTGGGATTCGCATTGGGATGGTCGATGAGGTCTGTGATAGAATAATACAATGCCTGACGGGTGGGCGTATATCCGTTTGCACTCAGTCCAGAGGGGGAGGGGAGGAGAAATGAAGTGGTTTTACTATGATCCAAGTCCACGAATTGTTGCAATGTTGCAGTTTCTCCATATGACACAAGGCCGACCCGATCCACGGAAACCATACTGTTAACGAAATTGGTTGCTGCAGCTTTCGCTGCATCGAGTTTTTCCCCTTTCATACTACCGGACGTATCAACGGCAAGCGAGACATCGACGGGGTTCGCGCTCAGTTTCCAGCCATCACCATTGAGTTTAAGATTGATATCAACAGTATCGCCCACTTTAACCTGAGCGGGAGTGATTTTGGTCACGGCACTCAGGTAGGGATAGTTTTTCCAGACAAGCAGAGTGTCCCGGTGTACGGTGTCCCATGTTGCGGTAATCGTAGCATTGCCGGTTGCGGTTGGCTCATAACCACTCACGCCGGCTACCTTAAACGAACCGGGATAAACATTAACCTTGGCAACACCGAAATCTGGTTCGACGGCACTGGTAATTGCAGAGGTCGACAATACCGTGCCCGATGTCGAGAACGACGGGCCTCCAGCCACACAAGCATCGCCGGCACAGTCGTACTGCGGTGGTGAGATATCAAAGGAAACAAGCTGATTACCAACAGGGTTACCGAAATCATCTACAACTTTTGCCGATAAAACGGAAACAATACTCGGACTCGCATCCCGGCTCGGTACGGTCTGCGGACTTGCTGACAACTCAAGGTTTGTGGGTGCGGAATTGACGAAATAGAGAATCTGTGATGTCGTGACGGTATCCTGATTTACTGAGGTTGCAGTGATAGTATATTCACCAGCAATATTTTTTGGGCCGTATTCTGTCCAGACCTGCCCGTTAAATCCAGATGAACGTAACGATTGCAGATCGGCTGTACCATCACTAAATGTTGTATTAATCCAGATCGACTGGTCCTGTGTGGGGTTGCCGTAATAGTCAAACAGGGTATAATAGATCGTAAAAAACTTCGTTGGGTCGGAGGACGCTTCCATCCGTGGCTGGCCGCCGGTAAGAGGAGAATAGGAAGCTGTGATTGAATAGGGTATACCATTCGCTACGGCCTCGATTGTTCTATACTGGTCGACCATGCTCGCGGCCCGGTCCATCATGATAGTGTTGTAACCGGGTTTGGAGGTAAGGTTCACCATGAGCAGTGTATGGCCATTGGTATCAAGCGTCTTTGTAATATCATGGAGAACCAGGCCACCGTCTTCAAATCCGACGTCATCTATTCCGGGACCGTGAACATGGAGTGTGACATTGTGTATCTCACTTGGGTTCCGGTCATCGATGGGATTATTCCACCGGTCCCACAGAATGGCATCGAGCTGCACAGTACTTTTTACCGTACCGTTAAATGGGTAGAGAAACTCTGCCTTGTACAGGCTGTCATGGTCAATTTTCTGGTCAATCTGCAGAGGGTTTGTGGATACGGATATTGTCGATGGCGTAGTTGAAGTATCAGTATACTTGGCATTGGCGAGAATTGTAGCAGTACCGCTCTTGGTCTTGACTTTAAAGGTGCCGACTGCAACACCCGCAGCATCCGCTGTTGCCGATGTTGTCGGGAAGGACCCGTACGTGGGATCGTAGACCGTAAACGTGACTATGGCCCCCGATGCCGGAATACCGGTTGTTGTATTCACAACGGTCACGGTTATTTTTGCCGTATCAGCACCGTTTGCAATGAGCCATACTTTATCGCTGCTTCCCGTCAGAGTAAGATCAGCAGATGCCATTCCAACCAGGAACAGTATTCCAATAAGCAGACAAATCCATGAATTAATTTTCATACCCAACACCTTGGGAAAGATAATAGTAATTTTGACTATATAAGTTTTTTTATTGTTGAAAAACTTTAAATTTTTGTTGGATTTGAGAAATGAGCGTTTAAATTGGCAGAAAAGTTAAATTTCATTCCTTCTCGCGATATGGCGACCCGGTTTTCTTCCGAACTTTTTATATGCTATGAACAGGACCAGAACCACAATAAGGATAATAACAATAATTCCCATAAAACCCCAGTCCATACTCTTTTCAAGGCTGACATCGATCAAGACGGTCGCGTTGCCCTGAATGATCTCCTTTTGTAAGGAGGCTGACTGATAACCATCCTTTGATGCCGTGATGTTATAGGGAGTATTGAATTTCACCCTGTTCATATACTGGCCGTTATCATCGGTCTGACCGCTCCCCACCCCATCGATGAGGACTGCAGCATTAGTGATTGCTTTTTGCTCTTTATCCTTTACGGATATGGTAAGATCGGCACCTTCTGAAGGAAGGGTAAAGGTATACTCATCACTTCGGTTCGAAACAACGATGGTCCGGCCTGAGGGAGTATAACCGGTTTTTCTGACTTCCACAGGATAGGATCCGAATACAAGATCCGGGAAAGTGCCACGCCCATACTCGTTGGTGGTCCCGGAAAGACTCCCGTTAATATAAATCTCAGCACCCTTTATCGGATCACGGCTTTCATCGTAGACATAGACAAATGCACCCAGCGCAGCTTTTGTCATCTCAGCAGTATAAAGAGCATCGGCTTGAATGATAGTTCTTGATTCCGTCAGCGGTTCATATCCGTCTTTACGAATCTCAATCGTATATGTCTTACCGCGGGCTACCGGAATACTCAGGACACCCCGCTCGTCGGTTTTTCCTGCAAGAACGGAATTGAGATGCACTTCAGCACCCGGCACCGGCACCTTGGTTTCCTTGTCTTTCACCACGAACGAATACTTGTTTCCCGACAAGAGCCAGAACTGTACTGCCTTATTTTCCATCCCGACATCAGCCGTACCGCTCCGGGGCTCGTAATTGGGAGCTGTGATATCTACAGCGTACAGCATACTCGCATTCACGCCAAATTCTGCAACACCAGCAGCATCGCTCTGTGTACCCTGCGTGAAATTCATTGAAGAAATATTGACCAGAGCCCCGGCAACCGGGCTGAGCGTATCGGAATCGTAGAGATTGACTTTCAGGGTAACAGATTTATGGCTCAGGTTGACCAGAAGGAGTGTCGCATTTTTCGCAATAATATTCTCCCAGTCATTATAGCCGATCATGGTAACGCGGATACGTTGATCATCTAAACCGTTATGGGAGAGCAGGAACTGACCGTTGTTGTTCGTCCGTGCATAATCAGCACCGTTGACATACACCGATGCACTCGGGATCGAAGTATTATCGATGCCGTCCCGCACCATTATCTGCAGGTCTGTTGCCTGTGCTGCGCTGCAGAGCAAGAGAACCACGCACAACAGAGTAAAAAGAAGACGAGAGCGAACTCTATTCATGATAAAGTATCGCCACCTGCTGATATATCAGCACATCGGTCTATATCTCGACTGTTGAGGGTACCCGGTCAAGGAGCATGCCTTCGACTATCACCGGCATCAGGCGCCGTCCTTCTTCTACAGCCTGCTGCAACCGCCAGTTCCTGTCAGCGTATATAGTGAACAGCGGTTCTCCTGACTTGACGAGATTGCCTTTTTTAGCGTGAAGGAGGATACCGGCCCCGCAGTCATGCGGGGCTCCTGCGGTCCGGGCCAGAGAGATCAGGGACTTGTTATTCATCTCGATTACATAGCCGGATGCCGGTGCATTGACGATAAACTGATGTTCGCCGGGAATAATATCAGTCGATTTTACATTCGGATCGCCGCCCTGGATCTCAATGATCTGGCGGAACTTGTCGAGTGCCTTACCTTTGGTGAGGAGATCAAGTGCCATCGCTGTGCCGTTACCCCTTTCCGCTTTCCCCGACATCTCGAGTGCAATACCGGCAATGGAGACGCTTTTCTGGATGAACGAGTTGGGTTCCAGTGCACCCTCAAGCACGGTAAGGGCTTCAATCACTTCCAGTTTTGGCCCGATACTGCGCCCGACAGGGATATCACCATACGTCAGGGCACATTCGACCTTCATGTTGAGGCGTTCACCCAGCTCAATGAATTCCCGGGCGAGTTTCCTGCCTTCCTGCATGGTCGCCACCTTTGTATGCAGCCCGACCGGAATATCGATCACAACAAGGTTAGCCCCGACGGCAAACTTTTTTGCCATGACACTCGCCAGCATCTGGCCGCGGGCATCGATCTTGAACGGGTATTCCTGGATGATGATCTTATCGTCAGCAGGGGCGATGTTGGTTGCCCCGCCCCAGACAATGCAGCCCCCAATCTTATCCGTCATCTGCTGGACTTCACTGCTCGAGAACTCAACATTTGCCAGCACTTCCATGAGGTCTGCCGTACCACCGGCACCGGTGATTGCCCGGGAGCTGGTCTTGGGGATTTTCAGGCCGCTTGCCGCGATGATCGGAACAACCAGGAGTGATATTTTATTGCCGGGTACACCCCCGATAGAATGCTTGTCCACAATGGGACGGGATGAAAACTTGATCTGTTCGCCAGTCTCGACCATCGCCCGGGTGAGATGTTCAATCTCATCCATGTCAAGCGGGTTGATGTAGGTTGCGGTGATGTATGCCGTGAGTTCTGCTGCGGATATATCGTCGTTTACAACATCTTTGATGATCGTGAGCGTCTCTTCCTTCGAGAGCTTAATACCATCCATCTTCTTTTTAATGAAATCCAGCGATTTCGGCCGCCCTGCTTCACGGACCTCGATCTCGGCACCTTCTTCGAGATGCAGTTTTTCGTTGGTGATACGGTAAACCCCGATAGTCCCCTGCTGTGCAATGGTCGACGTGGTCTCGACAAACGCAGCTGCAGTGATACCATTAGCAGGATTGATAATCTGGACACGGTCACCATCAAGCACGCCGATGTTACGGGCATCCGCCCGGTTCAGGAGAATTCCCCGGGTTGCAATATCCAGCGTTTTTACCATGAATTTCATGTTGTACTCCTCCACGGGATACGGGATTCCGGACAGACGCATCCCTTTTACATGTACGTTGCCGCCTCTGCATTAAAAAGGGTGCCACGCAGACAGCGCAGGATTCCATGGGGAAAATTCTGGAAACCGTGCGGATAAGCGATACAATAGAACAGGAGAGTTACTGCAGAAGACCCTGAAAAAAAAAGAGATTTAGATGTTAGTTCAGTGCCTGCGGACAACGATGAACGCAACTGCGCCGAGACCGATCAGTGCGATGAGTGCACCATAGCCCGGAGACTTGGTGGCGGTCGCGACTGGGGTGGGCGTGGTTACAACTACCGGGGGAGTTGTTACAACTACCTGAGTAGTCTGTACAACCGGTGCGGTGGTAACCTGAGTTACAGTTGTTTCAAGAACGTTGAACAGTGCAGTTCCGGTTGCTTCCTGGATCACTGCGCCTTCGGTAACAATGTACTCGTCCGGCTTGAATGTTGAAGAGTCAACATCGAACGAGATCTTGTTCATACCGCTGTCACCCTTGGTGACTTTCACAGTGCCGGTTGCTCCGCTGAACTCGCCGCTCTGGCTCTTCTGAGTCGGCTTGAATGATGATGAGTAGACCT
>JBAZHD010000022.1:0-37847 GCA_041652515.1 Methanoregula sp.
ATCCGCAAAAAACGCGGAATAATTCCGGAATTTGCCAGGGTTCTCCGACGGGAAAATATGAGGCAATATATAGCAACGTTTGGAGGGCCGAAGTCAGGGCCGTATAGAGTTCAGGACGTCCGGGTCGCTTTTCAGATGCCGGATCCAGGGTTTTAACCTCCCCTTCTATCGCGTCATCCGTGCCTGCGTTCCCCAAAGTCTGTTCGGTTCCAGTAATTGACGACGGGTCGGTACTAAACCGGCCCCGGGTCCGCCCAACCACCAATCGCCCGGCCCCGCCCCACCGCACGCAGCTGACCGGATATAATGGTTCCCGCCCCCGGTGTGGTGGGCGGTCCGGAGGATAATCCTTCTTTCGCACCAGGAGCATGCCAGTTACATTGGCTGGCGACATTCTTGTGTAACATAAAATCAAAAATCTGGTACACAACGCCCCCTTGTGTATCACCGGTGTTACGCAAGGCATCCCGGCGTATCATAGATTGGTTTCGATGGTACGCAGGCATTTTCTCTCGCGCTGATCCCAAGGGACAGAAAGATTTTATCTGCTGCTTGTCTCTGTGATCGAAATCAATCGAGAGAACCGCAGGATCGCCGGGCTTGTTCCTTTCCCTTCCCGCGTTACGATAAGGATTCCTCCATCAGTCAGTTTACGCAGGATACGGTGGGCGCTCTGTTTTGGGATTCCCGATTCCGTAATAAAATCGGCGGTCTTGAAGATCGGGCGCGAGAAGAGCGTATCGATCGCCCTGATTGCGTACTCCGAGTGTGTCACTTCCGGGACATGGCCTTTCATTTCCTCGTACAGGTCAATAATCGCTGTTGCCTTCTGGTTGTTCTCCGTCGCCTGCTCAATGAGTGCCTGCAGGAAGAATGCAATCCAGCTGTTCCAGTCGTCATCCCGTGAAACTGCAAGAAGACGCCGGTAGTATTCTTCCCGGTGCTGTTCCAGGTATGCACTGATGTAAAACATCGGTGTTGACAGAATCTTCTTGTCGTAGAGGATGATGGGAACCAGCATCCGCCCGATCCTTCCGTTGCCGTCGCGGAACGGATGGATGAGCTCGAACTGCGCCTTGAGAACCGCGAGCTGCACGAGCGGATCCAAATCTTCGCTGTGCAGGTAATTCTCCCAGTTAGTGAGCGCGTCCGTCACGAGGTTGGGGGCAGGAGGAATGAACGTGGCCCGTTCGATGGGCGTTCCGTACGGAGCGATGTAGTTCTGGATGCGGCGGATCTCGCCGGGCTCCCGGTCCCGTCCGCGGACACTCGTAAGCAGGACGCGGTGGAGATCCCGGATCATGTTGGTGCAGATCGGCCGGTTCCCGAGGTCGACGACCGCTGCTTTCAACGCCGTCCGGTAATTGATGATCTCCTGGATGTCGAGGCGTTTTTCCGCAGTGATTTTGTGTGCCCGGTCAGCTTCGAATTGCAGGACATCTTCCAGCGATGCCTGAGTTCCTTCAATCCGTGACGAAAGGACCGCTTCACGAATAGTGAGCGGGGAGAGGAGAATTTCGGGATTGATGATGCCCTGGAGCAGGCCGTCGTACCGTGCGAGTGCCGCATTCGCTTTGCCGATACGGGAGATGTGATCCGTCCAGTCGATGTCATCGAGCGGGAGGGTCCGGGGCGTGTACGGCTCCATTTCCGGTTCAGTATAGTGTCTGGGAGAATATTAGCCTTGGCAGAGCGCGGGATTCCCGGCATTTGCCCGTCCCGGGTCCGCTCCCACCCGCATGCCCATAAATACCTACCGTTGCGGCAGGGATCCCATCAGGGCATAGAAATATTCGGGCTGCCGGGTGGCATAAAGCCCGTGCCAGGCTTCGAGCGTTGCAGGTGACATGACATCCAGACTCCGGAATACATGGTACGCGAACTCTACCGGTGCAAATCCGCTTGCGGTGATGAGATTGCCACCAGTTACTGCCGGTTCGTTCACATAATGATCCTCGCCCCGGTAGTTCGGGCAGAACATTTTCAGGACTGCAGGATCGTTACTGGTGTGCGGGCGTTTGTCAAGCAGGCCGACGTTCGCGAGGCCAAGTGTCGCACCGCAGATAGCGGCGACATGTATTCCTTCATCAAGCAACCGGCCTGCCACCTTCAGTGCGGGTGCCTGCGCCGGATCAAGCCAGATATCTGCTCCCGGCAGCACGAGCACGTCGCCAGAGACGGGGCGGATATCCTTAATGAGGACTTCCGGCGTCAGATGCAGCCCGCCCATGGTGGTGACGGGATCGAAGGTACTGCCGCAGAGTACAACGGAATACCGGAGTGCCGGATCTTTCAGGAACCGCCCGGAACGGAGCTCGGCCAGGACATGGCCCGGCTCCCAGTCGGCAAAAGTATCGAGGACATAAAGATAGAGAGTACGCATGATTTAACGTTACAGATAATTGGGCGGGGTTGAAATATCTTACTCTTTTTGTTTCATTCTCCATGCGCTGCACAGTGCCCTCGGTTCCGGCAATTGACGACTGCTCCCTCCCAATCCGGTCCCGGGTCCGTCAAACCCCCACAACCCCGGCCCCACCCCACCGCATGCGGCTACTCAGGGGGGTTCCCCGCGTTCAGAAAAAATCGGGAGGGGGGTTGCCGGCCTACCCCCTCTCAGGATTCCGGGTAAGGCCTCGTTCCCGACAGCCGGCCCGGAGGTTAATCTGCCGGGGTTTTTCGACGGCGCGGGGATTTTTGCACACGATTCCATTCCAGAGGCGCAGGGAAAATCCGGTCACTGGCCTGGGGGGGTTGCCTGATTTACTACGTTCGGCGGAGATACAGGTTGCGCTAATTGCACTGCCTTCTCTTCATCTGGAGAAGATGTTGGCTGCACGCCTTTCACAACACTCGTAATTATCGAAGAATCTCGAGTATCAAGCGTGAAAGTAAGGAACGAACCGTCTTTTATGGATTGTTCCATCAACCCGATATATGTCTGGTAGTCCGGAATATTTTTTGCAAGTGTATAAATGCGTGCAGAGGGAGTAAGCCAGACCGTCGTATATTCAGCATGTGCATTTTCGTCCACCATGACAACCTGCATCGTTATCTGATGATCAGATGTGCTGTTATTAGGGGACTGATTCGTTGCAGTACCTGAAGAAACCGGAGTCGCCGGCACGGTATTCTGTATGCCAGAAAATGCACCGGTACATCCGGCACTCAGCAGTACAACAAAGAGTATCCCCATGCAAGGAAGAATTCCGGATCGTATACAGGATTGTGATTGATTTTTATCGGACATTATCTGCCACCGTAACCATCATGGGATGTTCAATGAAAAAGCATTTCCCGCACAACTATTACCGGGTTCTGATATTCCGGCAATTGCCGGTGGGGGTTCCCGGGAGACCCTGGATGCCTTAAAAAAATCTGGTACAACGGAGCCCTTAACGGTGCCGGTTGAACCTCTTTTCCCTTTACCTCCAAAAAAGGAGGGAATAATTCGCAAAAACGCGGAACATAGCCTGGAAAATTGAGAGGTTTGTCGACGGGAATTGTTGAGGTCATATTCAGCCGCATTTGGGGGGAAGAAATCAGGGCGGGTTGTGGTTTAGCCCGTTGGGGGTTCTGGCCGAAGGCCGGATCCATGATCCGGGATCCCGGAAGACCCTCCCCAACCCTGGAAGGGGCTGGGAGAATTCTGGTACAACGGAGCCCTTAACGGTACCGGTTGTACCTCTTTTCCCTTTACCCCAAAAAAGGGAGGGAATAATTCGCAAAAACACGGAACAGGACCCGGAAAACAGAGAGGTTTGTCGACGGGAACAGGTGAGGTCCTGTTGAGCCGCATTTGGAGGGCAGAAGTCAGGGCGGGTTGTGTTGGAGCACGTCCGTATCTCTCCTGGTGTCGGGTTTAAGGTCTGGATCAGTACCAGCAACTGACGACGGGGCCGGCACTACACCGGCCCCGGGTCCGCCCAATAACCACCAGCCCGGCCCCGCCCCAACGCATGCAACCGATACAGATGGTGCGAGCATATTCATAACAGGAAACCTGATTACCTCCTCCATATAATGAATTGATCAGAAAGCAGCAGGTGAATACCCGTGGAAGTCGAAGAACAGATCATCAGGGAACTGCACCAGGTACCGCGCCAGCACTACCGCGAGATCCTTGATTTTATCCGGGCAAAAAAGAAGAAAGCCGGCAAAATACTTTCCGAAACAGCACTCGCCAGCGAATCTTCCCTGAAAAAGGACTGGCTGCGTCCTGAGGAAGACGAGGCATGGGCGAACTTGTAAAAGGCGACGTTGTTGTTGTCTTATTTCCTTTCTCGGACCTGAGCAGCGCCAAGAAACGCCCGGCCCTTGTCCTTGCAACACCGGACGGAGATGATGTTATTCTCTGCCAGATAACCAGCCGGCTGGTATCAGACCGGTATGCGATTCTCATTGGCGAAGACGATTTCTCGTCAGGTTCACTCCGCCAGGACAGCAATGTACGGCCAACCCGGATCTTTACTGCCGATAAAAGAATCATCCAATACAACGCCGGTCACCTGAATGATAATGTGATAACGGCCATTGTCAATCGCGTGGTTGAAATTATTCAATAATAACCGGCAATTCCCCAGTGCCCCCGGTTCCGGCACCTGACGACGGGTCCGGCACTAAATCCGGCGCCGGGTCCGCCCAGCCACCACAAGCCCGGGCCCCGCCCCACCAGCCAGGGGGTCACCCCCTCTCCGGGAGACGTGAGTGTACCCCTCCCGGCATGAGCGGCCCTGCCCGCTCCACAACCCGGGCTTTCGCTTGTTCATTTCCGCGACAGGGAATGTTCCGGGCTGCCGAACGCGTTCACGGGGAAATTGTTACCGACCGAACCCGGACGAGCCGGGAATTTTCTGGCTCAAACGTCAGGAAAAAAATTTACGGGCCGCAAAAACTCCTGGAGCGCCGTATTTTTCCAGAGCAAGCTTTGTCCGTAATTTCACCGGTTATACTGTCTGGATTTGGAGTGGTTCACTGGTAGAACCGGCAAGCTGTACACCTGCGGAACTGACATTGGCCCATTCGTCTTTTGATGCCCTGATGCTGTAACTTTCATTAAGACACCAGCCGGTTGTATTGACGGTATAATTCCACGTGTTATTTTCTCCAGCCGGGACCACCGGAATAGTATCAGAAAAATGTACTGAAGAGCAATCTCCGCAAATTGAACCTGGATGGGATGATCGTTCTCCAGGTGGAATAAAGGGGCATGGATGAACATCTGTTCCTCCGCTCACCACAATGTCAGAACCGGCCGGGAGATTTGTTGTCCCCGTCAGGTTGAAACTGTCGCCGAAATGATGTTTCCCGATCGGGTCCATGCGAATCCACAACCACGGGAGGGGATCTTTTCCCAGAACCTCAAAAACCGTACTGTCGTTTACTCCCTGACGATGGACAACAGCACGATACTCCCCCGGCTTTATTGGGAAGCCGTTATAATCCTTTGAAACATTTACGGGGTAGGAAAATGAGTTTACCGGGCCACTCGAATTCTGTACCGGTACAACAACATTCCAGGTTAACGCCGGTTCCTCCGTCCCCGAACTAATATCCTTTCGATACGGTTGAATTGAGAGGAGTGAGCCAGCGGGAAGGTTTGTCTCCCCGGCAATAGTGAAGAATAATCCGGGAGAATCTGAACCAGGGCCCATCTGGAAATCCTGGATAGGATGAAGCTCTATCCAGTGGGCCGGATCGGGTGGATACTCGTTTGTGATAACCGATAGAGGTTGCGCATAATTGACACCCGGATGTCCTGAAGGGGATGCGATATCGGATGGGGGTGGTAGTGATGAGACAGGAACCGCCGGTGCGGGTGGTGCAGGGGAGATGCACCCGGAACAAAGAAGGATCACGCCGATAAAAAAAACAATGATCAAATTTTTTATGATATTCCGCATGAAGCAATAAAGAATGTTGGATAATAAAGGTTTTTGGAATTGTATCTGTATCTTCGGATCCGGAGGTAGGAATCCCCATATCATTGCCCCCGGTTCCGGCACCTGACGACGGGTCCGGCACTAAACCGGCCCCGGTCCGCCCAATCACCACAAGCCCGGCCCCGCCCCACCGCACGCAGCCGGCACGGAAAAAGCCCGGACCGAACCGTTGATCCCAGAGGAAAAATTGTATACTCTTTCGTGAATAATGAGTACTTATGAAATATACGGTGGTGCTTGAACCCCAGGAAGAAGGCGGATTCACGGTCCAGTGCGTGGAGATCCCCGGGGCAATCAGCCAGGGGGAGACCCGGGAAGAAGCGCTCGCCAATATCAAAGAAGCAATAGAACTTGTTCTCGAAGTCCAGCGGGAAGAGCTGCACAAGAGATCTCCTGCACACCACCGCGAAATCTCCAAAGTCGAAGTGGCGGATGTCGCATAAACTTCCGGTCATTGCCGGGGAAGACCTGGTCAAGTACCTCGCGAAGCACGGGTTCGAGGCGAAGCGACAGACTTCGAGCCATGTTTTCGTGCAGAAAGAATGGCGGGTCTTCTCGGTTCCGCTCCACCGGGAATTAAAGAAGGGGACGTTGATCGGGATCCTCAAACAGGCCGGGATCGATGTCGAGGACTTCAAACGGGAATTCTGGTAAAAAAGAATCTTTAGGATCGCTGTGTCAGGTTTTTTTTTAAAATTGATCGCATAGTACCTGCCTTTCTCAATGCCTTCGGTTCCGGAGATTCACAACGGGGCCGAACTAAACCTTTCCCAGGGTCCGCTCAATCACCACCAGCCCGGCCCCCGCACCGCCGCATCCCGGAACCGGCTGAGTTTCCCGGACATCCAGGATACCCCTGAGGTCGGGTCCCCGGGTCCGGATTATTCAGTAAATCCCCGTGATGACATCGTTTCCCGATCTAAAAAGAGGGCCATGCCGGTTTTCATTCTCCGGAAGTTCAGGGTCTCGTAAAAATGCTCTTTTTTGGGAGAAGCGTAGAGGATCACATTGCACCCGGGAATTTTTTCGAGAAGCTGGTTCACGATGGTCGTTCCAATTGACTTTCCCTGGTATTCCGGGGATACTGCCACATCATACAGTGCAGCCTGGTACGTCCCGTCAGATATGACGCGGCCAAACCCGATCAGGGTATCTTCGAAAAAAACAAAAATGACAGCGTAGCTGTTTTCAAACGCTTTCCGGTGCACCTCGCCATCGAAGTAACTCATGCCGCCGTTTTTCAAAATCTCTGACACACAGTTCCAGTTGATTCCTGAACACGAATGGCGTAACGTAATATCCATAGGTTCTCCGTCCGGGTTACTTGGTATTATTCTGGAGATAATTCTTCCCTGTTATTTTTATTTCGGTTGTTTGTACCATAATCCAGCCCGGCACGTCCGGTAACGGGGGTGATATTTCGGACGATCCCGTCCGACGAACTCGTATCGCGGGGTCCCCGGGCCTCCTGATCCCCCATTAGTTCCGGGACCGGAAAATCACATTCACCCTGCGCACCACGTGCAGTATATGAGAGGAGTGACATACACCAGATCAGGAGATCCTGATAAATGATTGTCATAGGGATAGACCCCGGGCTGGCACGCGTGGGATACGGGATGATTGCCGTCAATAACCGGAACCCGGCACCGGTCTGTTATGGCTGCATCGAGACTTCCGGTAAGGATCAGAACACATCGGAGCGGCTGTTGCACATCTATACCGAACTTGCAGCCCTCATGGAGAAATACCCGCCGGCAGAGATCGCAATCGAAAAACTGTTTTTTACAAAGAATATTACGTCTGCCATAAGCGTGAGCGAAGCCCGGGGTGTCATCCTTCTCCTGGCAGAACAGAAGAAGATCCCGGTCACGGAATACACACCCAACCAGGTCAAACAGGCAATTACCGGGTCGGGACGGGCCGACAAGCGCCAGATGCAGGAAATGATCATGCGGCTGCTTCACCTGTCCGAAATTCCAAAGCCCGATGATGCGGCCGATGCCCTTTCGATTGCCTTATGTCATATCCATATCATGAGATAGTACAATGATCGCACGACTTACCGGTACCATGGTCCTCGCGGGCGACCGCCGGGTGATAATCGATGTTCACGGCGTCGGGTACCAGGTACACGTAACCCAGCCTGCCCTCCAGCGGCTGGCAGACACCCGCGAACCGGTAACGCTCTTCACCCACATGGCGGTCCGGGAGGATGCGATCACCCTGTACGGTTTCCTGTACCAGAGCGAACTGGAGATGTTCCGGATCCTGATCGGCGTGACCGGCATCGGCCCGCAGATTGCAATGAACCTCCTGTCCCAGGTCGGGATCGAGGAGTTTGCGATCGCGATCCTGAACGAAGATGAAAAGGCCCTGACCCGGATCCCCGGGATCGGCCCCAAGAGCGCGAAACGGCTGATCCTTGAACTCCGGGACAAGATGAAAAAAGTGAGCGAGACGATGGTTCGTGGCGAGACGGGAAAAGACAGTATGGCGATCCACGATGCGGTCAGCGCACTAGTCTCGCTCGGGTTTGCCGAGAAGGAATCCCGGGATGCGGTGAATGCTGCGGCTCCTGCACCCGGCTCTTCGACCGTCCAGGGCCTTATCAAGGCTGCACTCGTAAAACTGAAGGAGCGGTAAGGTCATGGACGAGAGGATTATCTCACCTGCCCCGCTCGCGGAGGAAGGCGATGATCTCACCATCCGACCGGACCGGCTGAAGGATTTTGTCGGGCAGGTGCAGGTCAAAGAGAGCCTGAAGATTGCCATCGCTGCTGCACAGAAACGCAATGAACCGCTGGACCACATCCTGTTCTCCGGGCCGCCGGGACTTGGCAAGACAACGCTCGCCCATATCATTGCCCATGAAATGGGGGCGGATATCCGGTCCACCACCGGTCCGGTGCTGGAGAAACCCGGGGATATCGCCGCGCTGTTAACCCCGCTCAAGCGGGGAGATATCCTGTTTATTGACGAGATCCACCGGATCAACCCCATTGTCGAAGAGGTGCTGTATCCTGCGATGGAAGATTTTTTCATCGATGTGATGATCGGTGAAGGGCCGAGCGCACGCTCGATCAAACTGAACCTCGAACATTTCACCCTCATCGGGGCGACAACCAAGCAGGGGCTTTTGGGAGCCCCGTTCCGGGACCGTTTCGGCATCACAAACCGGCTCGACCTGTATACGCCTGATGATCTGGTCCGGATCGTAACACGGAGTGCCGGCATCCTGAAGATCCCCATCACTCCCGACGGAGCAGAAGAGATCGCGAAACGGAGCCGCGGCACTCCCCGCATTGTCAACCGGTTACTGCGGAGGGTGAGGGATTATGCTACGGTCAAAGGGGATGGCACCATAACGCGGGAGATTACCGGAGGTGCCCTTGCCATGATGCAGATCGACAAACTCGGCCTTGACGAACTCGACCGTCGCATCCTCGCGGTTATTGCCAACGATTTCGATGGTGGGCCGGTCGGGGCGAAGACGATTGCCATCTCGGTTGGCGAAGAAGTGCGGACGATCGAGGACGTGTATGAGCCGTACCTGATCCAGATCGGGTTTGTCAAGCGCACCCCGCAGGGAAGGGAAGTCACGTCCGCCGCAAAAAAGCACCTGAATAATCCCCAGAAGACCCTGGTGTAGGGTGCCCGGCGGGTCGACACACCTCTTCCGACCAGTCCGTACCGGCTCTTATTAGTGCCTTCAGTACCGGTAATTGACAGCGGCCCCCTCCCGTTCCGGCCCCGGGTCCGCCCAACCACCACAAGCCCGGCCACGCCCTGCCGCACGCAGCCGGCATGAACAATGATGCCGGACGAAATTCACCCGCCGGCAACCTTTTCGCTCACAACCCGGCGCTTTGCATCCAGGGCCAGAAGTACCTCATCCATCACGTCCGGGAGCCGGGCCTGAAGTACTTTTACGCCCTCCTCCGTGCTGCCTCCTTTGGTGGCTACTCTCCCGATGACCGTATCGAACGCTGCCCGTTCACCCTCAAGGATCCGTGCAGTCCCGACCATCGTCTCCTTCACAAGATATTCCGCGAGTCCGGGCGGGATAGTACCGGTCCGGGAAGCAGCCCCGGCAAACTCCCGCATCATTGCTACGATAAGGGCCGGACCGCAGCTGGTCAGGTTCGTATAGAGATCAAAATCACGCTCTTCAATCTCAACCGCGGTACCTATGGCATTCAGAAGACCGAGCACGAGTTTTTTGTCTTCCGTATTTACACCATGGCCCCACGCTACAAGCGAGATCCCGGCATTCTCTTCGGCCGTCACGCTCGGGATGATCCGGACGCAATGAGCGGTATCCCCGGTCCAGTCCCGAAGGTTTTCAAGGCTGACACATCCTGCAATAGAGATAAGCAGTGCATCGTGTTTCATCACGTCCCTGATCTCATCGAGAACACCCCGGACCTCAAGCGGTTTTACACAGATAAAAAGAACATCGGCGTTTCCCGCAACAGGACGGTTGGATGGTTCAGCAGCGATACCGGTTGTTCCAGCAAGTGCCCGTGCCGATATCCCGGACTTCGAACTGGCGGAAATCCCTCCTGGTGCAACCAGACCAGTCCCGATAATTTTCCGGATCAGCATACTCCCCATCGAACCGGTGCCAATGAACCCGTACTGCGTCATGATATCTCTTTTATATTTTAACCGGATCGTAAAAAAAAGGAGCGGGGTTTCAGTCCGCCATCAAAAAAGTCCAGGGCCGTCCCGACACGTTCGTAGCGACCCGTTCCATACCAGAGTTCCTCATTGCCCCCGGTTCCAGCGGTTGAGAACCGCTCCTTCGCCATCCGGCCCCGGGTCCACCCAACCGCCACAAACCCGGCTCGCCTCACGCGCGAGATGGCGGCGTGGGGGACCTTTCGCGTTCCGGAAAAAAGGTGGAAGGGGGTTGCCCAATTCCCCCCCTCCCCTTAGGGATTTCCTTGATCCTGGATTGAATTCCGGTGATTATCACATAAATGGGATCCCGACCAGCGATCCGCACATGCTCAATATCCGGCCGGCTCAATCTTTTTCTGGGGTTCTTATGCCGGTTATCATACTTAAACAGAAAAAGGCCTCTCGCGGGAACAGAACGGCGGAAAACTCCGCTGCGACCCGCGATTCTTTTTTTTATCCAGACCCGGGATTTAAAAGTGCAACATTTAACATGCAGGATACCAACTCTCAGGTAATGGGATACATCATGCAAGAATCATGTGATTTATCAAAAACCAGGAGCCGTCTGCGTGGGGGAATTCCCGCCGTCCTGGTACTGGCAGTGACCCTGTGCTTTTTCATAACGCCGGTTATGGCCCACGCACCCTCGGATATTTCGATTTCGTATAACCCGGATATGCACAAATTGTCCGTCACCGTCACCCACCCGGTCGATGACCCGAAAACCCACTATATCCAGAGGGTGCATGTCAAGCTCAACGGGAATGTTATCAGCGATCCCGATTATAAAAGCCAGCCGGGTAAAAATTCCTTCACGTACACGTATGACGTGGCGGCCAATCCCGGGGACACCGTCTGGGTCATTGCGACCTGCGTGAACGGCCAGTCTCTTGAGGAACACTATGATATCACAAAACCGGTAACACCAACGACAATCATACAGACCCTGCTGCCGGACACTGCAACACTGCCACCGGAAACAACAGTCCCGCCGACACCAAAAACAACGCATGCATCCTTTGGATTCTTACCCCTGTTCGGGGCTGCCGCAGTGCTGTGGATCATGAGAAAATAACTGCTCTGGAAAAACACGCATGAACCGATCCGGTTCACCCAAGCCATGAAAATCTTGTAAATCCTGGATATCGGGAGGGCTCCCCGCCTCGGTACGGCACGGCGGGGCAAGTTCGGTTTCCGGGAAAACTGGGAATTGAAGCCGCCGCGGGAGCGGCGGCATCTATCGTAATGGGGGTATGGGGGCATCAGCCCCCATCATAAAACTACTAGCGTGATTTTCATGGGAAACATACAAGAACCGATTTGGTTCACACCCGGACCAAGAAAATCGGCAAATATTTATTTCAGCCGTTATAATCCACCGCGGGTGCGCCCCTTCGGTGACAGGGCATCGCACGGGGGGCGATTATATCTCATGTGACAGGTTTTCTCCAGAACAAAATAACCTTTTTTTACCCTGGATAACCTG
The DNA here is from genome assembly GCA_041652515.1 of Methanoregula sp. Taxonomy (GTDB): domain Archaea; phylum Halobacteriota; class Methanomicrobia; order Methanomicrobiales; family Methanospirillaceae; genus Methanoregula. Next base: position 12,115 of record JBAZHD010000022.1, read on the forward strand.
TTTTCCAGGTGAAAGGATTGTCCAATTTTTGTTCCACTTGGATTGATGAACGCTGATGATCAGGAAGGCATTTGTTGAAATCCTTACAAGCAGAATACGGAAGGTTTCCAAAAAACCACTGCGAAGAGATGTGAGGCAGAAGCAGGACTTCGAAGGGACGCGAACCGGACCTCCGGCATCTTTCCCGCACTCACTTCACGTTCCGTGAGATTCGGCCTAGTACAGGACATGAATATTAAAGGTGTAACATTTAACAGGCAGGATGCCCTCTTTTTATTCATGGGATATAGCATGCAAAATTCCACTGATTCCTGCACGATAAGCAGATGGCGGAGCATTACCCCGGCCGCCATCGTGATACTGGCTGCAGCCGTGTGCCTCCTTACCGTACCGGCATCAGCCCACGCCCCGACCGACATGAACATCTCCTTTGACCCGAACACCGCAAAAATTTATGTGACGATAACTCACCCGGTCGATGACCCGGCAACTCACTACCTTTCAAGGGTGAAGGTCAAGCTCAACGGGAATGTTATCAGCGATCCCGATTACAAGAGCCAGCCGGATAAGAATACGTTCACCCTTACGTATGACGTAAATGCCGCTGCCGGGGATGAAGTGTGGGTCACCGCAACCTGTGTGAAGGGCGGTGTCCTTGAGAAGAGCTACAAAGTCCCGCAACCGGTACGGCTGGTAACCTCAGCACAGATCCCGTCAACATACCAGACACGGCCCCCTGCAACAGTCCCTCCGGCAACCAAAGCTGCAGCAGGATTCTTACCTTTGCTTGGGGCATTGGCCGCAGTGTTCCTGGTCAGAAAAAAATAACTCTGTTTTTTTTTACTCGCTGTTGCCCCTGCGTTCATCGTACGGGATATCCACACTTCTCCCCCGCGGGAGCTTCCCCCGGTCCTTCTGGGCGTTTTCGAATCGTTCATCCAGGGGAATATCAGCGCTGCTCCCCCGCGAGAGCGTTCCCCGCTCCTTCTGGGCACTTTCGAACCGTTCATCCAGGGAGATATCGGCACTTTTCCCGCGGGAGAGCGGCTCATGTTCCCGTCCCGCACTCCCGAAACGTTCCTCGAGCGGGATCTCGGCACTCCTGCCCCGGGAAAAACTTCCGCCGCCGTCCTTGTCATGGTCCCGGCGTTCCTGGTACGAGATATCGCGACTTTGCCGGGAAAAAATTACCTGCTTCCGGGAATTTTCAACAGCGGGGGAGTCTCCAGCGGGGATGAAATCGATACCCGGATCATCCCGGGCTGTATGGGTGGTCTGCACCTTCTTTCCCGGTGCAGGAGTACGCAGGGCTGGCCCTCGTTGGACGGATGCACCAGTGTCCGCGGATGTTCGCCGGTTGCCCGTATACGCGAACGGGCTCCCGCCGGGAGTGACAGTTCCGCTGCCACGGATCTCTGCCACTCGCTCATTTACCTCCTCGTCCCGGTCCTGTTCACTCCATTCGGTAAACATCAGGAACTGGAGAAAGGCTTCGGGTTCAAGGAACAGGGACGCCCCCATGCTGGCAAATACGATCGTTCTTTCCACGTCCCCGTACCATCCGCCCGCCCTTACCGTGATGGCATCGCCTTTGGGGTCGAACTGGTACACGTGCTCGATCTCGCCGTTGCGTCCCCATGCGGTCTCGGTAATACCGTTCGGTTCAAAGGTGATGATCTTCCCGACCGCACCATAGTCCCCGCCTTCCCGGACAGCAATCTGCCGGGCGCCGTTCTCGTACCGGAAGGTCCGGGGACGCACCCCGAACGCAAACGACTCCTCGAGCATCCCGTACTTGTCAAAAACGAATCGCCGGAGTATCTTGTCCTGCCGGCGCGGATCGCGTTCTGTCATGATATCCGATGCAGGATCGAACAGGTACAGGCGTTTTATCGTCTTCCGGGTATCGAGGACCCGGACGCCTCCGCTGCCGTACTGGTAAAACCGGGAGATCGCATCCCGTCTCGTGCCGGCATGTTCCGTGATGAGTACATCATCCATCTGAGTATTCACATCCCTGGTCAGTCGTTGTCTAACCTTTTTTGTCTGCCGAGAAATAGTTTCTTCTCGTTACCGCATCTCACCAGAGATATGGCAGAGAAGTCTTGAAAGGCGTCATTTTGTCAAAAGTCACCAGTCCGGAGAATGCTGAGGGTCATCAGACCCAAAGCAGGAGAAACGCGTCAGCGTTATTCGAATTGCTATCCTTCATCCGGCACGAAACGGGAGAGGACCCGTCAGCATTCTTCGACCGACCGTCAGTTCATCAACAGGGCCGGGTACTCCGCGGGTTCTGCTGCAAAGCCAACATTGATTCATTCATGCTGCAAATACAGCTTCAGCAATGCCTGAAGAGACCCTTGTATCAGACCTGCAACCGGTGCCCGCGGCACCTGAAAAAACCCTGTATCTTGGTATGTGGAGTACCCGGTTCTGGGCATGGCTTATCGATGTCATCCTGGTCATCCTCTTTCTCAATATCGTCCGGGGGATTTTTGAGCCGTTCTGGAAACTCCCCCTGCTGTGGGACATTGCACACTGGGAGTTTTTTTCGGTCTGGTTTGAGACGTTCTTCTTTTTAGCCTACTGGACGGCGATGGAAGGATTCAGGGGCCAGTCCATCGGCAAGATGGTCATGAACTTACGCGTTGTCAACCGTGACGGTACAAAGATCAATTACACGAAGGCAGCCATCGAGAGTATCGGCAAAGCATTCTTCATCATCCTCCCGCTCGACTGCCTGATCGGGTGGCTCGGCATGCCGGGGAGCAAACTCCGGGTCTTCAATCGTATCTCCAATACGATTGTCATCAAAACCAATTACCGGGAACCGGCCGGAATCCAGTACGTGAAAGAAAAAGAATAACTACCCCGAACCCCTCTCTCTTTTTCATGCGAAAATACTCAGTCTTCCTGCTCATCTTTATTGTCTGCATGGTTATCATCGGGGGATGTACAATCCCGTCATCCATCACTACCCAGACGGCTGCACCTGCGTCCCAGCCCGCGGTGGTCCAGCCGGCAGCCCCGGCTTCGAACGGTATCGTGAAAAACGTTGATATCATCCAGAGGGCCTTTGATCCGGATATCGTCACGATCAGCCCGGGGACCACCGTTGTCTGGACAAATGAGGATACGGTAAATCACCGGGTTGTCCACCTGCCGGAACTGCCGAGCGACCGGGAACTGTTCCATTCAGAATCGCTCTCAAAAGGAGACTCCTTCAGGTATACATTCCAGAACTCAGGCAGGTACTATTACAGCGATCCGCAGTATGCCGGCGGGAGAAAAGCGCTGGTGATTGTCAGTTAAGTCACCCACTTTTCACAACCGTCCATGGCGGAACAAAATGAGGGGGAGGCCAATCCCGGCCTCCCGGCCAAGGATGAGGAGGCGATCAAACCCCAACCCGGTAAACCGGATACAATGACGGACGACCGTCTCGCACACTTCATCGAACTCCTTTCGGATGACGATGAGGTCAGCCGGTGGAAAGCTGCAGAGGCTCTGGGCAGGATACGGGATCCCGGGGCTGTGGAAGAACTCATCAGTACCCTCTGGGATGACGATGCCCGGGTACGCCTGAAGGCTGCCTGGGCGCTCGGCCGGATCGGCGACCAGAGGGCATATGCACCGCTCCAGCGCCTGTACCGGATGGAAAATGAAGGGGCACAGGAAATAATCAAAGAAGCTCTTGAAAATATTCGTCGTGAAATGAGCAGGCAGTAGCCGGCGCCCGTTCTTAATCCCTATACCGGCGAAACACCTCATAGGGAACCGCCAAAGACAGGTTTATCCTTTTTCCTGTTGAATAGCACACAAGAAGAAATTCCATGGCAGACATTGAATCGCTCTACAAAAAAGAGGACGGCAGGATCTTAATCGAGATCAAGCTCTCTTCGGTCATACAGCTCTTCAATTCGTTCGATCCTGCGCCATTCCACGAGAAAGAACTGGACTCTGCCGCAGAACATTACATAGTCGATACCGTAAAGGATTTCCCAAAAAAGACCCGGTTTAAGATCATCATCTACCTGCCTCCCGATATCGCCAGTACCGAGCGGGCGCAGAAGATCCCGCAGGCAATCAATAACCATTTCGCGTTCAGGGTGCTGGTGCAGGACCGGAAATTCCGCATACGGTTCCGGCATGGCAGGAGCACCCTTTTGATCGGTCTCACATTCCTTGCCATTGCCCTGTTTGCCCGTCAGAGCATCTCACATATCAATAACCTGTATGCCCAGATCTTTGCCGATGCCCTCCTGATCATCGGCTGGGCTGCGATGTGGGAGCCGGTCACCGTGCTGCTCTACGAACTCTGGCCCATCATTGAGATGAAACATATCTATGAGAAGATCAGCACCATGGAGATCGAGGTCCTGCCCCTTCCCTGAGGGCGCATGGGAGGCGGTGGACTTTTTTTTAGGAGACTGACCGGGTTCTGCGACGTATCCCGGGAGGTTCCCGGAGCGTCAGGTCACACGGTATGATTTCCAATGAACTTAAAAAAAGAACCGGCTGCGATATAAAAACAAAAGGCTATCCGGCGGTTATCAGCGAATCCAGGTGCTCCCTGCAGGACTGGCAAAGCACTTTTTTCTTCCGGTCCAGCTCGTCCAGCGTATCGGGTTTGAACATAACGCATTCCTGGTCGGTGCAATGGGGAAGCCCGAGAAGATGCCCGATCTCATGTGCCCCCTCTTTTGCAATCCGGTCAATATGATCCTCGTCGCTTCCTTCCCGCCCGTAATATTCGTTCCCGAGGCGGGATGTTGACACTACACCGGCGCCAACAGACTCACGGGCGAGACCGAAAACAAAACTGTTACCGTTCCGGAACAGGTCCTGGTGCACGACCAGCAGGACCGGTTCTGTTATCTGGTGCAGGTGCTTGTAGGTCTGGATACTGTCCAGGAGTGCCGGGGCATCCACCTGCTTACGGGCTGTCACATATCCCATGATGCGCACAGGGTTCTCCGTCACCGTTGTCTCCACACCAAGAATTGAAGATATGAGGCGCTTGACCGGCACCTGGTAACCGGAGGGGGACTGGCTATCCCAAAAAATATGGATATGCATTGCAATATTCTGTTGGGATGGACGAGTATAAACATATTGAAACGTGCGTTGCCCGGTACATCGCCGGCAATTACCTGCATGCCGTTGAGGTCGGGATCGGCAGGAACACGGATGCAGCGCGGATCATTGCGGGCGCCGGGAAACTGCTGTGCAGTACCGATGTAAAACAGATGCCGGTCCCGGAAGATATTGATTTTATTGTTGACGACGTTTTTTCACCGGATATTTCCCGGTACCGCAGGGCGGATGTCATCTACGCGATCCGCCCTGCCATCGAAATGATCCCCCCGATGGTCGAACTTGCAGAAAAGGTCAACTGCGATCTTATTGTCTATCATCTCGGTTTTGAATCATGGGAAGACGGGGGAGAGAAAATAGACTGCGGTGTCATCCTCCACCGGTATAACCGGGGTCAGAACCCGTCGAACAGGGTCGACTGAGTCTTTGCAGGCGGTTTTTTCTCCACGGGTTCTGCCGGGATTACCGGTTCTTCCGGTTTTGGCAATTCTTTTTTCGGGGCTTCTTCTTTTTGGGGTTTCTCTTTCAGGGGTTCCTCTTTCGGGGACTCCTTTGCCGGCACGGTCTTTGCTCTCTTTTTTTCTTCCTTTGCCTTTTTCTCGAGCTCTTTTTGCAGTTCTTTCTCTTTTTCCTTCGCTTCCTGGACAAGCGTTTTGATAACCAGGGTCGAACGGGCTTTGTCGGACAGGAAGAAATTGAGCTGGTCTGCATCGAACGACAGGTCACGGGCAAACCCGGCAGGATCGTGCTCGATGAGCTGGGATACCGTGCCGAGATACTGTTCCCGGAGGGTGTTCTGCGGGATATGCATCATGCCGGCAACTTTGTTGAGGGTCGAGATACGGATCGATTTCTGCTTCTTTGCCGTGGACATTTTCTGCCAGCGTTCAGGAGGCATGATCCTTGCATGGAGACCTTTTCCCCCGGCAGCATCTGCAACGCCGAGAAGCATGATCGCCGTCGCATAGCGCCAGAGCGTGTGGTACTGGCGCCGGTATGTATTGCCCAGGTATTCATCGGCGCGCGAGAGGTACCGGTAGGCAAGTTCGATCCCGGTAGCATCGGGAATCAGGTGCACGCTGCCTTCCACCCACTGTTCGATCGTTTCCGGCGTATCGTCGACTTCCCAGGAGAGCCGCATCAGTTCCTCATCCGGGGTCCTGCCGAACAGTGCCGATATCAGGGTAAAAATCGAGATCCGTTCATCCTTCTGGGAGGTGTGGACATGGTTATCGCCAAGAGTGGTCCTCCCGATTGCCGAAGCATAGAGCATGTTGACCGCAGACCGTATATCCCCCTCGGCACTCTCGGCGATGATGTGCAGCGCCGTATCGCTGCAGGCAATCTTCTCTGCCGAGCACAGGTACTTGAGCCGGGGGACAATAGACCGTGCCTGCACGGCCTTGAACTGGACCGGGTCGCACCGGTTCCGTATCTCGGGGGAGAGGCCGTAGAGGTCGTTTGCAATCAGGATCATCGGCTGCTGAGCATGGTTTATACAGTCCACGATGGCCTTTGCACCGCCGCGGTCGGAAGTGCCCTGCAGGTTGTCCGCCTCATCGAGCACGATCAGTTTATGGGAAGCGCCGGTGAGGCTGGCAGTCGTGCTTCCTGCCCCGGCAACGCGTTCAATGACCGCAGCAGTCCGCTGGTCGCTCGCATTCAGTTCGATCAGTTCCCATCCCATGTCACCCGCAAGCGCCAGCGCACTGGATGTCTTGCCGATACCGGGCTTGCCGTAGAGGATCAAAGGCCGGGACTTCTTCGTCCACGTCTTTGCCCAGTCCGCCATCTGTCGCACGGCCGTTGTATTGCCGACGATATCCGCGAGGTGTGCGGGACGGTATTTCTCAGCCCAGTCCATACACACACGTTGATCGTATATCAAATAAATTATCTCTGATGAAACGAAACTACGTTACACGGAAGTAATCCAGTACTCCTTTTAGGTGATGCCGTGGTCTACAGCTGCTCCACAGAGACGATCGCAAAAACAGTCCGGGAATACGAGGGCGTAAAGAGGAAACATGCCATCGGCGAGATGGTCAGGGCGCTGAAGATCGACGCCCCCCACGTTATCGCCGCATTCGGGGAAGACGCTGCAGTCATTGAACACAATGGCGGCGAAGCACTCCTCCTTGCAGCGGATGGCATCTGGAGCAAACTGATGGATGCTGACCCGTACTGGGCGGGATACTGTTCGATACTTGTCAATATCCATGACATTGCTGCCATGGGAGGACGCCCGCTTGCCATGGTGGATATCTTTTCCATCTCGAAAACCACGGTCCAGGAGCTGGTCGTGAAGGGGATGCACGACGCATCGGCGCAGTTCGGTGTCCCGATTGTGGGCGGGCACCTGCACCCGGACGCCCCCTACAGCGTGATCGACGTATCGATCCTCGGTTCGGCCCGGCTCGACTCGATCATCTACAGCCACACAGCACAGGAAGGAGACGTTGTTGTTGCGGCAATCGACCTGAGCGGGCGCGTCCACCCGTCATGCGCACTCAACTGGGACTCGGTGACGATGAAGTCCGCTGCCGAAGTCCGGGCGCAGATAGCCGTGATGGAAGAGATCGGGAAAAAGCATCTCGTAACGGCAGGTAAAGATATCAGCAACCCGGGGATCATCGGGACCCTTGGCATGCTCCTGGAAGTGAGCGGGAAGGGCGCCGATATCGACCTTGCCCATATCCCGAAGCCGGACCTTACCGCGAACAACCTGACATTCGAGCTGTGGGTGCGGATGTACCCGGGAATGGGTTTCATCATGACGGCAAAGAAAGCGCATGTCGCCGAGCTCATCGGGCTCTTTGCCAGTGTCGGGATGACCGCAAAAGAGATCGGGACTGTCAATAATTCGAGGGAACTGAGGATCCATTACCAGGGGAAAGATACGCAGGTCTTCGATTTTGTCGGGAACGGGATCCTGCACATCGAACAAGAGGATATTTCATGCCAGGGGCGTTAAGACGCATCGGCATCGGGATTGCAGCAGACCCGGACAAAGTGATTGCGAGTGCCAACCGTGTCCGCGGGCCGTTTAAGACGATCTGTTACTGCTGCCCCGGCGTTGCCGACAAAAAAACGGCACAGGAAAACGTGCATTTTTCTGAACACGCCAACCCGGAGCAGGCTCTTGTCGATGATCTTGTTTCCGGGAAGATCGATGCAGCTGTCCGCGGGACGCTCCCGTCCAGTTCCACCCTGAAAGCCTTAAAAAAGGCGATGGGGGTCGACCATCTCGAACGTATCGCCCTCCTTGAGACCGTGCACGGGAAAAAATTCCTGCTGACTCCGGTTGGTGTCGATGAGGGATGGACGGTTGCAGAAAAACTTGAACTCATTAAAAAAGGCCGGATCATTGCAAAAAAATTCGGCCTGCCCGACAAGGTCGGAGTCCTCTCCGGAGGCAGGCTGGGAGATATCGGGCGGCACCCGCAGGTTGATGCCAGCATGGCCGAGGCGGAACTCGTGGCCCGGCTCGCGGATGCCACCCATTCCGAGATCCTGATAGAAGATGCGATAGAAACCTGCGGGCTCATCATTGCACCGGACGGAATTTCCGGCAACCTGGTCTTCCGCACGCTCACCTTTCTTGGAGGCGGATACGGCCATGGCGCACCTGTGGTAAATATCAGCAGAATTTTCGTAGATAGTTCGCGCGCCTCACCAAATTACACGAATGCGCTATTGCTCGCAGCATCTTTGTTGGAATAATTTAAAATCCTTTAAAATCCCTTTTTTTCCCAAAAAAACGATTTAACGCGATTAAAAAATATTCTGCGAAATTCTGGACTCCTTTTTTTACTTGCCGTGCATTATTCCTTCCAAAGTCGTTTCGCGGGGCAATTTGGAGGATTTTCCCAAAAAGTATTTATATATACCAATAGGATTTCTTTTTGAGGTTTAAAACATGGCAGATTTACCAATCGCCGCAGTTGTAAGGATTGCGAAGAAAAACGGAGCCGAACGCGTGGGAAGCGATGCAGCAGAAGCACTCGTTGTCAAGGCTGAGAAGTATATCGCCCAGCTGACCAAGGAAGCCAACAAGCTTGCCGAGCACGCGGGCAGAAAGACGATCAAGAAAGAAGACGTTGACCTGGCTGCAAAGCCGTAATGTCAACTCTTTTTTCACACGTACGAAACCGGTATTCTCCGGGCGCTTTTTTTAAAATTTCTTGTTGAATTTTTTGTAATTATTGCCGTGTAGAAACGGACATGAACGGGAGTTCATACCGGAACGATGAAAATCGGTTATATACCTGGAATTGATATGAGTGCTCCCCGCCTCAGGGCCTCGGTACGGCACGGAGGGGCAAGGTCGGTTTCCGGGAGAACAGGAAATTGAAGCCATCGCGAAAGCCCCCTCAGGGGCGACGGCATTTATCTTTCCGGGGGTATGGGGATCTCAACCCCCATCAGCAATTCTTTGGGAGGCTAATTTTCTGGGGAAAAACTGTTTAAGGAGTATGATCGCCTCCCTTGCGCCAGCCCAGCCCCAGTCGGGGGCGGGGGCGCATGCGATTCCTCTGTATTACCTGTACAGAAAATTTCTATAAATTGTGTACAGGTAATTCAGCACTATCGCAACCGGGAGATGCCCCAGCGGCGGGGGCCGAGCCTTCTGGCGAAGCCCCCCGGAGCGTCATCAGATTTTAATTAAAAAAAACGAGTGAAAAAAAAGAGACTCCCTCAGAACTTCCCCTTCGTACTCGGCACACCCTTCTTCCCGGTCAGCGACAACGCTTCCCCAAGAGCAATCCCGAATGCCTTGAACGCCGCTTCGCACTGGTGGTGGTCGTTCTTCCCGGTAAAGGCGATGTGAGCCGTTATGCCGGCACGGTTGCACAGGGAATAAAAGAAGTGCTCGAAGATATCAGCCGGAATAGTCCCGACCGCCTTGTTGCCGAACGTGCCGTTGAAGACAAGGTACCCTCTCCCGCCGCAATCAAGGGCAACGGTGGCAATCGACTCATCCATCGGGATCACCGCATGGGCAAAACGCCTGATACCCTTCCCGTCGCTCATCACCTGGTTTATTGCATCGCCGAGTACGATCCCGATATCCTCTATCGTGTGGTGGCAGTCCACGTGCAGGTCGCCCGTTGCGGTACAGGTAAGGTCGAATCCGCCGTGCTTTGCCATTGAGGTGAGCATGTGGTCAAAGAACGGTACACCGCTCTCGACCGTGACCTTCCCGGTCCCGTCCGGGTTCAGGTTCAGCGCAATCTTCGTCTCGTTTGTTTCCCGTTTAATATTTACAATTCTCATCGGCATTCCTCCAGTGCGTCCTTCAGCGCAATCTTCCCGCTGTACAGGGCAGATCCGAGTACGGCACCATACGCCCCGGCATCCCGCAGACCTGCCACGTCCGAACGTGACGAGACTCCTCCGGCAACGACAACCGGGATACCAACATGATCGATGAGGCGTTTCACCGGCTCGAACCGGACACCCTGCTGCAGGCCTTCGACATCCACGTTGGTGTACAGGAGTGACCCGGCACCCAGTTTTTCGAATCTTGCTGCCCAGTCAAGGTAATCTCCGGCAGTCTCCTGCCAGCCATGGACAGCAATCTGTCCGTCTTTGGCATCCACACCGGGCATCACCCGGCTGCTCCCGAATTCCCGGGACAGCGTCCGGATACACTCCGGGTCCTGCGTGGCGAGAGTCGAGATGATGACCCGGTCCACGCCGGTCTCCAGCCAGTGCCGTGCATCCTCAACGGACCTGATACCCCCGCCCAGCTCGATCACCACACCGGTCTTTCTGATGATGTCCTTGATAAGGCCGGCATTTGCTGACGAACTGCCGAACGCACCGTCGAGGTTCACGACATGGAGGGCCGTTGCACCTTCGTTCAGCCAGCGGGTTGCACAGGAAAGCGGGTCGCCATACGCCGTTGCACTCTCCCGTTTTCCCTGCACCAGCTGGACACACCGTCCCCCGAGGATATCGACAGCAGGGAATATTTTCATTTTAATCAGCGGACCATCCGTTGAATGGCCATGACGAGAATATCTTTTGCTCCCGCCCGCTTCAGCCTGTTGATGAGCATATAGACCCGTTCCTCGTTCACCACGGCATGGACCGCAACGAGCCCCTCCGAAGAGGCAACGTCCATCACTGTTGGCCCGGAGAGCCCCGGCAGAACACGCTTTACCGTGTCGAGACAATCCCGCTTCACGTTCATCATCAGGTAGCACTGGCCCCGTGCACGGATCACGCTCTCAAGGGCAAGATGGATCTCGTCGATCTTCTCTTTCTTGATCCTGAGCGATTCACGGTTTGCGATGAGATATGTTGACGTGACCAGCACCTCGTCGATCACGCGGAGGCGGTTGGTCTTGAGTGTTGTCCCCGAGCTCGACAGGTCGATGATCGCATCGGCGATCCCGAGCTGGGGCGTTGCTTCGCAGGCGCCGCCAACAAGAACGACTTCGACATTGATCTTCTGCTTTTTGAAATAGGCACGGGTGATCGTGGGGAACTCGGTAGCCACCTTCAGACCGGCAAGCTGTTTTGCCTGCGTTATTTTTGAGTCCTCGTGCACAGCAAGGACAAGTTTCGCCCTGCCGGACTGGAGGTCAAGCAGTTCCTCAACCTCGGATCCGCGTTCGACCACCATGTCGTGGCCGGTGATCCCGAGGTCAGCAGCACCGGTTGCAACATATTCCGGGATATCCACCGGCCGGGCAAAGAGGATCTCGACATGCGGGTCAAGGGTCTTTGTGATCAGGCGCCGCTGCTCGCCGGCTTCCGCAAGGTGGAGGCCGCTCTTCTCGACCAGGTCGATGATCGGTGCGGCAATCCGTCCTTTGTTGGGGATCGCGAGCCGTACTATATCGGAAAAAGGAGTTGTATCACGGGTTTTTTTTCCCGTTTTTTTTATGGCGGGCATTTTCCTGGTCAGAATGTCTTGAGTTTCCCGGCAATGACCTTTTCGGTGATGCTGGTGACGTTTGCCAGATTGTCATCGACAATCCCGTAAATCTCCTCGTTGAGATCCTTCAGTTTGACGCCACATACCGGCAGGACCTGAATGCTTGCGACCAATGGCTGGTCGATAGGCTTGCCGATCTGGGAGAGAAGCCGGACGTACATTTCCTCAATCCCGTCAACCTTCTTTACACACTCCTGTGCAACCTGGGTCGAGAGGAGATTGTAGATCTTGCCGATATGGTTGATCGGGTTCTTTCCGCTTGTTGCTTCCATGCTCATCGGGCGGTTTGGCGTGATAAGCCCGTTGCAGCGGTTTCCGCGGCCGACAGACCCGTCGTCTCCCATCTCTGCCGAGGTACCGGTGACGGTTAAGAAAACACTCTTCTTTTTGATATCGTCAGCGGTATTGACATGGACAACGACCTTGCGTTTGGTGTTCTTCTTTGCAACCGCGGTAATCTCCTCTTTGAGGATCCCCATGTATTCCTGGTACTCGCGGATATCCTTGCAGTGCCGGTCAACGATTGCACAGGCAATCGTGAGCGTGATCGTGTCGTTGTCCCGCAGCCCCATGATCTTGATATCCTGTCCGATTGCCGGATACTTTTTCCGGAGTTTTGTATCGATGTAATCCGACGAGTTCCTGATGATATTCTCAACATCAGAGAAGGGGGCATGACCCACACCAAAGGAGGTGTCGTTTGACCGGGGCACCTTGCCGTTGCCCAGCCTGAAGACGTCCTGCAGGTCGGTGGATCCAGTCCCGAGCCGGCAGTCGATCATCAGGTCGCGGTTGGGTTTGATGTCCGGGAGGATCTTATGAAGATAATTTGTCGCGGCTTCGACCGCAACAGCATCTGTCGGGATCGTGACGCCCTTGAACTGCTTTGTTGCCCTGCCATCGATAAGGATGAAGATAGGCCGGATCATCCGGCCGCCGCCGAACTTCGGGCTCGACTCACCGGCAACAACCTCGCCCTGGTCGGTGTTGTGGTGAAGGACGACACCGAACTCATCGAGATAGGTTTTACAGAGTGCCTGACTGATCGATTCAGCGATCCCGTCGGCCATACTGTCGGGGTGGCCAAGGCATTTGCGCTCGACAAGCTCGTTCCGCTGTTTTTCAAGGGGAATCTGGTTCAATGCTTCAATATGGATATTTCTCTTCATTGATTTCCTCGTGACACTTCGTTATTAAACAAGGGACTGGAGGTCATATAACATTTCTCATTCAACAATATTTCCCGCCCGGTTATTACTGATAGTAATTCCCGGATGCCCCAGCAGGTCCGGAAAAGATGAAACCCGCCACTATAGCCGGGAATGACGGGACTGCCAGAAACGAAATGAAAAAACCGGTTTTAAAAAAAATCACTGCTCTTTTGTACTGCTCTTTTGAAATCATTCAGAACAATCTGACGCTCCCGGGGGCAGCCCCCAATTGCGATAACGACGTAGTACCTGCAACCTAAAACGGACTATCAAAATGCACCCTATCCCTCAACGGAGGACTGACTGGGGGTGCAAGAGGGGGGATCGTATCACGCGAGAAAGGTTTTCTCATGAAAATGGGCCTCTCCAGGAATTGCTGATGGGGGTTGAGACCCCCATACCCCCAAAAATGATAACCACCGCCGCTCCCGAAGGGGCGCCCCCGCGGCGGATCAAGACGGTTGAAAAAAGGATTTGCCGATTTTCATCATTTGGGGGTGAACCGGATCGGTTCATGCTTGTTTCTCCAGAGCAAAAATAACCGGATTTCAAAAAAAATTGCTCTGTAGATAACCGGTTTCAAAAGTTATGATTGCCCCCATTGCGCCTGCCCGGCCCCATTGGGGGCGGGGGCGCATATGATGCCTCGATATTACCGTTATAGAAATTCTCTTCTGTTTTGTGTATAGGTAACCCCACACAATCGCAACCGGGGCGCCTCAGCGGCGGGGCGAAGCCCCAGGAGCGTCAGGTCCCGATACATGATTTCCCCTGAAAATTGACCACTTCAGGAATTACTGAGGGGATTGAGACCTCCATACCCCCAAAAAAGATAACTGTTGCCACCCCCGACAGGGCGCCCCTATGACGGATCAGGATGGTTGAAAAAATTATTTGCCGATTTTCATGATTTGGGTGTGAACCCGATCGGTTCACGCTTGTTTCTCCAGAGCAAAAAAAGTTATCTTCGGAGGAATTTATGGAGAATTGTCATCTCGCTTCCCGAGGGAGCCTTCTTTACCGGGGGCTTCGTTGGCTGCGGCTTTTCATCCTCGAAATCATCATCATCGGGTTCTTCAGTCCGGAACTGGGATACCGGCTTCCGTTCAGGAATTACCGTATCTGAGGGAACGGGTCTTTTCTCACGGGGGGTCGGGGGAAGGCGGGTATTGGTCAGGGTCCGGTTCTGGCCCAGCCGTGTCCCGCACCCGGGGCAGAAGTTCGCCTCAACCGGAATCTTCTTCCCGCAATTATGACAGAACTGGGGATGTTCCACAGGCTCTTCGGGCTCATACGGCTCGTACACGGGGGTTTCGGGAGTTTTTTCATGGATCTTCGGCCGACGGGGTGGTTCTGCGAATTCCCGCATTTCCATGTCCCCGGATTCGGGTTCCACGACCGGGCGCCGCATGACATGTTCGGGAATGCTCTTTCTTGCCGGGCGAACCGGGGATTGTGCCAGGGGTTTCATGGCACTCTTCATGGCAACCTTCATTGCCGAGTGGACTTCGGGTTTTTTCACGGACGGCCCATGGTCGCGGGGTGCCTGGGGTGCTTCCCAGTCAGAATCTGCAACCGCGGGTGCCTTGCGTGAGGACTCCATAACCTGTCGTACCTGGGTACGCCGGGGCGGCGGGGATGCAGGTTCTTCCTCAGGTTGTGGTTCCGGTTCAGGAGCCTTCGTGTAGGAGATCAGCCGTTTTACCGGGGGCTGTTTTTCAAGCTCCTTAACCGGTTTTTTTGTCGGCCTCAGTTCCTGGTTCTTCACGTGAGCCTTGGGCCTTGGGGGTTCTTTCTCCTCTTCAGGTTCTGCCGGCTCTTCAGGAACGGGGCGCGAGGGTTTCCGGGCCGGTTCATCTTCTTTGTGGAGAAGGGAAATCCACTCATCGATCTCGGCTGATCTGTCCATCCCGTTCTGGACAAACACAATTTTCATTGTCTTGATATCATCGTCAGGAGAACGGATGGACAGGACAAGAACCGGGTCGGAATTTTCGGAGAACTCAACGATACCCCCGGCAAGTGTGTCCCGCGGGACATCCTTGGCGGTGACCTTGAGTTTCTTTTCCTGCGTATCAATAAGGAAGATCCGCCGGTCGGTCATATAGGCATGGAAGAAAAATTTCTTCACCGATACGTTGAGCGAACCGATAAGTATCTGTTCACCGGGCTGCAGGTACGGGGAGAGGCCCCCTCCTTCTTCTTCGTCCCCCATCTCATTATCATCTGAGGGGGGTCTGGCTGATCCAGCCCCCTTCTGCATTGCAGAACCCGATGGAAGATTGCGTTTGCCCGCACTATCGGATTGTTTCTGGAGGTCCTGGGGGATTTTTTCCCCGCAGTAGCCACAAACAAGAGTATCATCCCGTATATTCATTCCGCAGCTTGGGCACTTCATCTATAAACTCCGTTTCCGGTTATAAAGATTGGGTAACTATAATGTTATCATGGGATATGAAAAATTCTCTGATCATGCGACCGGTCCGGTACAGGCGGGTTTTCAGATTCTTCCGGCGGAAATAAGGTCATTCATTGATTGTATGACAGCCAGCCGCTCTTCATCCTTTTCTGCAGGATAGATAAACACCCCGGCCTCTTTTTTGTAGTTGCACAGGAGCGCATTGATCCGGCACCGATCCGGATCCCCCGACAACAGGCAGTCATCAGGCCCGATCCTGCCAAACCGGTTGTTGATGATTGTGCGCAGCGGATCCGGGGAATTGATGACATGAAATAATCCACGGTTCACGATCACAATAAGTACCCCTTTCTTTTCTGTTTCCCGGGAATCTTCCGCCCGGAACGACCCGTATCTCTCATCGCCGGACTGGTTGAGTAACTCGCGGTAGAACGGGTCGTGCCGCTCCTTGAGCTGTCCCAGGAAAAGCCCGGCTTTCAGGGACAGGTACCGGGAATATTTCGCATTGACCGGCGATCGCAGGTGTTCAAACGCCGGTTCCGCGAGTAATTCCTCCAGGGTTTTCTGGACACGGGCAAATGCATTGTCTTTTACCCCCCCGGTAAAGTTGAGGGTAACAGGATGGATATACAGGGTTTTCCCGCGGACCGGCACAGCAAGGGAACCGTCCTTGAGGGACGTGAGCGTAACGGCAGCGGGAGGCAGGGCGGAATTTTCAGGCCGTTTCATAACCGGGCGCGGGGCGGGCCTGCCGCCCGGGCTGGTGCCGCGCGCAATGGCCGCCCACGTTTCAGGCGGGTATGTCTTGTCAAGATGTTTTTTCCACAGCGGGTCGCGGATGGTGGCAATGGATACCAGCCGGAATGCCGGGCCGACCGGGATGAATTTTGCACCGCAGGAACTGCATTCGATAATGAAGTCCGTGTGGGGGATACCGAAGAGCTGTTTTCCCACCACCCGTTCCAGGATCCCGGTATGGCAGACCGGGCAGACGTCCAGCCATGACAGGCCGGCATCGGCACCGGAACCCCCGAGCCTGACCGAAGGGGCCATGGTCGATGCGATATGCCAGGTCCACGGGGAGAGCAGCTTTATGCCCCGCTGCTCGCGGTGTGCATGGCGATCCGATATCAGGGTTGTTTCTGCGATACCGGCGCTGCAGAGCACATCGGCAATAACCGGTGCTGCAGCTTTTCCCGGGATATGCAGGCGCTCTTCAATACACCGGTCGAGCCCGTCTTCCCGGTCTCCTCCCGGCACAGGCAGGGTAGTGAGGGAAAGTGCCTTGTTAGGCACGGCATTGAGACATTCCATGGCTACGCCGACCAGTTCACCGGTGACATTGACACCGCTCCGGAGAAAGGGGAGCTGCGAGACGCGTTCGCTGACCGTTTTACTGGCAGCGGCAAAAAGATCCGGGGGCAGGGGAAAAAACTGGGTGGAGGACATACGTAGTGCTCCTGATCTGTTGGCGGAGAAAGGGGATAAATATGGAGGAGGGTTGATCCACCCGGAGTATGAGAGTTTGCTGATCATCACATGACTGCTCCTGAGAAATATTCCGGTAATAGATAAAATGAGTGGATGATTGTGGGGTACACTATCACCACCCAGCGCCATAATTGCAGGTCAGCCATGTGCCGAATCTATAAGCGAACCCGCCCTCTTTGTGAAAAATTGTCAGGCAAAGAAGGTAAAATACATGAAAATTCCCTCATCCGTCAGGAGCATCGCTGCATCTGCCATTCTTGCTACGGGGATTGCGTACCCGGCCTGTGCTGCGGTCTGCCCCAAAGGTATCGGGGGCTGCACTTCCCCGGGCAGGTGCTTCCTCTTCGTTGACGCAGATGCGAATTCCCTCTGCGATTATACGGGCCGGACCGGATCGCAGTCATCGGGTTCATTTCCCTCAAGCCCCGGAGCTCCTGACCAGGCACAGGCCACCGTCCAGGCGACAGCAACACCAGCAGCAAATCCGGCAGCGGTACAGGTGACGGCAACACCCGCACCTGCAGACCAGACCGTCTTCGTTGCCACACCATCCTCTCCGGGTGCTCAGGTAACTGCAGCCACGCCGGGAAACACAACCGCCGTTATCCAGGATGCATCGTCCGGCGGATTTCCTGATTCCATGCACATTTCCCCGGTCATCGCAGAGGTTATCCTCTTCTTCATCCTCACGGGCATATTCTTCGCACTCTTCAGGACGGGTATCCGGGGAGTGGCTGTCCGTAAAACCCGCCCGGCCCTTGCACTCTCTGCCCTCTTTGGCCTTGGCACCTCCCTTATCCTTACCAGTATTCTCTCCGGCAGCACTGCTGCAGGAACCACGTATGCCATTGTCTACATGGCTGCCGGGACACTGCTTGCTGCGTATCTCTGGCAGAGCGGCGTGATGACCCGGAAGATTGTCACGGGAGCTGCCGCACTCTCTGCGCTCACAGGTTTTGTCTTCCTTGCACCGATCATGCCAATGGAGATCGGGGGAATCGTGAACGTCCTGACCGGCGTTTCGGCCCTCTCGGCGGGCGTTGCCGTGATCTGTGCTGGTATTCTTTTTGCACTGGTTGTGGGCCGGGTATTCTGCGGGACCATCTGCCCGGTCGGAGCGCTGCAGGAGCTGGCATACACGGTCCCGGGAAAGAAGGTCGTAATCCGGCGTACAGATATCCTGGAGATTATCAGGCTTGCGGTTTTCCTCGTAACGGTGATAGCTGCCACCTACTTCGTCGACCTGATGGCGATCACCGGCCTGTACGACCTCTTCTCCCTGACGGTCTCGGCCGGTCTCATCATCGCGGCGGGTCTTGTCCTTGTCTCGGTATTCCTGTACCGCCCGGTCTGCCGGGTCATCTGTCCCTTCGGCGTCCTCTTCTCACTCTGTGCAGAATTCAGCATCTTCCGGCTGGAAAGGACCGGGGACTGCATTGCCTGCGGGAAATGCGAAAAAGTGTGCCCGGCAAAAACAGCCGGACTGTATGATCCGAAGCGGGAATGCTATCTCTGTGGCCGGTGTAAAGATGCCTGCCCGGTGAAGACTGCGATGGTGTATTGCCGGTAATCCGGATGCAGGGACTGGAGGGGGTGCACTGCACGGGTCATTACCGCATGCACAATGGATACACTGAGCGCCCGGGCCGACACCGGATCCTGGTGCCCGACCGGCACGAAGCATCAGAAATTGATCTGGCTGAGGTCCGACACCGGGTAGCGGCGCTGCTGCAAAAGACGGCAGATGAGCCGGACTGATCGAATGGCCTGCCCCAGCCAGCCGTACATTATCCGGCTTGTCCGGCTTGATCAGTGGCCCGGAACTTCCCTGCCGGCACGCGAATCTCAAACCGTGCTCCCCTGCCGGGATCGCTCGTCACACGGATCGTGATACCCGTGATGGCAAGGATCTCGCGGGACAGGAAGAGGCCGAGTCCGGTATGTTTCCCGTACCCCCGTTCAAACAGGTGGGGAAGGTCCTGTGCCGGGACACCGGCCCCGTCATCCTCAACAACGATGAGCAGATCGTTACCATCCCGGTGCGAGGAGATCCGTATCGTCTTAATAGCCGGCCCCCCGTATTTCACCGCATTGTCACAGAGGTTATAGAAAACCTTGTCGAGCATCGGATCGGCAAGGATCTCCCATGACTCCAGGGCACTTTCGAGCGATACCTGCCCGAAATCCACCTGGGTTTTTGCGATCCGTAAGATCTTTCCGGCATCCTGCCATGACGGCATCCTGGTGCCGAGCTGCTGGTACTCTTTCGTGAACGCAATCTGCTCGTTCATCGCAATGACTGCCTGTTCCTGCTTGTTGAGGTAATCGATCTGCACAGGGTCAGTGGCAAGCTCGCGGATCAGTTCGAGGTAACTGTTAACAGCCAGGATCTTATTCGTGATATCGTGGCGGGTGATATTTGTCAGGAGGCTGATCTTCCGGTTTGCCTCAGAGAGCGCAAGTTCGGCGTGTTTACGGTCGGTGATGTCGCGGAGCAGGCAGAGATACGCTCCATCGGAGATTATGCCCACCCTCATGGGGGTGACCAGCACATCGAAATACCGGGGGCTGGTTGTATCGCGTCGGATCTCGATGTGGCATTCTGC
The DNA here is from genome assembly GCA_041652515.1 of Methanoregula sp. Taxonomy (GTDB): domain Archaea; phylum Halobacteriota; class Methanomicrobia; order Methanomicrobiales; family Methanospirillaceae; genus Methanoregula. Next base: position 31,888 of record JBAZHD010000022.1, read on the forward strand.
CTTCTTTGAGAAACTCTCTGCGGTTACCGGAGCAAGCTCGGGAAAGACCGTACCGAGGTCCTGCCCGATGGCATCCGTTGAGATGATGCCGGCGATCTCCCCGGCAGCAGGATTGAGATCGAGCACGCGGTTTTTCGGGCTCACCACTACCACTCCGTCACCCATCGTGGAGAAGACCCGCGAGTATGCGACCGGAACGGAGGAGAAAAGCTGGTACCTGAGGATGCCGATGGCAAGGATGATACCGGTGATGAGGAACGAGATCGGGGTTAAGTCGTAATCGGGAAAGGGGATGGACGGTACGACATAGGCGAGGTTGGTAAACGCCGGGATAATGGCGGCAACCACCAGGATCGCGCTCTGGCGCCGGTAGAGCGTGGTAGAGCCAAACAGCCGGCCCGCAGCAATGACGAGGGCTACAAACGTGAGCAGGTAGGTGTAGCCGATGTGGAGCCAGAAGAGGGGGCCGTGCTCGTAGATCCAGATGGTGGTGCCGTCAAAGGACAGCGGGGAGAACCCGGAATAGAAGAGGTAGTGATAAGGATTCGTCAGGACAAGGAGCCAGACAATGGCGGGGATGACAAAGAAGAGGGGCACCGTGCGGCGCGTGACATAGTGTCCCCGCCCGGTATAGACGAGGACTAAAAAGAGCCAGGCAACCGAAACGGTCGTGACAGCCGGATACTCGAGGTCATTGAGCAGGAGGACAGTTGAGAGGTCGGAGCTCATCAGTTCGCCGGCATACCCGAAGATCCAGATGGAGACCGATGCCATCAGCAGGAGGAACGGCTGGATGATCGGGATGGTGCGGTGGCGCCATGCAACAAAGGTGAGCAGGGCTGATACGATGCCGGCGAGCAGCATGGTGATGACGGCAGTGGAGTACGAGAGGATCATGATTTATTCTCCGGGGGGTTCCCGGAACCTGTTGCATTACCGGGAGATCCACGGGGATTATGGGATTCTTTCATGTAAATCATCCGCATGGTTCATAAATACCGCATATTTTGCCGGATCCTGCGAAGGTGCGGGTGATCTTCACCATTGCCGGTAAGGATGGGGCGCTGCGGCCATTCCGGCCGGTGTCTTCTGCATGTCTTGACGATTTCCTTAACGGGTATTATCGGTTCTTTGTAGCGCTGGGAGTGACCGTCATCCGTCCGCCAGAGGTGGGGGGGCAACTGGTGTGAACCTTATTGTATGCTATTCCGATTGTGAGATAGCCGAGTATGTCGAACACAAAAAAATGCTTCTTACAATAATTGGGAGTGATCAATCAGATGATTTATCGGGGCTGATGCCCCCATACCCCCATTGCGATACCTGCCGCCGCCCCCGCGGGGGCGCTCCCGCGGCGGCCTCAATTACCGGCTTTACCGGAAACCGGACTTGCCGCACTGTGACTCGAAGAACCTGGGGGGTCATCTCAAAGTTGTGGATCTGATGAAACACTTAGACCCCCAGGGGGCCCTGAAGCAGGGAGCCTTCGTAACGAGACATCCTCTGAAATTCCCGGGGAACCGCTACCGTCCCAATCGCAAATGCCCCCGCCCCCAACGGGGGCAGGGCTGGCGTAAGGGGGGCAGCAATTTCAGAAAATCCAATTTTTAAAAAAACCAACCAAAAAAGAAGATCTCAGCACCCGCACCGGAACAGTTCCCGGACCATCTCCGGGATCTCCGAGACACGGGATGCAACGGGCACGCCATGCTTCTTCAGCCGGGCGATCTTGGAACGGGCATCCCCTTCGCCGCCCTCGACAATCGCACCCGCATGCCCCATCCGCTTGTCCGGCGGTGCGGACACGCCGGCAATATACGACACAATCGGGAGGTTCGTGGACTTTGCCCCTTCTTCCTCAAGGTTCCCGCCAACTTCCCCAATAAGGACCACAGCTTTTGTCTGCGGGTCTTTTTCGAACCGGGCAAGCACATCGACAAACGTCTGGCCGATGACCGGGTCGCCGCCGATCCCGACCACCGTGCTCTGGCCGATGCCGGCACGGGTCAGTTCGTCCACGACTTCATACGTAAGCGTTCCCGAGCGTGAGATAACGCCGACATTGCCCTTAAGGAAGAGCTGGGAGGGCATAATCCCCATCTTCACTTCGCCGGGCGAGAGGAGCCCGGGGCAGTTGGGGCCGATCATACTGGCGCCCTCCAGCCGGGCATAGGCGATTGCCTTCATCGAGTCCTGCACCGGGATGTGCTCGGTGATGCAGACGATGGTAGTGATACCGGCGTTTGCCTCCTCCATGATCGCATCGGCCGCAGCACCGGCCGGGACGAAGATGACCGCGGAACCGATGTCGTGGTCTTTCATCGCGTCCTTCACGGTGTTGTACACCGGGACGCCGTGCACCTGCTGGCCGCCCTTGCCGGGCGTGACGCCGGCCACGACACCTTTGCCACCAACCTGCTTTGCGTAGGCGTTCATCAGGCCGATATGAAACTCGCCCTGCTTACCGGTTGCGCCCTGCACGAGGACCCCGGTATTTTTATCACCATAGATCATGCGGTCACCTCAACAGCTTTCTTTACCACGAGATCCATCGTGTCCAGCATCTCGTACCCGTTATCGGAGAGGAGCCGCCGGCCTTCCGCCTCGTTTGTTCCGGCAAGCCGGACGATAACCTTCTGGGAGATCCCCGCTGCAATGATGCCCTTTGCCACTTCATCGCACTTCGTGATCCCGCCCAGCAGGTTCACGACAATGACCTCCACGGTCGGGACACTTGCCACGAGCCGGACCGCGTTTTTCACGCGCTCGCTCTCAGCTCCGCCGCCAACGTCAAGGAAGTTGGCCGCCTTCCCGCCATAGAACTCAATAAGATCGAGCGTTGCCATCGTGAGCCCGGCTCCGTTGCCGATCACGCCGATCTTCCCGTCCAGTTCCACGTAGGAGAAACCGTGCTTCTCCGCTTCCCGCTCGCGCTCGGAAAGGTCGCGGTTGACCGTGATTCCCTGACGCCCGAGGGCGTTATCGTCCACGATGATCTTCGCATCAGCGGCAAAGACCCCGGCAGGGGTAGTGACAAGCGGGTTGATCTCGGCAAGGAGGGCATCCTTTTCGATAAAAATACGATAGAGCTTGTTGATGACCGGGCCGATCTCTTTGGGAGCAGTCCCGATCAGTTCCCGGATTATGAACGGCGGGAGCTCACGTATGAGGGGATTTGCAATAACCTTCCGGATCAGTTCCGGGTGCTCCTTTGCGGTGATCTCGATCTCGACCCCGCCGGCTTCAGTAAAGAGGATGAGCGGCTGCTTGCTCGACCGGTCCACGGTGATCGAGAGATAATACTCATGCCGGATATCGAGTTTCTGCTCGGCAAGAATCTCCTTCACGGGCAGGCCCTTGATCGACTTTCCGAAGAGTTCATGTGCCACCTTCATCCAGCCGGCCTTGTCAGCCATCAGGATGCCGCCGGCTTTTCCTCTCCCGCCGACATCCACCTGTGCCTTGAGAACAAAGACCTCCCCCAGGGCACCGAGATGCGGGGTGAGTTCGTCAGCCGACCGGATCAGGAATCCTGCCGGGACGGGAATCCCGGCCGTTTTCAGTACGTTTTTTGCCTCGTATTCACGTAGCTTCATGGTTGTTTCCCCAGCTGCAGGCCGAGCTGCATGGCTTTCAGGTTGAGATCCTCGGTCCCCTTGGGCACGGAATCGAGGATGGCTTTTTTCAGGGCTTCTTCGCCAACGACATGGGTTGCGGCAACGAGCGCCCCGAGCATCACGATGTTTGCGACAATGTCTTTTTTCAGCGTCTGCCTGGCTTCCTGCGTTGCGGGAACCTCGATGCACCGGCACTTCGGGCGGGAATGGACAAGCGTGGAGTCAACGAGCATGACCGCGGGGTCTTCTGCACCTGCCCCGTACTTCTCGAATCCTTCCTGCGACATGATGACATAGATACCGGGATTCGCCACTTTGGGGTAGAGGATCTCCGCATCATCGATGATTACCTGGCTCATCGATGCCCCGCCCCGGGCTTCCGGCCCGTACACCTGCGTCTGGACGGCAAACTTGTTGTCGTACATCACCGCGGCACGGCCGAGGATGACCGCTGACAGGATGATTCCCTGCCCGCCGAATCCCGAGAACCTGATCTCGTTTCTCATCGTTTAACCCCCATTGCCGGCCGGTTTCGCCGGGTAAGTTCCCCGACAACGAACATATCCTCCGGGATCTGCTCGCCTTTCTCGAGCATCCGGTCGCGCTTTACCTTCAGGAGGGAATGGACTTTCATGTACTCGACGTGGTCCATCACCTGCCGGAACTTGTTCCTGCGCCCGAAGGCCGTGGGGCACTGGACCAGCGCCTCGATGAACGAGAAGCCGGGTGTCTCGAGTCCCACTTTGACCGCTTTTTCGAGTTCCTTCACATGATACGATGTCCAGCGGGACACGTAATTCGCCCCCGCAGCAGTTGCGAGCTCGCAGAGATCGAAGGGTGTCTCGCTGCACCCGAATGGCGTGGTGGACGAGAGGCATCCCTTCGGGGTTGTCGGGCTGCCCTGCCCGCCGGTCATGCCATAGATCTGGTTGTTCATGCAGACCACCGTGAGGTCGATGTTTCTCCGGCAGGCATGGATGAAGTGGTTGCCGCCAATGGCTGCGAGATCGCCGTCGCCCGTGAACACGACCACGTGCAGGTCCGGGTTTGCCATCTTGACACCGGTGGCAAACGCAAGGGCACGGCCGTGGGTGGTGTGGAGCGAATCGGTGAGGATGTAGCCGGGGGCACGCGACGAGCAGCCAATACCGGAGACAAAGACCGTCTCCTCTTTCTTCCAGCCCATCTGGTCGATGGCCGCAAGCGTGCAGTTGATGATCGTGCCGTTGCCGCAGCCCGCACAGTAGATATGGGGGAGCCGGTCCTGCCGGAACCAGTCCTCGTAGCTCATTGCTTTTCCTCCAGTGCAGCGATTAGTTCCGCGGGCGTGTGGAGCTCCCCGCCCAGCTTGGGAATCCTTTTTACGGGGACGTTCACGTTCCGCTCGATCTCGCGGGCGATCTGGCCGAGGTTCATCTCCGGAACAAGGAAACGCCGGGCATTTTTGAACTTTGCAAGGGCTTTTTCCGGGAACGGCCAGACCGTGCGGATCCGGAGGAAGCCGGTGTTTTTGTCCTTCCGGTCGTGCATCACCTGCATGACCGTCCTGACCGGGCCGCCGTACGCAACGAAGACCTGCTCCGCGTCCGGGTTGATGATGTCGTAGTCCGCCATCTCGTCACGGGCATTCTCGATCTTGTCGACAAGCCGCATTACGAGCGCCATGTGCAGCTTGGGGTTCGTTGCGCTCGGGTACCCGCGTTCGTCATGGGTGAGGCCGGTGACGTGAACGTGCTGGCCGGTACCGAAGGTAGGGAAACCGGGGACCAGGTCTGGGTCCGTTACCCGGAACGGAGGAGTGCCGGGCACAAACGGTTTTCGCCCGATCCGCTCGACCTTGTCGGGGACGAGAATCTTCTCCCGCATGTGGCCGACAGTCTCGTCCGCCATCAGGAAAACCGGCACGCGGTATTTGTCCGCGAGGTTGAAGGCCTTCGCCGTCAGCTCGTACATCTCCTGCACGGTGGCCGGGCAGAGCGCGATGATGGCGATATCGCCATGCGAGCCGAAGCGCACCTGCATCATGTCGCCCTGTGCCGACATGGTCGGCTGGCCGGTGGAGGGCCCGCCCCGCTGGACGTTGACGACCACGCACGGCGTCTCGGTCATGATGGCAAACCCGATGTTCTCCATCATCAGGGAGAAACCGGGACCGCTCGTCGCGGTCATGGAACGTGCGCCGGTCCATGACGCCCCAATGATGGATGCCATGGAGGCGATCTCGTCCTCCATCTGGATGAAGACCCCGCCTTTCTTCGGGAGCTTTGCTGCCATGAGCTCGGCAACTTCGGTCGAGGGGGTGATCGGGTACCCGCCAAAGAACGTGCAGCCGGCTGCAAGCGC
>JBAZHD010000023.1:0-35513 GCA_041652515.1 Methanoregula sp.
CATCAATTATTGGCACATCTGAGGTTTTAGGCTCAATGTACATGGATCTTTTGGTTGAATTATAATAGCGGGTGTTGGATTTTTACTGCGGATTGTGGGTTACGGAAATCCGTGTACATAAATGGGGGGTTTTTGCACGAAATTCCCGGAAGGGGGTGGTTGGAATGGCGATCTGGGGGCGTGGCGGGGCCGTATGTGGGGGAGGGGATATCAAACATAAGTGGAGGAGATGCTACAACAGAGAAATGATCCATGAAGAGGAGGGCAGATCCTATTCAGGAAGTAATGCCTATGGGATCGCCATGAGACCGGAGAATGGGAGTCCCCATTCAGGGCTTTGATAATGTACAAATTCTTTGAGGATCCGCAATAAGTAAGATTAATCACTTTGATTTTCAGATATTTTTTTAGCAATTTGATCTAAACCACTTTTACGATTTTTTTTAAGGGCCGAAATAATTTTAGGGAAATTTTCGACCTTTATGTGCCAAATTTTTTTCCAACCGTTCGTATAGTCTTTTAGAAAATGCTCGGTAACTGGATATACTAAATGAATATCTGGATAGATTTGCTTAAAGAAAAAGACGCCCAGAGTCTGTAATTTGCTTCCTGTCGGTGCAATAATACATTTATGTGTGTATTGGTACTCTTCGGTTAGATAGCATTCTGATAGCATTTTTATTGTTTCAATATATTCAAAAGTACTAACAGATTTACAAAAAATCTGTTCAATATTTGGTTGAAAATCTTTAGCTAATCTTTCGTTTATTTTATGAATTGCTTCTTGTCTCCAATTATCTTTTTTATTATGGGGCTTACCCTCAATCTCAATAAGATATTGTGGAGTTAAGGTATTCAATAATGTAAAAAAATCACGATAATTGAATGTTGGAAAAGCGATTATTAATAGTGGAGCTCCTTGCATAGAATTGCTTGACAATTGAGGAGTAGTCACAATTCTGTAAACATTTGTTGTGAGAAAGAAGGGAGTAATATTTTTTTGAAAATTCTCCAAATGATTCTCATACACATCTTTAATTGGGTGATAGATCTCTGCTTCAGAATAAATTATATCAACAGTTACTGGTTTTTTTGCCAGTTCTGTTAAAAGAATTATTATTAAAAATTTTGACATCCCTGAAATATCGATAACAATATTTCCAGTACAAATGATTTCTTCAATTTTTTCGTTCAGAGTTTCGTAAAAGGATTCGGGATCAAATCGATTGTACGTTACCCATTCAATTGTTTTTTCTATTGAGGATTTTTTCGCAAGTTTGGTGAAATCTTCAATTAAATTATTCTCTTGAACCGGTAAATATTTAATACCAAAAATTTTCTGAAATTTTTTTGTTAGTAACTTGCATTCTGATAGGAATGCTAAGCTTCGATCTTCAAAACCAGCAACACCAATAAAAACTGCATTATCTGGAATATTATCAAGATTTAATTCTATAATCTTCGGAAGAAAATTAAGATTAAGCTTTTTTCTCATTTGAAAAACTCCGTTGAGATTTATCAAGAGTTGCAATTATTGCTCTGGTTTCTGTTTTGCCCATCCGACCCTTATTAGATCCTCGTTGAGTATAGAGACTTTCGAATTCTTCAGGTCGTGAGAGGAATAGCGCAAATAGTTTTGGGTCTAACCGAATCGAATCTCTTTTACTATACGTCAATTTGAAAGTTGGAATTAAAATTCTACGTAAGTAGAGACGATCCATAGCTTCACCTCTTTGACTTTTCCCCCGTGAATCTCTGAAAAAAATACCATATCGTATCAAATTGTCATATATCTGTTTAGTTTCGCCATCAAGTTCTGGAGGCTCTTGTAATTCAATCCGACAAGCTTGATGAGGAGGTCGTGTTTTTTCATTTTTTGAAGTAATATTCATCAAATACCAATGAGCGACATGTCCAAAACATTCTGTAATTTTCTTAAGTTGAGTACCATAATCTTCTTCGGGAATTTGTCCGATTCTCTGAAGGAATGTAATTCCAGCTTCTCGAATAGCTTTATCCTGTAAGTGAGTGTTTTGAATAATATCACTTTCAGCATATTCAATCGGAATTTGTAAACCATTTTCGATGGAGAATTTTTTTGGCCCGACATCTGCAAAAATTGATTTTACTAACTCAAGAGTATTAGCGATATCCCCAGTACACGATAGAACGATAAGGGGCCAGCCATAATAAAGAACACGTTGTTTTTTATCAGATTCATCTTTTTCATTTCGGATGTTTCGAGCTAAATCATTACAAGATTTGTATTTTGATGCTCCAAGGATTTGTTGGATATCATGATACATCGGACTAATATTTTCAGAATTCTTTAATCTATTATTGATAACTTCGGTAAGAAATGAATTTATTACCGTCATATCAGAAGTAAGGAAATAATTCCCAAGATCAACTGATACATATTCACGATTCTCCACCAACATTTTTCTAGTTGAGGTATAATTATAGAAAGTCACTATACTTTCTGTGGAGATTTTGAAAAAATGTTCAGAATCTTTTGCCGGGAAAAAAATAAAGTCATTTATTGTCTCTTGCAAAGACAGAGAGATGGTTGGAAGAGAATAATCATCTAATAAATAATAAATGGGTTTGTTATGAAACAGTTCGAATTCACTTTGTAAGATTTTTGACACTGCCGGAATGAAATCCATCGGTAAAAAAATTGGTTTCTTTGAAATTCGATGGTAGAACCATTCTCTCGTTAGTTTCTTCTGATAATTCGTGAATTCTTTCAAATATCTTATAATATTTGAGCCAGTTGGAGGTCGTTCGTAATCAGGATAATAATCAGATATAAACAACTCAAGTTTTCCAAGTTCCTGTTTATTTAATAAAGAGGGACTTAATGAATCTGCAACCTCCAATAAATCAAGAATTTCAATGAGAATTGAAAGATTAAAATAATTTATTATCGCATTTCTCTTGTCTTGATTTCCTTGAGCATTTGCTCGGAATTTTATGTACGGAAATGCAAAATATAAATCGTAACAATGGTAGTAAATTCCAATAAATGGCTCTTTTAAACCATCAAAATTTTGAGCGGCCAACTGTGCTTTCAAACTAAGATTCTTAAAAAGAGTTGTTTTTCCACAACCTCTTGGACCAGTTAAAATTGTATTATTTCTTTGAAGAATATCATCATAACCAGGAAAATTATGAGAGTACAATTTTTGAAGTAATTTGAATGAATTACCGATTTGTTCGCACCTTAAATAATCGAAAGGTTGCGTGAGTTTTATGGGGCGTTCCGATTTTAATTTGTAATATCCTTCAGGAATTGAATTAAAAATTGATAGTAATTCTCTCGGATTTTTTACATATGTTCCCTGAGTAAAATCTTTTTCAAGAAGCTTTTTTGGGATGAAATCTTCGATAAAAACATCGTAAAAATATCTGTCCTTCCCATCCACTAAATCATCTGGATTTATCTTATCGAGTAAGTTATGACAGATTCTAGCGAATTCACGATAATCATCTTTGGGTTTGAGATCGCAATACGATCCGCCAATACCAAAATCTGTAATTTTTATTCTTGGATTATCAGTGATTACTCGTGGATCTTTGTATATCAGAATATTCCCTTCATGGAGATCATTGTGGGATATTCCTTGTTGATGCATAGCAAAAAATGCATTAAGTATCTCATCTGTAATACTTCGAACTAATTCAAGAGTTATCGAATCTCCTTTATTTTTAAGATAATCCCCTAAATTTTCCCCTTCGATATACTCCCACAAAATATAGACGAATTCCTGACTATCTATGGTTACGTTACCAGATCCAAAATAATGAATAATTTGCAAAATCCCTTCAAGGCGAATAACTTTTTTTATTTCAGTTTGCCAACCATTCTTAAGACGTCCAACCGGAATAAGTTTACAGGCAATTTTATGATTTATCGATTCGTCTATTGCTTTATAGACTACACCATTTTTGCCGTGTCCAATTTCTTCGATCAACTTATATTTATTTTCAATAAAGTGATCGTTGAATTGATTTTTTAATGGTAAACTTGACGATCTCATTCTTATCTCAACTTTTTCAGCGCTACAATCCATTCAGTCTTGGTACAATTACATTCTTTTCGAATTCGTCGTAAATGCGGAACTTCATCACTAATGAAGCCTTCACATTGGAAATTCCCAATTTTTTCTGCGATTTCTAGAACCGTTAATGCAGTATTGATTGGCTTATTTGTTGTTTTCACATCACCTAGAACAAAAACACAATACCCATTCTTTTTCAATGCAGGGTAAAGATTCTCCATGACATTTGTCATTAGACACTGGAACTCACCTAAATTTTTTGGACTAGCTCTATCAAATCTTTTAAAATCATCGATTCCTAAAAACCATAATCGTAATCGATTATCTCTTGCATAATCCAGAGTGTTCATGTAAGGAGGACTGGAAATTATCGCATTAACGGTATCTTCTGGAATATCGAGACATTCAGCATTTTTTTGAGTGCAACTTTTTTTAAGTTTTTTATCGATTTTTGGGGATCTACGAAATGTTCGATTTAATTTTCGGATTAATCTGGATTCAACATCTCTGTAAGTGTAAAGTTGAGGGAATAATTCCGGGGGATATTTTTTTGTTCGTAAATATGGTGAAAGATGACTTGAGGGATATGACAGAAAACCTGGCCTTTCATGATGTAAAATTCCCAACAAACAAGATGTTAAAAAAAATTCATCATTCTCATGAAAAATTTTACAAAGTGAGAGAATTTCCCTCAACGTTTCTTCGTTATAAAATTTTTTTACCCATAGAGGTACTTCTTCCAAGTCAATTTTTTTGCTATGAATTTTGCTTTCGATAATATATTCTTGGACTTTCTTTGTCGCTTTGGTTAATGATGATGGAGGATTCAATTTCGCATTGGTCAATGTAACTGCATAGGGATTGATATCATTTGCAATAACATGTCTTTTCGCGATCAACGCCTCAAGAGCTACCGTTCCAGATCCCGCAAACGGATCTAAAATGGTATCAAATGGTTTTGAATAAGTTGTGATTAATTTTTTTGCAAATGCCGATTTAATTTTTCCTAGGTACGGTGAAATTTGATGGAGAGTACACTCAGTACTTGAGAAACTACCCTCCCAATCATCAGAATTTAATTTTGAAGAAACAATTATTTTATTTTGAGCTATCGGCATAATCATTACAGAATATTCAAACAACCTAATTTAAACCTTTCAAACAATTTCGGATTCTGATCATCCATTTTTTTTATTGTAATCCAACCCTCCCATCCCGAACCCTATATAAACTTGCTGTTCAAATAGTTACAACATCAACGCTTTTTGCGTTGATCCAGCCGGCGGGTGCGGCATTTGCGTGGCGTGACCGGCGGCTACGGGAAAAGTGCATAGAATATGGATAGCATAGCATACGAACACCATACCATAGAAGACTATACGAGGATATCATATGATTTTAGTACCAGATACCAGCGTCCTCATCGACGGGCGCATAACCTCAATGATAAAAGCCGGTGAATACAAGGGTGCAACAATAATCGTCCCGGAAGCAGTGATTGCAGAACTCGAAGCCCAGGCAAACAACGGGCGCGAGATCGGGTTTTCCGGCCTGAACGAACTGCAGCAACTGTGCAAAATGGCCGAAGAAAAAACCATTGAACTCAAGTTCTCCGGTATCCGACCAACGCTCGAACAGGTAAAACTCGCCAGTGGGGGCGAGATCGATGCGATGATACGGGGTATCGCAATTGAAAATTCTGCACGGTTCATCACCAGTGACTCGGTGCAGGCCGAAGTGGCACGGGCAAAAGGGCTCGATGTCATCTACTTAAAACCGCAGATAACCGATTTTGTCCCGCTCGGGATCGACCAGTTCTTTGACGAGCACACCATCGCGGTGTACCTCAAGGAACGGGTCAGTCCCTCCGCAAAGAAGGGGACCATTTCCGACATGAAACTCGTGAAGATCCGCGATGCGCCGACAAGCGAGTACGAGCTCCGCGCCCTTGCGCAGGAGATCCTCGAGCGGGCCAAGCGCGATCCCGACGGCTTCATCGAAGTCGAGAAGCGGGGCATCACGGTCGTCCAGATCGGGTCCATGCGGATCGCGATCGCACGCCGGCCGTTCTCGGACGGCATGGAGATCACGGCCGTCCGCCCGATCGTGGACGTCAAGCTCAAGGACTACTCCAAGTCCGATATCATCACGAAACGGATCACGAGCGAGAAGCGGGGCATGATCATTGTCGGCTCCCCCGGATCCGGCAAGACCACGCTCGCCCAGAACGTGGCAACCTTCCTCTCGGACAGCGGCTTTATCGTCAAGACCATGGAAGCCCCCCGCGAACTGCAGGTGCCGGACAACATCACCCAGTACACGGCACTGGACGGCAGCATGACCAACACGGCAGACGTGCTCCTCCTGGTCCGGCCCGACTTCGTCATCTTCGACGAACTCCGGAAGAACGAGGACTTCAATGTCTATGCCGACATGCGCCTCGCGGGCATCGGCATGGTCGGCGTCATCCACGCAAACGGCGTGCAGGACGCGATCCAGCGTTTCTGCGACCGCGTGGACTTCTCGGTCATCCCGCAGATCATCAACACGGTGATCTTCGTCAAGCAGGGCGTTATCACAAAGATCTACGACATCGGGTTCACCGTCAAGGTTCCCGGCGGTATGTCGGGCGAGGTCCATCTCCGCCCGGTCACCACCGTTACCGACAACGAGACCGGGGAACTCATCCTCGACGTCTTCCGGTACGATGGCGAGACCATCGTGATCCCGGTCACGGGAGCAGCCCCGGCCCCGCAGGCAAAACCCGCGCCCGGCCCGGTCCAGTTCATCGGCCAGCCGCTCGTGGCGGACAAGCCCATGCGGGCACCGGCAGCCGAGCAGGTAAAGAAGGAGAGCGACGACCGGCCCGGCTGGAAACTCACGGAGAAGGAGATCCAGCGGGAGATCGGGCGGTACACCGATGGCTTTGTCGACGTCCAGATGACGAGCGACACAAAAGCCGTTGTCTACATTGACGACAAGGACGTACCCGCTGCAATCGGCAAGGGCGGCAAGAACGTCTCGGCCATTGTGAACAAGATCGGCATCGGGATCGACATCAAGCCCCGTTCCGAGTTCGACCGGCAGCCAGCCCAGCCCAAGGGCGACGAGGAGTTCAACATTGGCGGCGGGATCAAGATCCAGACCGACAAGAAGCAGCTCACGATCGTTGCCCCCGAACAGAGTGGCCGGATCGTGGACGTCTTTGCCGGGAAAGAATACCTCTTCACGGCCACCGTGAACGAAAGCGGCGAGATCAATCTTGCAAAGAACTCGAGCATAGCACAGGAAATGATCCGGCGCTATACGAACAACGAGGTCATCAAGCTGAGACCGGTATAACCGGAGGGTGAACAAAATTGAGCGAATTCGACCTGGCAAAATTCGAGGAAGAGGCACACGAGAAGTGGACCCATGCCTTTGAGCCCAACCCCTCGAAGACAGAGAAGTATTACCTGAATGTCGCGTTCCCGTACCCGAGCGGCGCCATGCACGTGGGCCACGGGAGGACGTATATCGTGCCGGATATCGTGGCACGGTACCAGCGGATGCGGGGAAAGCAGGTGCTCTTCCCCATGGCGTTCCACGTCACCGGCGCACCGGTAGTCGGCATCTCGAAACGGATCGCAAACAAGGACGAGAAGACGATCCGGCTCTACCGCGACCTGTACCGCGTTCCGCAGAACGTGCTCGAAGAGTTCACCGACCCGCTGACCATCGTTAAGCACTTTGCTGCCGAGTACCAGCGGGTGATGACCGACTGCGGCCTCTCGATCGACTGGCGCCGCCGGTTCATCACGGTCGACCCGACCTACTCGAAGTTCATCGAGTGGCAGTGGAAGCACCTGTACGAGGCCGGCCACGTGATCAAGGGCGCCCACCCGGTGCGGTACTGTACCGTGGACGACAACCCGGTCGGCGACCACGACCTCCTGGAAGGCGACAAGGCCGAAGTGATCAAGTTCACCATGATCATGTTCCGGTACGGCGACGCATTCATCCCGTGCGCAACCCTCCGGCCCGAGACCATCCACGGGGTCACCAACCTCTGGGCGAACCCGACCGTCACGTACGTGAAAGCGATCGTTGACGGCAAGGCCTGGATCGTGTCGAAGGAAGCGGCCGAGAAGCTCGCCCTGCAGGACCACACGGTCGAGATCAGGGAAGAGATCCCGGGCAAAGACCTCATCGACAGGAAGGTCAGTCACCCGCTCTGCGGCGAAGTGCAGATTCTCCCGGCAGAGTTCGTGGACCCCGACATGGCAAGCGGCATGGTCATGAGCGTTCCCGCCCATGCGCCGTTCGACTACATCGCCCTCCGCGACCTCCAGCAGAAAGGCAAGTACAAGGATATCAAGCCGATCCCGCTCATCTCTGTCGAGGGATATGGCAAGGTCCCTGCACAGGACGCGGTCGAGAAGGCCGGCATTAAGGACCAGCTCGACCCGCGGATGGACGCACTCACGCAGGAGATCTATTCCGCGGAGTTCTCGAAGGGAAAACTCTTCGAGCAGTACGGCGGCAAGCCGGTCCGGGTTGCCCGGGACGAGGTTGCCGAACTGATGACCGAAAAGTACGACTCGGTCGTGATGTACGAATTCGACATCCGGCCGGTCGTCTGCCGGTGCGGTAACCGCGTCAAGGTCAAGATCCTCCACGACCAGTGGTTCCTGAAGTACAGCGACCCTGAGTGGAAACAGCAGGTCTCCGACCACCTGAAAGACATGGCGCTCGTGCCCCCCGAAGTCAGGGTCGAATTCGACCGCACGGTCGGCTGGCTCAAGGACTGGGCCTGCACCCGGCGTGTCGGCCTCGGCACCCGCTTCCCGTGGGATACCCAGCAGCTGATCGAGCCCCTCTCCGACTCGACCGTGTACATGGCGTATTACACCATCGCCCACAAGATCCGGGACATCGATTCAAAGCTGCTGACCCCCGAAGTCTTCGACTACATCTTCCTCGGGAAGAAATCCGAGGACCTGCCCGAGAAGAAGAAGCTCGATGCCATGCGGGAAGAGTTCCTGTACTGGTACCCGTACGACTTCCGGTTCTCGGCAAAGGACCTGATCTCCAACCACCTCACCTTCCAGATCTTCCACCACTGCACGGTCTTCGAGGGCCAGAAGAAGCTGCTCCCGAAGGGCATGGTCGTCTTTGGCATGGGCCTGCTGAACGGCGCCAAGATGTCCTCGTCCAAGGGCAACGTCTTCCTGCTCGAAGATGCCGTGAAGGAGTTCGGGGCGGACACCGTCCGGATGTTCCTGATGGGCAGCGCTGAGCCGTGGCAGGACTTTGACTGGAGAAACGAGCTCGTGCTCTCGACAAAGAAGCAGATCGAGCGGTTCCACAACACCGTGATGGAGATCAAGGATGCCAGTGGCGAGCCGCATGACATCGACCGCTGGCTCGCAAGCCGGCTCCAGTACCACATCACCCGGACAACCGAAGCCCTCGACAACTTCCAGACCCGGCAGGCACTGCAGGAAGCCTACTTCGGGATCGAGACCGACCTGAAATGGTACCGCCGCCGGCTCGGGAAGGACTGCGATGGCAGCAGGGAGCTCCACACCCTCTGCTCGGTCTGGACGCGGCTCCTGAGCCCGTTCATCCCGTTCACCACGGAGCACCTCTGGAAGGAACTGGCCGGGGAAGGGCTCATCTCGTTCGCCCCGTGGCCGGTTGCCGACCCGAAGCTGGTGAACCCGAAGGCGGAACTTGCCGAAGAGCTCCTTGCCCGCACGGTCGAGGACGTTGAGTCGATCAAGAAACTGATCCAGATCACGCCCAAAGCGATCACGATCGCCCTTGCGCCGGAATGGAAGCACCAGATCTTCCGCACGATCGCAGCTGCAAGCGACAGGAACACGGTCGTCAAGGAGATCATGAAGGACGAGTCTATGCGGAAGCGTGGCAGGGAAGCAACCGATGCAACCAAACAGATCACCACGCTCATCCACCGCCTCCCGCCCTACGTGGTCGAACCGTTAGTAAAGGACCCGATCAGCGAGCAGGACATCTTCGAGTCCGCGAAGTCGTTCCTCGAGCAGGAGTTCGGGGTGCCGGTCCATATCGTTGAAGCGGAAGAGAGCGGGCATGTCAAGGCCCTGACTGCGTTGCCATTCAAGCCGGCGATTGTGATTGAGTAAGATTCTCTTTTTTTTCCAGGAATGAGTAGATGACCGGATCAGCCACGACCGGAAGGTCAGGACGCCCTATCGGTCCAATGATCCGTGTGAGGTTCCCGGAATAATTTCGGCATATTAATTATCGATAAGATGAGACCTGAATGGAATATCCCGTTTGAGAATATTGATAAAACAAATATTTTGATATTTTATTCAACGGGATGGCGTTGGTGAAGGATGAATTTACAACGGTACAATCTGGTTCTTGCAGGATTGTTGATCATTACACTGGCATTCATGATGGCCCCGGTAACGGCTGCCATGGTTACGATAACCACCTCACCTCCCATGGGTGATGCATACTATCTTGGAGACACGATCACCTACTCCGGTATCAACACCGAGTCCGATACAACGTATCTCTTCATCCGCGGACCTAACCTTCCGTTAAATGGTGGACAGATCCAGGTCCTTGATCCACGACATTTTCCCGTCCGTGAGGATAATGAATCCACGTTCCTCGCAGTCGATGTCGGGCCGGATAACCAGTGGTCATGGGCATGGGACACCCACTATTATTCACTCGATCCGGGCACCTACACGGTATATGCTGCCAGTGCTCCACGGGATCTCACTCATATCAACGATACAGTATACAATAAAACGACATTCGATCTCAGGAAACCTGTGCCAACGGTGACAATCCAGCCTACATATCCCGTTCAGGGCGATACCATCACCATTTCCGGTATTGCCAAAGGCAGCCCGGGACCCGGTATTGCCATCTGGATTATCGGCCCGGAGTATTCAGACCGTTTTGTTATTAACCCGGATCCAGACGGATTCTATTCCCTGGATATCAATAGTGCTGAAAAAGGCATGGCAGAGGGTAGTTATCATGTTGTCGTCCATCACCCGGGCCACTGGAATGACCTGTTTGATATTTACCTGGATGGCGACTGGGTATATGACAACAATACAAAATCAAATAAGTTCCGGTTCCTCGGACCCGGAAGGCTGCAGGGGGTGGATGCATACGAAGCGCTTACCGATGCAATCTGGTATAATCTTGATGACCTTATACCCAGAGATGATTACGATGAGCCGTTACCGATCACGTTCCACCTGCAGCCGGAGGTGCAATCGGCACCGGTTGTCTCTTTTACCGGCAGTCCGACAACAGGGGACATGCCCATTGAGGTAACCTTTATCGACAGTTCAACCGGAGGCCAGAACGGCTGGGCGTGGTTTTTTGGCGATGAGGATTACTCGCAACCGTGGACACTCGTGACCGGGAGTGCCGGGTGGGCAGCAAGACAAGGTTTCAGCAGTGTCGTTCTGCCTGACGGCTCTATCATACTGATGGGAGGTCAGAATAACTACGGGAATAAGAATGACGTTTGGCAGTCAAAGGACAATGGTGCGGTCTGGACACTCGTGAATAACAGCCCCGGGTGGTCATCCCGGGTTGGACACAGCAGCGTGGCAATGCCGGACGGCAGCATTCTGCTGATGGGAGGTGTTGAAACGGGAGGGGCATTGAATGACACGTGGCGGTCGACAGATAAAGGAGTGACCTGGTCGCTTGTGAATGCAAGTTCCGGGTGGCCGGCAAGAGCATGGTTCAGCACTGTTGTAATGCAGGATGGCAGCATCGTTCTGATGGGCGGCGTAAACACCACCACGGTTGCGTTTAATGAAGATTATCATGATGTATGGTCATCAGAGGATAATGGTACCACGTGGACGCTTGTGAATCCCGTTGCTGCATGGTCACCCCGTATTGAACACAGTAGTATTGTACTTCCGGGAGGGGATATTGTACTTACGGGAGGTTTTACCGGGGGAATGACCGGCTATATGAATGATACCTGGCGGTCACCGGATAAGGGTGTAACATGGACAGAGGCAAATTCAAGTTCAGGGTGGCACGGAAGAACGGGTCACAGCACGAATGTCATGCCAGACGGCTCTATCATACTGATGGGCGGGGGGCATGGAGGCAGTGACGCAAGTTACCTGAATGATACCTGGCGTTCGAATGATAATGGCACAACCTGGACGCAGATGACTGAAAGTTCCGGCTGGCCTGTAAGAAACACTCACAGCAGCGTAATGATGCCTGACGGCAGCATCCTGCTGATGGGTGGTGATGGATCGATTTTATACGATGGCATCTATCATAATGACGTCTGGCGCTTCCAGCCCGCTGGTTCGTCAGAGCAGGACCCGGTACATACTTATGCCACCCCGGGAACCTATCCGGTAGCGCTGCAGGTATACAATTCCAAGGGATACAACAGCACACTGAAGAACGGTTATATTACTGTCGGAGCACTAAACACAGCGTTCAATGTCATCACAATAGCCGTTGATCCATCAGGGGATATGCGATCAGGTGTACCGCTTAACGTTACATACACGGTTCATTTGTCCGGAACCGGCGAAGAAACATTTAGATCAAACAGTTACCTGGTCATGTCCACGGACCTGGACAACGCCCGGTGGAACTATACCATGATTCTTGACGGTGTTGAAACGCCGCAGCCGGGTTCGGGAGGCCAGGCACTATACCTGAGTGGCTGGATATTATCCTATCCCTCAACGATCGATGAAGCACTCCGTGTAACTCTTGAAGGAAATGCACCTTCTGTGTCGTCACCCGCCAGACAGATGATCGTCAATGTGACTGAGATTGCTTCGCATTCCCGCCCAATCCTGAGCACCCGGTTCTCAAGAGACGCGCTTGTCAGTCCGGCTGGTACACTGCCCGTCATCCCGCTCTCCGGCTGTTCACAGCCCCCCATCGATCCCGACGACGACGGTCTCTACGAGGACCTGAATGGTGACGGGCTGATCACCTTTGCCGATGTCCAGTTATATTTTTACCAGCTTGACTGGATGAGGATAAATGAACCTGTTGCCGCTTTTGACTTCAATGGCAACGGGAATCTCGAGTTCAATGATATTGTCCACTTAAACCACGAAGTCGTTCCCTGAACAGGAGTCCGGGGTGCCGGTCCATTGCCGGGGCGGAAGGCCACGGCCACACCAGGGCACCGACCGCCCTGCCGTTCACGCCGGCGATCGTGATAGAGTAACTTTTTCCTTTTTTTCCCGACGGTTCTCTGAGAAATTCCCCCCATAGCACAATCGGAATGTTAATCAGACATCGGATAATAACTCCACGAACTTAACGGGCACCGGAACTTTCGGGGAAGGCGGTTTCCGGGATCCCATAAGCAGGCTGCGGGTGTGAAAGATGGGTAACCAACGGTATCTTCTGGTTTTTGCAGGGCTGCTGATCGTTGTACTCGGTATTATCGGGGCAACGGTCACTGCGGACGGGACCGCTGATCTGGCGTGCGGGAATTCCATGGCCGTGCTGGAAGAACGCCATCCGCTCATGCATTTCACGGATAAGCAGATGAATGAAATGCAGGAGCAGAGGGATGCAGCACCGGTGTATACCGCCCCGCCCCGGGCATTATCACGCGAAGGAGCCGTTGCCCTGGCATCCTCAAAAGATCTCCTCCCGTACCTCACCTATACTCCCTCGGAGCGTGACCAGGGATACTGCGGGAACTGCTGGGTCTGGGCAGCAACCGGCGCACTGGAGATCAGGAGTACCGTGAAGTCGGGCATCAGCGACCGGATCTCAATCCAGTACTTCAATTCCCGGTATGAGAATGGCGCCGGCTCTGGCTGGGCGTGCTGCGGAGGGTGGACCAGCACGTACACCAGCTGGTACGCGGTAAACAACATCACCGTCCCCTGGTCCAACACCAACGCGTCCTACGGGGACTACCGCTCGGGGTGCGAAAGGATTGCAACAGCCGTGCCTGCCGATTCCATCTCCACGAACCCCGCACTTAAAGTCAGCAATATCTCGTATGCCAAGGTCCAGACCTACGGAGCGGGAAGAAGCGCTGCCATCAGCAACATCAAGAGCGCACTTGATGCCGACAGGCCGGTTGTATATTCCTTCTATTACGGGAACGACGGGTGGAATGACTTCTCTGATTTCTGGAATATTCAGGACGAGAGCGCAGTCTTCGACCCGACTCCCCATGCCGGCGAGGATGATGCAGGGGGCCATTCCGTCCTTATCGTGGGATATAACGATACGGAACCGAACCACCCGTACTGGATTGTCCTGAACAGCTGGGGAACGATGCCCGGCCGGGCCCACGGCCTCTTCCGGTTGAACATGACCATGGACTATGACACAGATATTTATGAAGGCACGGAAACCTACCAGCAGCACTATTTCGATGTGCTTGATGCCGATGTCGCGAGGGTGCCCGCCCCGCGGGTGGATTTTACCACAAATGTCACCCACGGCATTGTTCCGCTGGCCGTGCAGTTCACGGACAGGTCTGAAATCGTCTTCCCGGCCCGGTGGAACTGGTCATTCGGCGACGGGGCGTGGTACAACACCACCGATGCTGCTGCCACCGGCCCGCTGCACCTGTATTCCGGTATCGGGACATACCCGGTCAGCCTGACCGTCAGCGGTACTTCAGGTACCCACTCGCTCAACCGGGCCGGGTATATCCGTGTATTTCCGGTCCCGACTCCCCCTATCCCCGCTGCCACGCTGGGTCCTGATACTGACGATGACAGTTCAACCTCCCCTGGCCAGACGTCCGCTTCCATCACCGCAGCAACACTGGGGGAGACCGTCCCGCCCGTTACGATCACCGTCAACATTGGCGGGGACTCAAAAGCCTGGCAGGCAATCGTGACCGGTACGAAA
This sequence comes from Methanoregula sp., assembly GCA_041652515.1. Taxonomy (GTDB): domain Archaea; phylum Halobacteriota; class Methanomicrobia; order Methanomicrobiales; family Methanospirillaceae; genus Methanoregula. The sequence continues at coordinate 14,949 of JBAZHD010000023.1, forward strand.
CTTTCCGGGCTCATCGTCACCGGTACCGTGCAGTCCGGCCCGGGCACCAACCAGACTGCACCACCGGGCACCGTGTACCAGTACATCAGCCTGGTCCCGGCACGGTTCACGGACATATCAAAAGCCGTGATCCACTTTACCGTCCCGCAGGCATGGCTGGACGAGAATCACATCGATCCGAAGAGTATCGTGCTGTACCACCAGACCGCGAACGGGTGGGTGGCGCTGCCGACAACGATGCTATCCACGAAGGACGTGACGGTGTATTTCTCGGGGGAATCGGCCGGCTTCTCGCTCTTTGCGATTGCCGGGATGCCGGGCGTAACGATACCGGATGCCACTGCCACGACAACTCGGGAAATAATGAGTGATGTCGTGCATACTCCGATACCGACCGCTGTTGCGAAGGCCCCGGTCACTACGCAGACCACCGCCCCACCGGCAGCACCTTCACCGCTCATGAATATTGTCCTCGTCATCGCTGCAATTGGCATCCTTACCGGCGGTGGATTCATGGTCCGGCGCTGGTGGATCCGACGGCAGAACCCGGCGCTGTTTGCGGAATACGATTAGCCGGCAGGAGTGCGGAGTGCCGGTCCATATCGTTGAGGCGGAGGGCAGCGGTCATGTCAAGGCTGCTACCGCCCTGCCGTTCAAGCCGGCGATTGTGATTGAATAACTATTCTTTTTTTCTCCAAGAACGCTCAGGGACATTTACAGCACTGAGCTGATTTTATTTCAGGGAATGCCAGGTCTGGTTCTCACCAGCCCCGGATACCTGTCTCAAGATCAGAACAATCACCATATATGTAATGAAAAATAAAACCTAATGGAAAATCAGGAGTTTATGAATGGTGTTCCGGGTTCTGCATACAAGGGATTTTTTATTCTTATTTATAATGGGAGTCCTTCTTTCGATGATCATAATCCCGCTACCGGCTGCATCATACATGGTTGCGCCGGACATCGATCGGGGTGCAACTATCTATATCGGTGAAGAGGGCCTGAACCTCACCCATGCCCTGAACCGGGCTGGCGGCCTTGACGGTGACGCGGTTGACAGCACCGAACCTACGAACTGGTCCCTCGGATGGTGGGCCTCGGCAGCAGAGATCGCTACGACCAGTTCATCAAAGTCGCTGAACATCAGTACCACGTACCAGAACTTGACCGTTGCACCTGCTGCTTTCGTTGGATATACAGGCTACTGGTACCTGGAGGACCCGGCACAACCCCGGCAGGCAATCGTAGGACCAGACGGACTGCCACGCGTAGTGTTGCAGGTGAGGGATCCCTCTCTTGACATCAGGATCCTGGACCTCGACCGGGACATAGATGTGACCGGGAGAACAATCCCCCGTGGCGATTCCCTCGGCATCCGGATTGTCACGAATATGCATACAGCGCTCAACAGAAATTACCGGTCGCCGGTGTACAATTTAACGGATGATGGCTACATCGATATCAAGGTGAGGAATGAGACCGGATTCACCTATACCCAGCTCTCCGACAACCTGAATACTCCCCACGATCTCCTCCGGCAAAATATATCCTCTTCGCCATGGATCTGGGGAGATCCCGAAAACCCGTCATCACCGTATCCCTGGGGAACCGGTGCTGAAGAGGCAGGCAGCGGACCAGTCTACCCTCCCGGAACCTACACGGTCATAGCGGAATCCCTGCTTAATAATATGAAAGAGAACTACCGGCAGGGCGGGGCAGACTATACCGGAAAGACGGTCTCACAGGCATATACCATCACGCTGGTCTCGGATTATCTCTCGACAGAGTCGAACAGGGATTCCGTGGCCCGGGGAGATCATTTCTCCGTTACCATCACCGGGAAACCAAAGACTGCCTATTTCTTCTGGGTCAACGATACCGGCACCATGACCGGCGTGCCGGGTGACCAGCCGCCGACTATCCTTGTTTCGGCAATGGTGTACCAGGATCCGAATGAAGGGCCGTACGATGCAATCGGTGCCCACGAAATCCTTGGTGCCGGGGGAAAGAAGATCAACGAGGATGTCCCGCCGTCGACCGGCAGCGTATCCCGGAACGAGTACTATGCGAAAGCGGTAACATCCGCTTCGGGAACCGCAACCGTGGAGTTCCGGACCTCTCCTGACACAAAGCCCGGGACGTATGCAATTCGTGCAGAGGACGAAGAAAGATCCGATGACGTCCTTATCGAGGTGGCTTCGGATATCCTGCCTGCACCGGTCCTCCCGGTCACAAAGGACCGGGTAATCTATCACCCTCTCGTCAATCCGGATATCCCGGAACCAGCCAACAACGACCTGAAACGGATCAACCGGGAAGCCACCCTTTTCATCGGCGAAGGTGAGCTGGACCTGTCCGGAGCAATTGCCGAAGCAGCTGCTGCTGCAGTCCCTGCACCTGCTCCGGAGGGGACAGTCGTCGGCTGGTGGGCATTGTCATGGACGGTACTCGACAGCTCCCCCTCAATGACAGTCGACCTGGCAGGGCGGGAGAGCAGGTTCTTTATATCCCCTGCGGATTTTGTCGGGTACACGGGTACCTGGTACCTGGTCGATCCCTCGACCGGGATGACAGCAGTCAACAGCAGCGGGTTACCCATTCCGGTTTTCTCGATTGCAGATCCATCGCTCGACATCAAGATCTGGGATGTCGATACCAATACTGATGTTACCGGGAAATCCGTTGAACAGGGAGATCGGCTCAAGTTCCGTGTTGATACGAACATGTACCCGGTATTCCGTCCACAGTCCCGGCCGGATATCACTGAAAGCACCCCCGGGACAATCGATATCAAACTGAAAAATGAGAATAACGCCCGTTATACCTATCTTTACCAGAACAACACGACGGCCATCTCCCTTTCCGGCCTGAAGGTGGACAACCAGCCATGGTTCTGGGGAGGGGGGGAGGCAAATCCCGCAGCGGGTGGTTACTGGGGCACCGATCTCCTTGATCGCGATCACTATTACTTCTATCCGGTCGGAACCTATACCGTCTGTGCCGAGTCCACGCTCAACAGGATGAAGGTCAACTACAAGCAGGGTGGGGCAGACTATACCGGCAAAACGGTTTCCCAGTGCTACACGATCACTATTATTAATCCGGTCGAACACAGCACGGAGATCACGATCAGTCCCGGTACACCCAATATCATCAATTCAACCATTGCCAGTTCACGGTATGCGGATACGATCATCCTGAACCCGGGGACTTACTACGAGCATGACATCACGGTGACAAAGGACATCACGATCCGGGCCAACCTATCAGCCGGGGGCACTGCGGCAAATACCATCATCGATGGGGAGTATGCCGGCAGGATCATTGACGACAGTGCGGGATATTCACTTACGATTGACAACCTGACCTTCACAAACGGGAAAGTGACCGGCGATGGCGGTGCCATTTTTATTCTCCGGTACGGCACGGCCACCATCACGTCCTCATCATTTTACAACTGCTCGGCTGATAAGGGCGGCGCGATCTATGCTTCCAACGAGGAAATGCCCTGTTGTTCTGACCCTCGCGCCACAATCGTCTCATCCACCTTCTCCAACTGCTCTGCATCTCATGGCAACGCACTCTTTGGCGCCGGCACTATTCATTACTCCCGAATTTATCTGAATACCGGGACCGAGACGGTGGATGGCGGTGATGGTAGTAACGTCGATGCAACGGACAACTGGTGGGGTTCCAACAATGACCCCTCATCACAGGTACATAACGCGGCATACAGCCCCTGGCTGGTGCTGAACGTCATTGCCACGCCATCGTCTGTCTCGACATCCCAGACCTCAACAATCGAGGCCAATTTCACGTATAACTCTGACGAACGGTATAACGATCCCGCTCTTGGTCATCTCCCGGACGGCATACCGGTAACCTATTCGACCACGACCGGCAGCATCCTGCCATTGACCGGAATGATGAAGGATGGAATGAATACGACCCTGTTTTCGCCATCTGGGGACGGAAAGGTGATCGTCAGTGCAACGGTTGACGATCAGACCGTTACCACCGGGGAAGATATCACGGTCCCGAGGATTCACAACGTTTCTCCGTCATCGGGAACATCAACCGGAGGTACACTGGTCACCATCACCGGTCTCAGGTTCACATCCATCACCGGAGTATCTTTCGGTACCACTGCGGCTGCCAGCTATATTGTTGATTCTGACACCCAGATATCCGCTGTCTCGCCGGCCCATGCACTGGGTATCGTTAATATTACCGTCACAACCGTTTACGGTCCGAGTATTCAATCTGCCTCCGACCAGTTCATGTATACTCCTCCGGCACCAGTATTCACGATCAATCCCGGCGATTCAATCCAGACCGCAATCGATTGCTCAGGTCCCGACTACACCATGATCCTGAACCCGGGGACGTATTATGAGCACGATATTATGGTGACAAAGAACATCAAGATCCGGGCCAACACATCAGCCGGTGGCAATGAAGCAAATACTATCATCGATGCGGCATATGCCGGCAGGATCTTCAACAACAATGCGCACGAGGCCCATGCCCAATCCCTTGTCATCGACAACCTCTCCCTTCAGAACGGGCATACCGGTGAATATGGCGGCGCGATCCGCACTGAAGCCGGTGTGGTCAATATCACGTCCTCATCATTTTCCAACTGCTCGGCTGCTATGGGCGGTGCGATCGCTGTTACCAACGTCATGCCCTGTTGTTCTGAACCCCGCGTCAATATCATCTCATCTGCCTTCTCCAACTGCTCGGCGGGGGATGGCAACGTACTCTATGCATACGAAAGCACCGCCACTATTCATTACTCCAGTATTTATCACGGCGCTGGAACCGTAGTATATTCTGATGACGCCAGCAGTATCATCGTTAAAAGTATCGATGCGTCAAATAACTGGTGGGGATCGAACAGCGACCCGTCCGGACAGGTAAGCGGCAATGTGACAACCAGTCCCTGGCTGGTGCTCAACATCACCGCAACACCGTCATTCATCACAAACGCCCAGACCTCCACAATCCTGATTAACCTGACGAACAACTCGGATGGTACTGATACTACCGGAGGGGGCATATTTGTCCCGGACGGCATCCCGGTTGCCTTTGCTCTTACCAGCGGTACCGGGAGTTTCAATCCCCTGGATGGCAACATTACAAACGGGGCAAACACGACCACGTTCACTCCTTCGGGTGGCGGCACCAGCACGGTTTCCGCAACGGTTGACGGGCAGTCCATCACCGTGAGTGTGGGCAGTCCTGCTTCCGTCCACCCGTTCCCCAGCTCCCCGCAACCCCCCACCGATCCCGACCATGACGGTCTCTACGAGGACCTGAATGGTGACGGGCTGATTACCTTTTCCGATATCCAGTTATATTTTTACAAGCTGGACTGGATGAAAGCGAATGAACCTGTTCCAGCTTTCGACTTCAATGGCAACGGGAATCTCGAGTTCGATGATATTGTCCACTTAAACCACGAGGTGTAGACCGTGCTGTGTCAGGCTCGTTGACGGCGACGTGGTCACTAGGCACAGGAAGATCCGGCGGCAGAACCCGACGCTGTTTGCGGAATACGATTAGCCGGCAGTGCAGGGTCCGGGTATTTTCTTTTTCAGATATTCCGGCACCAGTATCCTGACGGGAATACAACCAGAAAGCAATTCATTTTAAAAATTTCATATCAGTTTCTGCATAAAATAATGCCAGATTAAGTACGTTATATTTAAGAATGAACAGAATATACCGGACTAAATCATCTGCCAGGAAGTTATCCAATGCATCGCACCATCCATATCCGGGACAGGTCAGATGAAATGATCCGCCCGTTCAGCTCTTATGTACTCATTTGCATCGCCATCGCTCTCCTTGCCGCATCAGCCGGACCGGCATCTGCTGATTCAGTCCCGCAGGTCACCGGGATCTCTCCCTCCGGAGGACCCATGGCCGGGGGTACAAATGTAACCATCACAGGATCCGGGTTTTCCGGCGCAACAAACGTCCAGTTCGGGGTGATACCCGGAACGGGTCTGAACATTGTCAATGACAGCCGTCTCACGGTCGTCTCACCACCCCATTCAGCCGGGACGGTTGCCGTTACAGTCACCGGCGCTGGCGGGGCCAGAAGTTCCGAGAATCCATACTCCATGTACCAGTATGAAGAAGTATCGTTCCCGAGAGTATCCGGAATCTCGCCCGCCTCCGGGCCAATCACCGGAGATATTGTTGTCACGATTACGGGATCCGGGTTTACCGGAGCAGAGAGCGTCAGGTTCGGGGAGGTATATGCGTGGGATATCAACGTTATCGATGACAGTCACCTCATAGCCAGAACACCGGAGGGTTCGCCGGGACTGGTATCAATTGTCGTGAAAAATGCCGTCGGGACCGGAGTCCCTTCAGAACGACCTGCCATGTTCCTGTATGAATTCCCGTTCCCGAAATTGTCCAATATCTCGCCCATCTCAGGTTCCACATTGGGGGGTACTCCGGTGACGGTCAAAGGATCCGGGCTTTCGGGCGCAACGGACGTCAGGTTTGGGGGAATATCCGCAACGGACCTGACCGTTATCGATGACAGCCATCTCACGATCGTCTCGCCGCCAAATCCCGCAGGGACTGTTGGCCTGTCAGTCACTAATCCCGACCATACCGGATACTCAGCGGGATCGACTGCAGTGTTCCGCTATGATATTCCGATCCCGAGACTGTCAAATATCTCGCCCGGCTCCGGTTCCACTGAAGGGGGTACCGTAACCACCCTCACCGGGTCCGGGTTTTCCGGCACTAAAGACGTTAAGTTCGGAGAAAAAAATGCCACCGGCCTGACCGTTATCGATGACCGCCACATCACGGTTATTGCTCCGGCACACTCACCCGGATCAATCCCGATCTCAATTACGAATGGCATCGGGGAGGGCGGTTCCCTGGGGCCTTCAACTATGTTCCAGTATGTTTACACTCCAGCTACCACGGTAATTGCCCCATCGGCCGAAGGCACGTCCGGCAGAGTAAATAGCAGCCCGACTGGATTTGTCCCTGCTCCCTCCCCGGCACTGACAGCGGCACCCGCTGCAACAGGGACAACACATACACCGGGATTCGAGGCAGTAGCCGGCCTCTCTGTACTGGGTGCAATAGTCCTGCTGCGGAAAACAAGACCCTGATTTTTTTTAATTTAGCACTATGGCCATATCCGTGGCATTATATTCTTGATCGCTGCCTCAGGGATTACCGGAGCTGACAGCTGCATGCCCGCCCGGTACTGTTTGCGGAGTATGATTAACGGACGGGAATCCGGAGCACCGGTCCACATCACCACGACGGGCCCTATGAAAACCTGAACGGTAATGGCCGGCTTGATACCACGGATATCTGGCTGTTTTTCACCCAAATAAACCGGATGAAGCAGAACGAACCGGTCGAAGCATCTGACTTCAATGGCAACGGGCGTATCGAATACAATGATAATTTCCGTTTACTATACGAGATGTAGACCGGCTCCATCCCTTTTTTAGACATTATTTTCCGGAAGAGTGCATGATCCGTCCCTGAGGTCTTCCGGGGTTCCTGATGGCAATTGGTGTGAACGACCATGCCAAAGAAGGTGGTAGCCCCGGGGTTCGCACCGTCATTTGTATTGCAGCCTTTGGTGCGCTTCTGTACCTGCGGAAAATATCCGGCAGGTAATCAGATCCATTTTTCCCGTTTCGGGCCGGTCATTACAGAATTTGATAATCAGAGAAGAGCATAAAAGGAAGGATATGATATTACAGAGTATGCGATCCATTCTTCTTCTCCTCCTCATCTGCGTTGTTATTGCCGGGACGGCCTCGGCATTTGGCGACAGCGTAACCGAACAAATGACTGCCGCATGTACTGAAGATACTTTCGCGGCTCAGCCGGGCGCGAGTGCGATTGCTATCGTATACACATCCGGTCATGCGAATACCTATATTGACGGGTTAACCCTGTCACCGGCCGGGACTGCCCAGGTCCAGGGATACGACGCGAACTGGTATATGGCCACCCCGGGCACTCATTCCATCTTCATCACAAGTACCGGTTACATAAATTACATCTCAAGCATCAACGTCTGCAGCGGCAAAGTCAGCTACGTGTATTATGATAAGGCGTCACACGTAGCAATAGACTCGTGGGTGGACACCACAACAGAGACCAACGTGCCAGCCACTACAGCAGTTCTATCCACTACAGCCTTTCCATCCACAACAGCCACTCCACCCACAACCACCCTGGCCGGGCAGTGGCAGTCCACGGACTATGGGATTATAAAGGGTGCTCTTGGCACACAAGCCTCATCCGGTTCCGTTGGATCGCTGTCGGTCAGCACCGATCCGAGCGGGGCAACGGTTTACATTGACGGAATCCAAATCGGCATCAGCCCGGTCATCATTTCCGGGATTCCGGCCGATACCCATACATTGCTCCTGAAAATGGACGGGTACCAGGATCTCTCCCTCCCGATCGTCATCTCTGCAGGAACAACCCATTCCTACTCCTCGGCTATGTTAAAGAGCGGGGCGGCGGGTGTCACGGCGGCAGCAACCCCGACAAGGAAAAGCAGCGCACCAGGATTTGGGGCGGTTTTTGGAGCATGTGTAGCGGGCGTCCTGTTCCTCATCCGGAAAGCCAAACCCTGATTTTTTCCCTGCGATTCTCCTCCCTGTGCTGAGGGATGGAGAAAACGCCTTCAGGTAGTTGTGAAAAATTAAAATGGGATGGATTGTACAGCTGTTGTATGAACTTTCGGATTCTCTTTCTGGCCGTTTTACTCTGTATAGCCGCAGTGCCGGCAATGAGCGCAGACGACAATTACATGGGCGGTGATATCGTTCTTGGCGGCGCCGGCCCCAAACAGGTCACCCAGGTTACCCTGGTGATCACGGAAGCAACAACGGCAGCGGCCCCCGTCCAGGCACAGCAGGCAACCGGGTCACTCTCGGTTACAACGTCACCCGCAGGTGCAACGATCATCATTGACGGCACCCAGAGGGGGGTTTCCCCGGCCACCATTCCCGGGCTCTCTGCCGGAAGCCACGCGCTGCTCCTGAAACTGAACGGGTACCAGGACCTCTCCGCACCGGTCACCGTCACCGCAGGACAGACGCAGACCTACACCACCGGCCTGTCACCCATCGCGGCTGCGGCCGCAGCAACACCGGCGACCATTCCCCAGAATAAGACGCCGGGCTTCGAAGCCGCCTTCGGGATCGCTGCTCTCGGTGCAGTCCTCTTTATCCGGAAGAGTACCCGCTGATTTTTTCACTCCCTTTTTTTCCGGTCCGTTTCCCACCGTTTCATCCACAAACCCATTATACCGGCATAAGGTAACCGGTTGCAGATACGAGCATGAAAACAGATTTCTGGTTCCGGCTGCTGCTCATCAGCAGTATAATCGCAGGCTGCCTTGTCGGGGCGGCGGGGGCAGTAAGCCTCGGGACTGACTGGAAGGAACGGGCACCCGAGGAAGGACCCTATCTTGGCGTCACGATAACACCGGACGCCTCGCTTATCTATGCCGGGGGCAGCGTGATATACGTCCGGTCCTGGGACAAGGAGATTCACTGGGGTAACACGCCGGCCCGGCTGGCAGCCCTGAGCTATGATGGAAAACGTGTGGTCATCGGTGTGGGGAACAAGCTCTCTGTCCTCGACAACAAGGGTGTCGAGAACTGGTCCCGGAACATGGACGGCTATGTCAAAGCCATTGCGATCTCGCCGAACGGGTCGTTTATCATCTCGGCTGATGACAAAGGGAACTATGTTTCCTGGAGCAGGGACGGCGATATGATCGCACGTCTGGAGAACCAGACGGCAAATACGATTGCATATGCTCCCACCGGCAACTTCGTGGTTGTCGCAACCGACAAGGGACTGCGTTTTTATAACCGTAAACTGGAACTGATCTGGTATGACACCCGTACCGAGAGCCGGGATGAATTCATCGCCATCTCCGGGGACGGTTCCACGGTCATCACCGCCGGCTATAACCAGGTGGCATCCTATTCCAGCGACGGTACTCTCAACTGGAGAAAGGAGATAACAAAAGACCCCATCATCGATATGGATTGTTCGTTTGATTGCTCAGCGATCATTGTCGGCGGACAGGACAAGGAGGTCGTGGCCATCGACCGGTCCGGTACGGTGCGCTGGACATACAATACGGGACAATGGGTCAATGCAGTCAGTGCCTCACGGGACGCATCGGTGATTGCTGCCGGGGGCATCGGCCGCACATTGTATGTATTTGACCGGAGCGGCACGCTCCTCATCTCAAAGAAGACCGATGCCATCATCCAGCCGCGCTCGATTGCGGTCAGCAGCGATGGGAGGAAGATCGTGGTCGCGGACCAGATGAACCTGTACGGGTTCTCCATGATCGGGGACGCAGTTGCTCCCGATGTACCCGTTACCTACACCCAGGCGCCGCTCAACCCGGTGCCGACAACCAACCCGACACCGGTGCCGACAGCAACGATGACAACGACCGCAACATCCCCGGTTCTGCCAACAAAAACCGTACCCGTAAAACCCACCACGTATTCACCAGTCAACCCACTCATCCTGCTCCCGGCCCTTGGCGGTGCGTTCCTTCTCATCCGTTCAAGGCACTGACGGACCGGGCAATTTTTTTTCTCAAAAAAAGGGTTTTTAAAAGACTCTTCGCTATTTCAAGTGGGTAAGATAAACGATGAATTCATCTGCCATTGCATTGCGTGAGCCGCCGCGGGGGCGTCCCTTCGGGGGCGGCGGAGTTCATCGTAATGGGGGCTTGGGGGCGTTAGCCCCCATCAACTTGTTTACCGGGATCCAGATTACCCACACAGATCAGCGAAGAGCCTTTTAAAAGAATTTGATGCGGGCCGCACCGAGCTTGAAATATCCAAAGGGCATGTGCACCTTGTCGCCATACACCTGTTTCAGCAGGTTGATGTACCGGTCGTCTTCTGCGATCTGGTACTCGAACCTGCCATCTGCCGTTTCGATCGAGATCTTGAACTCGGTGTATTCCGCGTCATCGGAGCCGGACGTCTTGACTTTCAGGTTGATCGCACTGACCCGTGCATTCTCGACAGCAACGTTGCCGGGCGTTTCCGCGAGTGCCAGATCGGGGTTCATGGTCTCGTAGCGGACTGCATACTGGAACGAGGCCGCCAACTGGTCCTTCATGATCCCGAAGAAGCCCTTGCCTTCAGCCTTGGCTTTTACCTGCGCTTCCATTACTGCGGCGTTCGCCATTGCAATTGTCATCTGGACTAAGATCATGCGCCGGTTGGTGACCACGATATTCCACGTGTCCCACGAGGTGCCAAAGTACTTGCTTTTCCTCGCATTGGCGATGACGCCGATGACCTCTTCCCCGCCGGCCGCTACCGGGGGGACGGGCCGAAAGGAGGAGTCACCACCACCGGAGGGGGCGGTGTTGACTGCTGCACCGCAACCGCCGCAGAATTTCGTTGTGGCGGATATTGCTGCGCCGCAACTGCCGCAGAACTTTCCTGACGGGGGTGTTGCGGGGGGTGCTTCAGGCGCCGGGGCTGCCGGGCGGGCTGCCACCAGGGGAGACCCGCAGATACCGCAGAACTTCTCTGACCCTGATGCCGGGCTGCCACACGAAGCGCAGACATATCCGCCGTGCACAGCAGCCGCGGGGGCTGGCGGAGGTGCCTGGTACACCGGTGCAGGCACCGCATACGCTGCCGGTGCTGCGACAGGGGTGTCCGGGACTTTCACAAGACACTTGCTGCAGAATTTGTCACCCGGCTTGATCGGGTTGCCACACGCTTTGCAGACAAGGCCGACCGGTGCGGGTGCAAACGGGGCTGAATACTGAGGGGGTGGCGGTGGGGGCGGGGGTTGGTAGACCGGTGCGGGTGCCTGGTACACCGGCGCTGGTACTGCATACGCTGCCGGTGGTGCCTCGTATACCGGTGCGGGTGCCGGAGCAGCCGGGGCCGCTGGAGCGGGTGCCGAAGAGACATCCCCGGCCTTTGCCCCGCAGATCCCACAGAACTTCTCGTCAGGCACAAGCATTGCACCGCAGGAACGGCAGCTCAGTCCTCCGGACGGCGGAGCCACCGGGGGTGCTGCGGCTACGGACGACTCTTCGATAAGTGACGCCCCGCAGGAACGGCAGAACTTCTGCGAGGAGGTTACACTTTTACCGCATTCAGGGCAGAACGGCATAGGATAATCACGTAAGAGTCATTGTACCCGCTCCAATAAGAGTATTGCTTCCTGACAAGCAGGAAAAAAAAGGGATTCGGGTGTTCAGGTTCCGTACGGCGATGGACGGGGTATATTTTCCTGCTATCGCAATCACACCTGTGAAATACTCTTCCGTGCAATAGAGCACGACCGGACTAATGAGCACCGGGGAACGGAAGACATGGGAACACACCGACAGGTGGACCGTGATATACCGGACATTATGCCATACCAGTACATTGCATTCCTGTGACATGGGAAGCAGGCCGGCTCCGGTGCCACCCATCGAACCCATCAGAACCGATCCCGCAGTTGCCGCCCGGTTCAGGTTGCCCGTCATTTTCCCGGCCCTATGGGCAACACCGTCACTGCTGATAAAAAAAGGTTGTTAACAGCCCGCCCCCGGTAACGATCTGGAGAATGAGCATTACAAACAGGAAAACCAGTGCGAGGAACCCGCCCAGCACGACAAACATCAGAAGCATCTCCTGAGCACCGGTGATCAGCCAGAAAACAAGACCGAGAAAAACACCGATCCCGAGCGGGATTGCAATGCACTGTAAAACGAGAAACGGGTTTGTTATCAGCGGGATATTCCGTTCCCAGGTGAGGAGATCCTCATCCGTTCCGCCCGGTGCAGCACATGCAGCAGATTTTTCAGCAGAGGTCGGAACCGGAAGCTTTGCGCCGCAGGATGTGCAGAACGCATTTCCTTCCGGTACCATATTCCCGCATGTTTCGCGGTTAGTCATACCTTCGGTTATTCCCCGACAACACTCTTGGCCCGTTTGACCCGTTCCTTTGTTGAGAAGCCTGTTACCGCGTCAAGGAATTTCCTGAACCGCTTGTTGGTATCGATGATCACGTCGTCGGCAGCCGTGATATCGGACTCCGTGTCGATGAGAACCGACTTGCTGTCGGCACCGAAGGTCACATCGAGGCGCTTGAGAGCCCCGGCTTTGACCCGGTAACCTTTGGCGGTCTTCTCGGGTTCGACACCAAAACAGTTCTTCAGCTCCGCAACAGCCCGGGTCTCAAGATCTTTGGTGAGCCCGCGTTTGATGGGATATTCTTGCATAATACTTTTTTAGTACTGGGTGTATGTTAATCTAATGACGGCAGAGCATTCAGCAGACCTCAGGATTTCTTCAAAACCCATCCCGCTCAACGGGGCGGTCCTGATGGGTTTCCCGGGCAGCGGGCTTGTCGGGACCATTGCACTCCAGTACATGGTGGACCAGATGGAATTCGAGCAGATCGGGTCCATAACCTCGAAGTACTTCCCCCCGCTCGCCATGATGAACCGGGGCATCATCAACGACCCGGTCCGTCTCTATACCAAGAATACCGATAAATACAATATCACCGCAATCGTCGCCGACATCCCGATTGCCCCCGTGATCTGCTACGAGATCTCGAATGGTATTCTCGACTGGCTGGCGCAGTACAAGCCAAAAGAAGTGCTTACGATTGCTGGTATCGTCACCAACGAGCCGGAGAAACGGGTCTTTGGCGTGGCAACATCACCCGAAGCTCTTACCCGCATCGAGAAAGATACGATTGTTCTGCCGATCGGCAGCATCTCGGGTATTGCATCGAGCCTCCTCACCGAATGCAAGGTGCGGGGGATCAATGGCTACGGCCTGCTCGGAGAGACCGTGAACGCCCCCGACCCGCGGGCGTCTGCAGCCACGATCGCAGTGCTCAACAAGATGTACGACCTCGGGCTTGATGTCCAGCCGTTAATCGAGCAGGCAGTCGAGATCGAGCAGAGCATGGGAAAACTCGCTGAGGAAGTCCAGCAGCAGGCGGAACAGACCCCGAAGAAAGACCTGCCTATGTACGGGTGATTAAGGATGCGCTGTGCTGCCTTAACCGGAATCGCACCTGATGTGATCAGGGATATCAAAGGGGGACGGCCCCGCACGATCGAATTACAGAGCACGCACAATATCGTGACCATTGCCTCGGTCGAGCCAATACCGGAGACCCACATTTTCATGACCTCCATCGACATCGACGACTTAGGCCCCGGCGATGCCGGTATCTGTGCCTATCTCCTCTCCTCAGCCATCACGATGAAACGCATTGAGTTCTCGCACGGCAACCATTACGAGGAGCGTGAGCGGATGTCCGCCCGTGTACAGGTAAAATACTGTGCGACATCCATGATCAAGGAGGTATTCCACGAAGGGCTGATGAAGCCAACCGAAGTGGAAGTCCTCAAGTCCGCCTGTTACCATGCAGGATAACTCCTCTCTTTTTATCGAATCCTGTGAGCGATGTAACCGGGGGATGCTGATGGTCATCAGAATGCTTCATCCTTTGAGGATGCAGAGAGATTTGAAAAATCCCTCCGCATGCATCTCATCAGAGATGTGGCAGGAGAATAAGGCGTTAGCGTTCTTCGTTTGTTTTTTCTTAAGGCAGAAAAAATCCTGCCCAGGTTCCTCTGGGAATTTAACAGATGTTAACAAAGCCCGCAGATGAACAAGACCACGCGATAAAATATCAGAAAAAAAGACAACCAGAAGACGGGGAATATCTGCAGATAAAAAAATTACCGGCGCCGCATCACAACAACGGCAATCCCAAGAACTGCAGCCCAGAGCGCGGTTGCAGGATCGGAGGGCGATTTTTTCGTAGTAACAGGGAAGTCAGTTCCCCAAGGTGTCGGGAGCGTCTTAGAGGGCGTCTTTGTCGTTGCAGGAGTATTAATCGTCGTAGAGATCGCTGTCGTTGTAGTCATTGGAGTTACCGTTGTGGTTTTTACCGGAGTGGCAGAAGTTTTCGTTGTAACCGTGGTTGAAGGTGTGGAGGAGAGCAGGGATAGTGGTGCATAAAAATGGACCCGTTTACCCTCAAGGATGACTACTTTTGCGTCGTAGTCCTCGTACCCGATCTTTTTGACAACCACATTATACGTTCCTTCCCTGTTGGTGTAATACGTGAACGAGCTCGTACCTATCTCATTGTCTTCAAGATAGATCGTTGCGCCGGAGGGGGAGGTCTCAAAAAAGACACTGTTTTCACCGTCGGCTGATGTTGTTGTGGTCGTAACGGCAGTTGTGGTCGGTTCGGTTGTGGGCATGGTTGTGTAACTGCTGCCGGAGGCCTTATACACCTCGAAGCCCGAAAACAGCGAACCCTGATCGACCGGATATTCCCCATAGGGTGTGTTGACCCGCACCGTCCATTTGCCGGCAGCCTGCCCGGTAAGATCGAAGGTGGCGGTAATCTTCGTTGCAGATACGGAAGAGATGGTCCCCGTTATAGTACCTGAACCGGTACCACATTTTGTCAGCGTGACGATACTTCCGGAATTGAAACCGGTACCGGTGATTTCGGCCGCGATGGCAACATCATTGGGACCAGTTGCGGGTAAGATGCTTTTTACGGTAGGGGACGCAGCTGCTATCGGGATCCCTGCGGTAACAAGCAGGAGAAGGAATAGACTGAAACAGAGGGGGGATCGATTCATACCGTTACGTCTTTATTGATGAGATAAGTCACTAAAATGGGTGCCATTGTCAGATATTTTTTTTTCAGCAGGCGACCGCATAGTTCCCGCCCGCAGGTACCACCCGGTGTCACCAGATCTCTCACGGCTCGACACGGTCACCGGTCTGTCCAGGTAGACCGTAGACCCGGGATACCGAAAAAACGATATGCATGGTTCACAGGTCATAGTAATTACCGGCGACGGAATACGACAATCGCGATCCCAAGAACGGCTGCCCAGAGGACAGTGGCGGGATCTGACGGCGATTCTTCCGTTAAAGGTGGGTCAGTTCCCAGCGGCGTCGGTAACCTTATGGTGGACTTTTTGATCGTAGTAACGGTTTTTCCCGGCTGCCCGGAAACCGTTTTTACCGGGGTCGTTGTACCGGATGAGGAAAGCAGTGTGAGCTGGGCATAAAACCGTGTCCGCTGGCCGCCTGCAGCAATGTTAACGCGATCCTCGTAGTCCTCGTACCCGATCTTCTTTACAATTACTTCGTGGGATCCATCCATATCGGTATAATAGGTGAACGTGCTCGTACCGATCTCACTGCCGTCAAGAAAAATCGTAGCGCCGGTAGGGTTGGTCTCAAAAAAGACGCTGTTTTCACCCTCGCTTTCCGTTGCATACGTGGTTACTGTTGTCGTTCCTGTGGTGGTGGTTGTCGTTTTGGTGCTGCTGCCGGAAGATGTGTAGACCTCAAAGCCTTTAGCCATAACTCCAATATCATCAGAACCCCCAAACAACGTGCTGGGGGTGTTGACCTTCACATCATAGTCGCCGACCTTATGGCCGCTCAACGGGAAGGTTGCCGTGAGTTCCGTTGCAGACCTGGAGGTGATGGTACCATCGATCATATCCGAACCGACACCGCACTTCTTCAGCCATACATTGCTGCTGTCGGAGAAACCCGAGCCGGTGATTGTAACGGTAATTGTCTGGGTATTGGGCCCGCTCCCTGGGCGGACATCGGATATTGTAGGTGTAGCTGCGGCTATCGGTATCCCTGCCACAACCAGCAGGCTGACGAGAACCAGACAGATAATGAGAGAGGAGCGTTTCATACCGGCACTTCATCGTTCAAATGACTGAAGAATTTTGGTGCGGTAGTCTGATATATCTTATGAATGGAGACTATCTGCGTTCTCCAGAAATCCCTGCAACCACATCGGAGTTAAACATTGCATCTGCAGGTTATTTGTTTTTAAAAAGACGTCGGTTTGTTTCCCCAGGTTATACGAGCGACATCTCCCACGATAAACCGGTTCAATGGTCTTTGGGGGACATCTCCCGTCAGAAAAAAATTATTGCTTTCTGAATGCCACACCTGCCAGACCAAGCCCGACAGCTCCGATAATTACAACAGGATCAAGGGGCGAGGCTTCCGCGGTTGTTTCCACGGTATCTGCCCATGTGGTCGGGATTGCTATGGTGCTGGCCCGGGTGGTTTTTACGGTCGTGGACCTGATCGTGGTATACACGGAAGCCGGTTCGGTGGTTCTCACTGTTGTGGGTATGGTTGTCACCTGGTTAAGATCCGCATCTACCTCGGTTTCCTCATCCGCCTCGACGGTCACAATCTTCCCCCACTCATCATACCCGGTCTTTTTCAGGACAAGCTTATGGGACCCTTCAACAAGGTCATCCACGGTATCGGGGGTTGTGCCATACGCGGTACCGTCCACGTAGATCGATGCCCCGGAGGGAGATGACGAGACCGCGATACTGCCAGATTCAATGGTAGCGATATCAAAGGAGAGATCGCATTCGACGATGTCATACGAATTCACAACGCATACCTCGTACTCATCATCTGCTGCATCCGAAAGGTCGAAGGTTCCGGTGACTTTCGTTGATGCTGCATCAATATCATCCGCGGTTATATTTTCATAATCCTCGTTATAGAGATACACTTCCTCGACATCTGACAGACCTGTCCCGGTAATGGAGAAATCAACATCGTCATCAACCTCGCCTGTCGTAGGGGAGATCGAAGTCAGGGTCATGGGAGCGGTAATGGTAAATGCATCGGACAGTTCCAACTCCAGGTCGTCATATCCCCTGGTGACGATAAGATCCCAGTCCCCCGTTTCTGCATCCTCGTCGATAATAAACTTGCATACGATTGTATCGGTTCCCCAGGATGAGATCGTATTGGCTACGATATCCGTCTCCCCGGACATCTCCAGCCTTACTTCTCCCTTGGTTGTCGTAAAGTTCACACCGGTGATCGTGACTGTCACGGAGTCATCCGCGTAGCCTGCAACCGGGCTGATTGAGGTAATCGATGCCAAATCGTCAGCGCTGACAGGAACTGCCACAACAAGCAGCAGGATCATACCAGCAAGGAATTGAGATACTACGAAATGTTTCATTATTTTCTTCCCTCGTGTTAATGAGCTGCATGGCATGGACACAGGGGGGTTATAATTTGATTATATCCTGCTGGTTAAAATAATCCGGAAAACGGATCACGATTATCGCTGCAGGGATATTAAAAAAAAGGCTGGCCAAAAAAGGGATTAGTGCTTCCGGAGGGCAATGAACGCAAGGCAGATGATGCCGATGACCGACAGGGTTCCGACCGGGGATTTTTGCGTGGTCGGGACAGGCGTACTCAGTGGTGTGGGGGTTTCCCCGGGGGTTATTTCTTCCATCCGCTCAGTTGTCGGGACGGGGGTCGGCACTGTTGTCGGGATCGTTGTGACTGCCACGAGGTTTACATTTACATCGGTCTCGTCACCTTCAGACACGAGCACTACATCGGCCCAGTCAATGTACCCTGTCTTCTTCACGGCAACCTTATGGGCCCCTTCGACCAGATTGCCCACGCTTCCGGGGGTTGTCCCGATGTATTCATTATCCACATAGAATGATGCGTCGGTTGGCGATGACGAGACGGTAATACTTCCGACTTCGTCGGTGGTGATCAGAAAGGAAAGTGCGCATTTGACCGTGCCATACGAATCCTCAACACAGACCTTATACTTATCTTCATCAGTGTCGGAAAGATCGAAGGTCCCGGTGATCTCGTCTGAATCCACTTCGTCGATATCCGCCGTTATTTTGTCATAATCATTGTTGTAGAGATACACTTCTTCGATGTCGGAAAGACCGGATCCCTTCAGGGTGAAATCAACACTTTCGTTTTCCATCTGCCCTTCAGTTGGGGAAATCGATGTCAGTTCGATGGGATCGGTAATGGTGAATTCTTCATCTGCCTCTGTTTCCTCATCGTCATCCCTGGTTACAATGAGCGTCCAGTCTCCCGTTTCCGTTTTTGTCGTAATCTTGAACTTGCAGACGATCCTGGTGTCTGACCAGGATGAGATCCGTGATGCATCGATATCATCTTCACCGGACATCTCAAGCCTGACGTCCCCGTCACTTGTTGTAAAGTTGGTCCCGGTAATGGTGACGGTCACGGTTTCACCCGTATAACCAACTGACGGACTGATGTCTGTGACAGTCAACAGGTCTGCGGAGACCGGCACTGCCATAACCAGCAGCAGGACTATCCCGGCCAGGAATAAAGGTACGATGGAGTGTTTCATGCTGTACTTCCCTTTTGATTATATGGTACAGGGTTAAAAGCAGAGGACATATATTATTATTGTATCCGGCTCGTGAATATAATCCCAAAAACGGATCACGGTTATCGCAGAAAGTGACAAGAAAAAAAAGAGTTGCGCGGATTAAAGATCAGTGTTTCCGGAGGGCAAGGAACACAAGCCCGACCGCGCCGATGAGGATCGCGGGATCAAGCGGCGATTCCGCGGTTGTTGTGGGAGTATCCACCCAGGTGGTCGGGATCTTGATCGTAGACTTCACGGTTGTCCTGACCGTTGTCCTCGGAACGGTTGTCGGGGCAGGTGTCGATTTGGTTGTCGGGGTGGCGGTTGCAACCGCGTAAAGTTTGGCATCCACCTCCGCTTCCTCCTCTTCCTCAACATTTACAATTTTTCCCCAGTCCTCATATCCGCTCTTTTTCAGGACGATCTTGTATGATCCTACGAGGAGATCATCAACGGTATTGGGTGTTGTTCCGTTGGCGATATTGTCGATATAGATAGCTGCGCCGGAAGGGGATGAAGAGATGGCAATACTGCCGGATGCTGTGGAAGTAATCTCAAATTCTAGATCGCATTCAACGGCGCCGTAATCATCCTCAACACACACATCATAGGTACCCTCATCCTCATCCTCGAGATCGAAGGTCCCGGTGATTTCAGTTGATGATTCCCGTTCGAAATCGTCAGCCGTTATCTCCTCATCATCATCGCTTAAGAGATACACACTCGCTATGTTATCTTCAAAATTTTTCCCCTTGATAGTAAAATCGACGTCATCGTCATCATTCCGGCCAGATTTGGGTGAGATCGAGGTGAGGGTCATGGGGTCCGTAACGGTAAACATATCATCTTTCTCGATTTCCCCCAGATTATTTCCTTTGACAACAACAAGATCCCACATTCCCGTGGCTGCATTTTTCGGAATATTAAACTTGCACTTGACCTGGGTAGATGACCACTCCGAGCATGATGACGAGGTTATATCTGATTTACCAGACTTCTCGAGCCTGACACTTCCCGGATATTGAGATGTAGAAAAGTTTTGACCCGTGATCGTAACTGTTACGACGTTATCAGTTGCGCCCCCGGACGGACTGATGGTTGAGATTGAATCCTCACCAACATTAGCGCTGACAGGCACTGCAATGATCAGCAGCAGACAAAAACAAACGATGAGTGTGAAACGTTTCATACTAATACTTCCCCTTCGTTTTCTGGATAAAAGACATTGGTACCAACGCCTGATATATGTTATGAAATTTATTTTTACTA
>JBAZHD010000024.1:0-34727 GCA_041652515.1 Methanoregula sp.
GACGGGATCTATGTCCCGAAATCACTGCAGCCTTGCCTGCCCACGTTCTTACATCAGGGCCCGGACTATTCAATTTTCATCTTGTGTGCTTGTGGCTTACGGCATCATGTCCGTTTCCCATAAAAATCACGCTAGAAGACACATGATGGGGGCTGATGCCCCCATACCCCCATTACGATAGGTGCCGCCGCCCCCGCGGGGGCTTTCGCGGCGGCTTCAACTCCTTGTTTTCCCGGAAACCGAACTTGCCCCGCCGTGCCGTACCGGGGCCCTGAGGCGGGGAGTCCTCCCAATAACCAGTATTTACAAGATTTTCATCATTTGAGTGTGAACCCGATCGGTTCATGTGTGTTTCTACAGAGTGTACTTTTCGAACCAGATTTTCTCCAGAGACGTTTTTTCTGAAGAACTCAGACAAGTTCCTCTCATCCTTGCGGTCCTGACGAATTCCTCGCATTTCAAAGAACTCAGGCTAGTTTCTCCCATCATCACAGCCTGGTGACTGCCCGGATTTCTAATTCATATCGTTTATATGCCCCACTTCCCAACATCAACGTAACAAAAGGTTCGTGAGGGTGGTTTTTATCATGGCCGAGATACAATCAGAAAAAACGCCGCTTGCCCGGCTCGTACTGTTCATGGTCTGCTTAGCGGTTGCCGCAAGTATTGTTGCAGGAGCCCATTATTATGCCGTGGAACTTCCCTTGCAGGAGGCAATTTCTGCACCGCAGAATTCCGGGATGAGTTGCCAGGAATGTTACGACTGGTGCAGCGCAACATATCCAAACTCGGGCGGATGCAAATATAACTGCCAGGTATACGTGTGTAATGCGTAGCCCGGGCCTGCTGTAATCGTACAGGATCCGTTATAATTAAACCAGGTCCTGTAATTTTTTTCAATCAGGGTTTGGGGTTCCGGCGTTCACCGATCTGCTGGCGCCACATTGCATAATACAACCCTTTCTGGTCAAGAAGATCCTGGTGCGAACCGGTCTCAACGATCTTTCCTGCCTCCATGACATAGATAGCGTCTGCGTGCAGGATGGTGGACAGGCGGTGTGCTATCAGGATGGAGATCTGGTCCCTGCTCGTGGAAATATCCCGGATGGTGTTTGTGATCTCCTCCTCGGTCAGTGAATCGAGTGCCGACGTCGCTTCATCAAAGATCAGCAGGCGGGGATGACGCACCAGGGCCCGGGCAATGGAGATGCGCTGCCTCTCCCCGCCCGACAACATCGTGCCCCCCTCCCCGATAAGTGTGTCAATACCCGGAACAGAACGGAACAGTATCCAGTCACACGAAGCCTTGTGCAGTGCATCTCTCATCTGCTCCTCGGTTGCATCCGGCATCACGAACAGGAGGTTCTCCTTAATCGTACCCGAGAACAACTGGGAGTCCTGCGTGACGAGACCAATCTGCCTGCGCAACGGGTTAAACCGGATCAGTGCTGAGGGATGACCGTTGAAAAATATCTCACCGCTGTCCGGCCGGTATAACCCCGCCAGGAGTTTCATGAGCGTTGACTTGCCGGCACCGGAAGGGCCGACAAACGCGATCGTTTCACCTGCCTTCACGTGGAACGAGAGCCCGTCGATGGCGTTATACGTGGTACTCTTGTGACGGAAGACGACCTCATCAAACCGGATATCGTTAAGCTCGTCGATCTCTATTGGATTGTCCGGCGGTATCTCGATGGGCTTCTGCATCAGCTGGTTGAAATTACTCATGGAAGCTTCGGCTTCGTGGTAATTGACGATAATGGTGCCAAGGTCCTGCAACGGTACAAAGATGATCGCGGTGATTGCCTGCATTGAGACCAGTTCTCCCGTGGAGAGGACATTCCGGAAGATCAACCAGAGGAGAATGAACAATATCGACTGTTTGAGGATGGAAAGCGTTGCCCCCTGGAAAAACGTCAGCATCCGGACCCGTTTTACTTTTATCATCTCCAGGTCGAAGATCTTCAGGTTCTGTTCCCGTAGTCTCCGGATCTCGGGGAAGGTGAGGCCTAGACTCTTCACAAGTTCGATATTCCGGAGGGATTCCGTGATGACTCCCGCGATCTCATTGGTTTCGCTGTTGATCTCCCTCTGCGTTGTTTTGATCTTTATCGAGAGCAGCCAGGTAAGGGATCCCAGTACGAGAATCCCCGTGATAAAAACAGGTACCAGCAGCCAGTTCTTGGTGAGGGAATACGCGATGAGAAACCCGATTCCCACGAACGCGGAGAAGAGGACATTGATGAATGCATTGAAGAATGTCTGGGTATCCGCCCTCACTTTCTGCAATATCGATAATGTCTCGCCGCTCCGCTGTTCCTCGAATTCATCATAGGAAAGCCGGAGCGTCTGCTCCAGGCCGTCGTTGTATATCTGCATCCCGAACATCTGGACTGCCAGTCGTGCAAAATAATCCTGGAATGTTTTGGTAAACCGGGCAAGCACCGCGATCGTGACGGCCACTCCCAGCCAGAAGAGCACACCCATGACCCGTGCATGTTCCGTGATGTTGCCCGGATTTAATGCATAATCATCAATGATCTTCCCGAAAATAATCGGGTCGACGAGATTCAGCATCTGGCTGATTCCCGCTAAAACGAGGGCGGTAAGGATAAGCCATTTCTGCGGTTTTAAGTATTTCCAGAGGATCGTCATTATTCCGGCAAGGAGACGATATTCTAATTCTTGTCATATATATTCGATGGCGTGGACAAAATTCAGGTCAGACAGAATGACGACCCGCCCGGAAGATTTGAGCAAACGCTGGAAGCAGAAGAGCAAAAATTAAAGGAATATCATAAAATACTCCATCTTATCATTGAGATAGTATGGAGTATGCCCAGAAATCCGGGGACCGGCAGATGAAACTCGCAGTCCTGATCGATGCAGACAATGCCCAGCCTGTCGCCATCCAGGGCCTGCTCGACGAGATCGCGAAGTACGGGATCGCCAGTGTCAAGCGGATTTACGGGGACTGGACTTCCCAGTCCATGACCGGGTGGAAAGAAAAACTTCTTACGTATTCTATCCAGCCCATCCAGCAGTTTCCCTATACAACCGGAAAAAATGCCACGGATTCCGCCATGATCATCGATGCCATGGATTTACTGCATACCGACAGGTTCGACGGGTTCTGCCTGGTATCCAGCGACAGCGATTTCACGCGGCTGGCAACGCGTATCCGTGAAGCAGGTCTCGTTGTCTACGGATTCGGTGAAGGAAAGACGCCGGAACCTTTCCGCCGTGCATGCGATCTTTTCATTCTCACGGAGAACCTCCGTCAGCCTAATGAAGAGATCACCGATGATAAAGACGCGGGTGCACACCCCCACGCGATCTCCCCGAAATCCACGAACCAGCTGAAGGGCGATACCCATCTTGTCTCGCTCCTCCGCAGGTCGGTCGATGATGCTGCCGATGATTCCGGGTGGGCAAACCTTGCGATGGTTGGCGCTACGATCCTCAAGAAAAAGAGTGATTTTGATTCACGGTCCTACGGGTATAAGAAAATCTACGAGCTCATAAAAAAAGTCGAACTTTTTGAGATTGAAGAGCGGCAAAAGGAAGATTCTCCCTCGAAGGTTATCTATGTAAAAGATAAGAAAAAACAAAGCACGCCAAAGAAATAACCTGTTTTTCCCCCGGGAAAACCGGGTGGGGTGTGTTTCATGTCCGACACGGGGATGTGCCGGCAGTGAGCAGCGGGCGGCTGGCAACGCACTTTTTTATGAGGGGACCCGGTTGCTGTGCCGGAACAGATGAACGAGCAACGGGTAAATGTCTGATGATAACGTCAAAAGACCCTGATGAGTTCTCCCCCCGGTCAAAGAACTTCGTTCATGAGAAGGGCGCTGTCCTTTTCCTGATGATGGGATTAGGGCATGCGTCATTCTTCTGCGTCATCCCCAACGGCTGAAGCATCCTGTCCCCCGACCGAAGTCGAAGCACCAGATGGTCCTTATCCACCTCCAGGTCAGATGGCCCGTTGAATTCGAAGCACCTGAAGATTCTTCACCACCTCCAAGTCAGATGGCCTGTCGAAAAAAAAAAGATCTGGCCTGCGGTCTTGCGTCAGTCCTGCCGGGTAAATGAAAGGAGTGTTGCCCCGTTCGCGTCTGCCAGGCTGAGCCTGTTCCCGCTGATGGTGAAGGTTGCAGTCTTGCCAAGGGAGATAAGATAGGTACTCTCCTGCAGCACGATGCCCCTGCCGGGACAGTTCATCTTTGTTGAACCAATTGAACTGACTGACAGCGACGTCCCCGTCGCGGTATACGATCCGAAGTAGTTGTTGCACCCGGCGGATCCGCTTATACGCCCGTCCTCACTAAAGATCGCCGTGAGGGTTGTCCCGGTTATCACCGATGAGACTGCATCGCCCATGTAAATAGAATCAAGCGTCCAGTTTGTCCCCATAAGGGGAGCCGGTGCGGGCGGGACAATCTTCGTAAATGAGAGGATTGTCGTGCCCTTTGCATCTGCGAAGGTGAGCCGGTCATTTACCGTGGTTACCGATGCTGCCCTGCTGAGGGTCGCAAGGTAGGCGCTCTCCTGCTCCATCACGCCCGGTGCGGTGCAGTACATTTCCGTTGACCCGGCCTGTCCGATCGTTATCGCCGTGCCTTTTATTTCATAGTTGGCAACGTAGTGGTTACATCCCGCCGAACCGGTGATACGCCCGTCATTACCAAACTCCAGGGTTACCGTGGTACCGTTCAGGGTCAGCAGGGATGTGCCATCGGAGATATAATCCGTGAGGGTCCACCGGGTCCCATCCGGCGCCGGTCCCGGGGGAACCGGTGTATTCCCGGTGCATCCTGCGGCAAAGAGGATGGGGATGAGAATCATCAGGCCCGCAAGAACGGGAAGAAGGGGAAGTTTCCTGTTTTTTTTCAAAGGCTCCATGCAGAGAGATGGGGTTTGGGGATAATAAAAAAACCCATGACTCCGAAAAAAATCGCATCTATTGTTTTTGGAACTGGAATCGCTGTGTTTTTGGGAGTGCATCCTGGAATTTTTTCCGGGGCCGGTCCAGTCCGTTGTTATCCCTCAAAAATACCTGCACAATCTGCCGGGAGATCTTTTGTCAAACCCGGAATAAGTTCCCGGGACGAAAAAATGGTTCAGGCCGGGCCGGCTACCATGACCGGGCCGGTCGTTGTCACGGACGCGATCATGAAATATGCCGCGAGGATTATTAAGAGAATGAGCGGTATCATGACAGCAAGGGCAACGGCAAGGGTTGCTTTCAAGGAACTGATCTCCTGCAGCTCGTGAATTCCGAAAATATCAAGCACAAGCGACCAGAGGGTGAAGACAAAACCGATAAACGGTATCCACCCGAAGAGCAGTAACGGCGTATTCCCGTACATGACCGCCTTGATGGTCTGCCATATCCCCCGCCGCCCGCCGAAAATATACACCCAGAGGTGGAGCCATGCACCAAAAACCAGTGCACCAATAAAACCTCCAATAAGGATGGCAAAGAAGACCACAGCACCGGAAATTCCCCCGGTCACCGGGCCCGGTACCGGGCTGGTCCCGATCATGAACACGGAAAGCAGGACAGCAGAGATGACTGCATGGAACAGGAGCAGCAGGGCAAAACAGGGAAGAACTATCCCCGGCTCGTCATCCTTTGCCTGCCGGAATGCGTCAGCAGGATTCATGAGGAATCCTTTCACTTTTTCAATAATGCTCGTAATCATGCAGTGCTATGGTTGGCAGACATGGTGCTTAAAACCGGCGGCAGTACCCGCTGCCTGGGCTGATATGGGGATCTGTATTTTTCTCGCTATTGGGAAACAAGCATGAACCGATCCGGTTCACACCCAAACGATGAAAAACGGCAACTAATTATTTCAATTGTGTTGATCAACAGCGGGGGTACCCCGTCGGAGTGGGGGCGGTCATCATTTTTGGGGTAGGGGAGTCTCAATCTCCATTCGCAATTCTTGAAGAGGCCAATTTATTATGGAAATCACCTCAAAATTTCCATTCTGTGTGCCTTTGGCCGCCGAATCGTCAGCGTTTTCGCGGGAAATCGTTTACCAGGGCCTGACGCTCCTGGGGCTTCGCCCCGCCGCTGAGGCGCCCCGGTTGCGATAATACCGGATTACCCGTGCACAAACATGAGAGAGAATTTCTGTACAGGGATTTCCGAGACATCATATGCATCTCCGCCTCCCGCGGGATTGGGCTGGCGCAATTTGGGGGCGCTCATCTCTTTTAAAACAGGTTTTCTCAAGAGCAAAAAAAATCATACGGTTTTTTCACAAAATCCCCCATGATCCGGTAAAAAACCGCATGGATCCCGGATACTTACGCGCCTGTACCTGGTACCGCCCTGTAAGCAGCCTTCGGTACCAGGATCTCGAACCGTGCCCCTTTTTTCGGTTCGCTGGCCTCGGTAATGGCGATACCGGTGATCGAGAGGATCTCGCGGGTGAGGAAGAGGCCGAGGCCGGTATTTTTCCCGTAGCCCTGCTCAAACAGTCGTTTTTTATTATCCACATTGATCCCCGCCCCGTCATCCTCGCAGACAATCACGAGTCCCGCGTCGGTTTCCTGAGATGTTATGCGGATGGTCGTCATCGCCGGACCGCCATAGCGCAGGGCATTCTCGATCAGGTTATAGAAGACCTTTTCAAACAGGGAATCGGCATAAATTTCAAGATCCGTCCGGTCGACCTCCACCCGTACATTCCTCATGGGGAGAGCCGTGGTTGCCCGCCGGATACTTGCACTGACGTTCTGCCAGACGGGGGCGGTTGTTCCCATATCCTCATAGATTTTCGTGAAATCGATCTGGTGCTCTATTGTCCGGGCAATCTTCATCTCTGTTTTGAGATATTCTGATGCGGCGGGGACCGTTTCAAGTAATTCTTTCGAAAGCTCGAGATATCCCGCGAGGGCATTGAGCTGGTTCTTGATGTCGTGCCGGGTTATGGACGAGAGGATCGTGAGTTTTTTATTGACCCGGGAAAGTGCATCTTCTGCTGCCTTGCGCTCGGTTATGTCGGTAATCACGGACAAGCCAGACCGGACTCCATTAACTTCAATGCGGACGGTCTTGATCAGGCAGTGCCGGATCGTGCCGTCGCGGAGCTGGATATCAATCTCAATGAGATGATCCGGGAAATCACCCTGGTGGATTGCATTGATAACCGCTTTTGCAGCCTCAGCACTTGCAGGTGTCAGGATGGAATAGATTGATTGCCCGACAAGAGTTTCCCGGGGGAGTCCGAGGAGCCGGGTCGCTGCCGGGTTAGCGTAGTGGATGAACTCCCTGTCGTGAATGAGAACATAATCAGGGAGGTTGTCCGCAAGGTTCCGGTACCGCTCCTCGCTTTGCCTGAGCTCGGCCTGGGACCGGGCCATGTTGAGCATTAAAAAGGAGGCCGTGAGGACGATGTCCATGAGGATAGTGACGATAAAGAAGACCGTGTTTATGGGATCCGGACCTCCCAGCGAGTGGTCCCCGGGCGTAACAATCCCGTTGACGACTATCGTGGCCCAGAGGAGTGCCGTGACCAGAACGGATGCAGCAAAGCTGTACCTGAGTGACCGGGTCTCCGGTTCTCCGGATCGCAGCGCGATGAGGGAGGTCGCAATAAAGCAGGGGACAATGAGCAACCCGATAATCACGCCGCGGGCGATAACAGAGTTGGTAATGATCATAAACCAGAATAAGAGGAAAGCGGCCGGTATCAGCATACCGTACACGGTTGCCGGAAGTGCCCGTGACCGGAAATATTTCCCGGTCCCGTCAAGCCGCATCATGACCGAGAGCGCGATCAAAAGATTTGCCACCGTTGAAGAGACCAGAACCGGCACAGCTCCCTCAAGCATGTACAGACAATACCCGCAGGACGTGACCAGGAGGGAAAGCATCCATATCCTGAATCCCTCATAGGTCTTCTGGGTCTTCCAGAACACAAAGAGCATCAGCGTGAGGACTACATTGACGAGAAAGAGGGTTAAAAAAAGGGTACGGATATCGGGCATCCACATGGTCTCACACTCCGCCCGGTGTTACCCTGCCAGGCAATGTTCTCTGGTTATAACTGGCGGATATATTTACTTCTGACGTAATGAATCCTCGCAATTTTGATTCTGTCGTGAAACAGTGTTCTCCCAATCTGCCGATCAGGAAATACATAAACCGTGGAAACAAATTATCCGTCACCGCTCTTATGATACCAGGACATAATCATAAATCCGGACAGGGTCCGTATTTGCCGGACCGGAGATGATGCATGTTACTTGTTGATGCACAGTGTTCCATAATGCCTGATCGGCAGAATGATTTTATGAAGGAAGTCCGGAAGATCGTCCCGCTCGTCCAGAGGGAAGCCGGGTGTTATCGCTATGATCTTTTCAGCGATGTATCCGTTCCCGGGGTCTTTCATTTTATAGAAGTCTGGGAAAGTGAAAAACATCTCGGCGATCATCTCGGACAACCCCATATGCAGGAGTATTTTGCAAAATCTGCCCAATGGCAGTCGTCCCCGACTAAACTGACCCGCTACGAGATCCTTTCGTCGCAATCGATTACCCTGGATACCTGACAGGACATTTCCGGTATAATCGTGCCCGTGCACCCCCCGCGGATGCGAGTCGGCCGGGGCACGATATGCGTGTTCACCGGACAGGTCTGCCCTCTACGGGCCGGGCAGAGAGCCGGGGAAAGGGTTGTTTTGGGATCCAGTGTCCGGGCTGACCCGTGAATGTCACGCGATTTCCGGAAGGGGGCAGGCCCGGCCCCGGCCCGATAGTTTTCCCGGGAAGTTATTCGCCGGGAAACGATTGTCCCGCAGACTGTTCGCTGTAAGGCATGGAGAAGTGGAGCTGCTCGATGAGCCAGCGGCTTCCGGTGTTCCGCAGCACCATCGTTGACCTGCCGCTGAGGATCTGCTTCGTTGTCCCGTCAACGGTGAACGTAATGGTACTCTTTGACGTTGCCCACGCAACCCTGCCGTCACCAAAAATTTTCCTGTCCGGGAATTCGACCGAGAGAATTGTTGCCTGGCTGATGTCCCGCTTTATCTGCCGGAGAAAGGATGTATGATCCGCAATCACTTCATCCGGTCCGCTGCCAAAACCGGTGATCTCCCGGGAGAAAACAGCTGATAATGCCTTCAGGTCCTTCTTCTGGTATGCCGTGCTGTACTTCTGCATGGTCTCAATGACTTCTGCCTCCTGGGTTGCCGTGAGCTTCATAATCATTGGTTATTGAGGCCTGTCAATTATATTTTTATCTGCCGTCAGAAAACGAGGAACGATCTGCCGGGCGACTGTCGCAAGGGGCCGGGACCGGGGGAATGCCGGTGCTCTTCTTTGCTTATCAATTCCATTTTGGATTATCGGATAGTTCGCTGTGAGCGGATTATCCCGCGTCCTGGTTATCGGGTTCCTTATCCTCAGAGGATTGCATCTTCTTCTTCCAGTTATTGAGATTTCTATGGAATTTTACCATCGCGATGAGCAGTATCACGATGCTCAGTACAAAAATGACCGTTCCCCAGTTGAGAAGACCTGCCGGTGTGAATACATAGAATATTACCATCAGCATGAACCCGATCATGAACGTAACGAGGCCGATGGCGAGGATCTTCCATAATCCCATAATGATGAAAAGGATGAGCATGACTCCTTCCCAGCTGTTCAGCCTGATACCGGCAAACCCGGCCTTCGCCTTTTCCCGGTATTCCTCCCAGACATTCTCCGGCATGAGCCAGATGGCGAGTGCGATTCCCAGCGGCACGATGATCAGGTCATCGAGATACCCGAAGAAAGGGATAAAATCCGGGATAAGGTCGATGGGGCTGAGGGCATAGAGAACAGTCAGGACAATGACGGCTTTTGCATACCAGGGAATTCGCGGATCATTGCGGGCAAGGTAGAGCGCATAGACATCGCTCATCATATCCTCCACCCGATCTTTGAATGATGCAAATGAGCGCATAGTTCCCTCCTGTTGTATGGATGTTGGTGTGTCGGGAGAAAAAACCGGGGGGCACCCCGCGTCCGAAGATCTCCGGTCGGGGCCCGGGATTCTGAAAAACCCGGGATGGACGCCGGATGCAAAAAAACCTGTCAGGTTTTTTCAGAAGCGTAAGGTACCGGGTGATAAAAAGTTAATAACCCCCCTTCGAACGGTTCATTGCAGATAATTGGAGGTTATCATGTCTTCAGCAATACGGAATGCTCAAAAAAACTTTGCCTTTTTTATCCCATTACTGGTATCTGCCATAATTATCCTGATCTGGCTGATCTCGTTAGCCTCCATGACCCTTTGGGGACGAGGATCCGGCGCCGGTTTATGGGGTCTTTTTGAAATCATTGCATTACTTGCCACAATCGTCGCCCCGGTTATTTACGGGTGGAATACCTGCGATACCAAAGGTGCCGTTCTTACCGGGGTCCTGCCATTCCTGTTCGTGATGACCGTTGCCCGGGTTGTATCCGGAGAACTGCCTGCGGCTACGCCATCGTATGTGAATAGCATTCTTTATGGTGCAGGGTTTTGCATTATCGGCGGGCTCGAAGGATATTTCGCTTCACGGCATGAGAAGAAATCACTGGGTATTGCCCTTGTTCTTGCAGGTGCATGGTTCTGGTTTTTCTTATCGGGGATTCATTGAAACGGGGACGGGAAAGGTAAATGAAACGCAGGACTGTCCTGCCAATAGCGATTCTTCCCGGCGTAACAGGTATCTTATCAGGAATATTCTCCCGTCCGAACTCCGGCAAACCGAATCCGGGAAATGTGACGATGCCCGGCAATCTTCCCGATTATTCTGGTGATAACCCGACTGCCCGGGCATATAACGGCACCGGCATGTACGGGGAACGGCTTTTCCTCGCGCAGAACGTGTCTTTTGAATCTGAAAAGGATATTGAGCCCTGTTGTTATCCCGACAGTTTTTTTTTGGCATTGGATATCCAGAGAATGAAATGGGTCTCCTGGTCGACAGGGACCGGGATATAAACAAGACACGCATCAGGGAAGTTTATTCTGTAATCTATCGATCTGGTTAAGAGCATGGAATCCGGAGGATCCCCGGTAAGTTCATCGCTATCTGAACGGTAAAACCGGCCCTCGCAGGATCGTTCCTGGTCTTTCTCCCATTCTTTTAGGGGGAAACAACCCTGAAAGATCTGCATATCCCCTGCTTCACCTCCTCTCAGGTAATGGTCTCTTTGTGCCTTTTCCCCCGGGATACGAAAAAAAGGTTAAATCCCTTTCCCGGGTATCGAAAATTTCAGGATGCTTATTAATAAAGGTAGAATACTGATATCTTCATTACCCCATCATGTCCCCGAAACCATCGGATCCCGCACCGCTCGCGCTCCTTTGTATCGATGATGATACTGCTGTTCTGGATATGTTCACCACCACGTTCAACCGCGATCCGGATCTCACGATTATGACCTGTTCATCGTCTAAGATTGCGCTTGACCTGCTGAAATCACATCACGCTGACGCGATCTTTTGTGATTTTACCATGCCGGATATGGACGGTATTGAATTCTTAAAAGAGATCCGTTCACGCGGAAACAATGCATTTTTTATCATCTGTACCGGGCGGCACCTCACCCGGGTGGCAATTGATATCCTCAACAGCGGCGGGAATTACTACCTGCAAAAAGGCCTCACGCTCATGGATGAGATGCAGAAAGTGATTGATTTGATCCGGGAGAACCAGGACAAACGGGACAAACAGGCTGCGACCTTCCCGCCCCCGTCCGCGGACACTCCTTCCCAGTCACTTATCGACAACCAGTTTGTTCCACTCTGCGGTTTTGACCGGAACGGCCGGATCCGGTACGCCAACAGTTTCTATACCCGGGAAATCGGCACAACCGCCAAAGGGGGCGAAGGTTTCTTCTCTGCCCTTCCTGATGATGAACGTGCTGAATTTGCCAGCCACCTCAAATCACTGACTGCACAGAATCCCGCCGCCCACCTCCTGCACCATATCCAATCGAAAAACGGTCCGCTGAGACTGGTCCTCGGTAACTACCGGGCGTACACGGATGGTTCGGGAAAGGTCACGGGATATACTGCTCTGCTGACTCCCATGTCCGGCATTATTTCCCTGTCATCCCTTGCCCTCCATTCACTCGAAGAACCCCGGGTTCAGCCGGAACCCGTGATACAGAAAGTATCCCTGCCCGTGCCGGACCGTCTCATGCCTCCCAAAAAGAAAAGACGGGTGAAGGATTACGTCACCGAACTGTCAGAATCGGTCGAGCATGTCCAGTACCCGGTATTTGCCATCGAGCCCGCGGGGAAGGTCATTGCCTGGAACCGGGCAATCGCGGAGCTTACCGGGGTCGGGGCTGCAGACATGATCGGCAGGGACGGGTATGCCTATGCGGGGGTTCTTGTCGGCGAGGAAAGGCCCATGCTGATAGATTACATCATCACATCTCCTCATGACCTGAAACTCAAAAAAGCCCTGGGTATCACTCATGACGGTGATGTATTCAACAGTGCTCCCGAAACGGTCCGGCTGCGGGGAAAAACGGTACATCTCTGGAGCAGGGGGGCGGGTATCTATGATGCGGATGGATCGATGATTGCCGCGGTCCAGTCGATCGTTGTTTCTACCGACCAGCCTGCGAAAAAGGGCCGGAGCCAGGCCGCAGAGGAGACCTATATCGGCGGGATCTCCAGCATTATTCTCAAGGTTACCGACCCGGGCATGGGCGGGATAATCGCCGGTGCGATCGGCTCAGCTGTCGGGGGGTACGGGGTTTACGTGACAAATCAGCGATTGTTCGTGATCCACAACCCGTCCCTGGATGCACGGCGAAGCGACAGTATCTCCTTTGGGGAATTTATCCTTGGCGAGCTGTTCGGGACCAATGTCGATACCCGCCCGCGGGAGATGGAGGAACTTGAACGGTACAAGGTGTTTGAGGTCAGAAGAAAAGATATCAGCCGCATGGAACTGCAACGACCAAACCTTCTTGCCGGGTCGCTCAATATCACAACAGATGCCGGGGGGAAGTTCCGGGTCTATATTGACCATGCAAAGGCATTCAATCACCTTGAGCAGGTGCTGAAGTTATCCTATGCGGAGATTCTCGAGGTTGACTGATTCTTTTTTGCCCTGGAGAAACGGACATGAACCGATCGGGTTCGCACCCAAACTATGAAAATCACGCCCCTTTTAAAAAATTTATGAAGGCTCCCCGCCTCAGGGCCTCGGTACGGCATGGCAGGGTTAGTTCGGTTTCCGGGAAAACCGGGAATTGCAGCCGCCGCGGGGGCTTCCTGTCGGGGGCGGCGGAGTTCATCGTAATTGGGGGTATGGGGGTCTCAATCCCCATCAGTAATTCCTGAAGAGGCCAATTTTTATGGGAAAAATTTAGAATGACCAGACGCTCCAGGGGCTTCACCCCGCCGCTGAGGCGCCCCGGTTGCGATAGTGACGCATTGCCTGTACACAAAAATGCGGAGAATTTTTGTACAGAAATTCACGAGGAATTATTTGCGCCCCCGTCCCTGACAAGGGCTGGGCTGGAGCAAAGGGGGGCGATCATACCTTTTAAAACAGGTTTTCTCCAGAGCAATTTTTTTTTGGAAATGGTTCTTCTGGTGATCCTGCGTACTGATGCATCCCATCGCCGGTGGTATTCCGGTTACCGTCATGCACGGGCAGGCCGCGTGCAAGGCTCCGGTGGATTCATTTTCCCGGATATTTCAGGCCAGGCAACGATTCCGGGCTCCACTCTTGCGCCGTTAACCTGATCATCCCCCCCTCACGCATATCCCGGCAACGTCTGCTGTTTATTTCATCCGGCGTCAATGATCTATCAGAAAAGGAGCTGCAGGATCATGTCCAGAGTACTCGCATCACCGTCAAAATATATCCAGGGACCCGGCGAAATTTCCAGAATAAACGATCGCATTTCTTATCTGGGCGGGCCGGTCCTGTTCGTCATGGGCGGGTTTGCG
This sequence comes from Methanoregula sp., assembly GCA_041652515.1. Classification (GTDB taxonomy): domain Archaea; phylum Halobacteriota; class Methanomicrobia; order Methanomicrobiales; family Methanospirillaceae; genus Methanoregula. Next base: position 13,970 of record JBAZHD010000024.1, read on the forward strand.
TACAAAAACCTCAAAGATGTCATTGAGAAGCGTTTTGAGGGTTACGGTTCAGCCGTATTTTTTGAAAAATTCGGCGGGGAATGCACAAGAAACGAGATCGACCGGCTGCGGGCCATATTCAGGACGCACAACTGCGCCGTGGTGGCCGGAGTCGGCGGGGGTAAGGCCCTCGATACCGCAAAAGGTGTGGCATATTTTGAGAAAGCCCCGGTTGTTTCGGTTCCCACGATCGCATCGACCGATGCCCCGACAAGCGCAATTGCCGTTACCTATACCGAAGACCATGTATTTGACGGGAATATCCTGCTCCCGAAAAATCCGGAACTGGTGCTTGTCGATACGGATGTCATTACCCGGGCCCCGGTCAGGTTCCTCGTTGCCGGGATGGGGGATGCCCTCTCAACATATTTTGAAGCCGGTGCCAATGCTGCATCCGGCCATGATAACTTTGCCGGCGGAAAACCGACAGGAACGTCCCTTGCGCTGGCCCGGTTGTGTTACGAAACCCTGATCCGTGACGGCCTGAAAGCAAAACAGGATGCAGAAAATGGAGTATGTTCCCGCGAACTGGAAAATATCATTGAAGCGAATATTTATCTCAGCGGCGTGGGTTTTGAGAGCAACGGACTCGCGTGTGCTCATTCGGTTTACAATGCTTTCACAATACTGCCCCCGTGCCATAACATGTATCACGGCGAACTGGTGGCATTCGGGACTCTCGTCCAGCTTGTCCTCGAAAAACGCCCGGACCGGGAAATCGAAGAGGTCCTCCGGTTCTGCACCAGCGTGGGACTGCCGGTTACCTTTGCCGGAATAAGTGAGCGGGAACTGGGCCTCAATGAGCTCATGAACGTTGCCATTACTGCATGCAGTCCGGCTAATTTTATGGAGAGCGAGCCTTTCAGCGTGACGCCAGAGATGGTTTATGAAGCGCTGACAGCGGCAGATGCGCTGGGGAAAAAATATGCAGCAAGGATGAAGGCAGCGGGAAGGTCTCCCGGATAGCTCAGTGAAAGGCCGGGACAGTGTGGCAAACCACTCTCCGGAAAAACCGGGTTTCCCCCGGATCCCGTCCTCAGGGGGCGGGTATAAACGGTTATCCGGAACCTCTCATTATCCGTTCCTGCATATTCTGTTTTACTGCTTGGTGTTCTTTCAAAAGATAGGATCGCCCCCCTTGCGCCAGCCCAGCCCTCGTTTGGGGCGGGGGCGCATATGATGCCTCGGTAATATCCGTACAGAAATTCTTTCTCATTTTTATGTACAGGTAATATGGCACTATCGTAACCGGGGCGCATCAGCGGCGGATCAAGACGGTTGAAATAATTATTTGCCGGTTTTCATGGCTTGGGTGTGAACCGGATCGGTTCACACTTGTTTCTCCAGTGCACTTTTTCCTTTAGCAGAAAAAAGGGCACCGAAACCTTTATTGTCCCAGACTCAATTCTCCCATTGAAGTGATCATTATGACGGCACCTAAAAAAACGGTCATCGGACTTCCGAGCGTGCTCGATTCTGCCTATAAGGAATCCCGGCGTCACGTGAAAGTGGAAGACATCATGAGCCGCAAGGTTATCACGACAACTCCAGAAACCACGATGTTTCAGGCGGCAAAGACGATGGGTGAAAAACACATCGGGAGCCTGGTTGTGGTAAAATACAAAACCCCTGTTGCTATTGTAACGGAGCGGGACCTGCTCTCCAGGGTTCTTGCACACGATCTGGACCTGAAAAAAACCCTGGTCGGGCAGGTCATGTCGTATCCGCTCATCAGAATATGCCCGCCGTTCACGATCCGGGAGGCGGCACGAACCATGATCAATAAAAAAGGAAGACTGGTGGTCTTCGTGTGCGGGAAACTCGCCGGGATAATCACAGCAGCCGACCTGATCCGTGAGATGCCCGAGGCCCCGGAGACTTCCCTTGTTGTCGATGATTTCATGACTAAAGAAATTGTCAGCCTCGATGAAGATGAGACCGTCCTCTCTGCAACGAAAATTATGGGCAAAGAGCGGGTCGGCAGCGTGATTGTCACCACGAATGAAAAACCGCTCGGCATATTTACCGAACGTGACCTCCTCTCCTCTTTCCTTGTCCAGTCACGATCGCTTGAAACCTCGCTCGGCGATGCATGTTCCGGACTCATGACATCAGCTCCTGCCGGTATCAGTATTCATCAGGCAGCAAAGATCATGGCTGCACAGCATGTACGGCGGCTTCCGATTATGAAAAAGAAGCAGATCGCCGGGATAATCACCGCTCGCGACCTGGTTGAAGCGTATGCCAAGTGATAATGTTCAAAAATAATCCCCTTTTTCCGGTTCGAAAAAACCCGGGACATGAATCCGTGGAAAAATTATACTTCCGGTGTCAGGGTCTCTTCCTGGACTTTTTTACTCCGGAGAAACCCAGTTTCATGAGATGTCCTCGTCCCTCTTGCGCCAGCCCTGCATCAGTTAGGGCACTGAATGTCATCAGACCCGAAGCAGAATTAGAACGTAGGGTGTTCTTCGACCGTGGGGGTGCATATGATGCCCTGAATTTTCCGGTAGTGAAATCCCCTGCGGTTTTGTGTACAGGTAATCCCACACTATCACAACCGGGGCGCCTCAGCGGCGGGGCGAAGCCCCTGGAGCGTCTGGTCATACTTAATAATTTCCTGTGAAATTCGAATCCTTTCTGACAGAACGATGGGGGTTGAGACCCCCACCCCCGATTACGATATACGCCGCCGCCCCCGACGGGGCGCCCCCGCGGCGGATCAAAATGGCTGGAATAATTATTTTTGCCGATTTTCATTGCCAGCGTTTGAACCGGAATGGTTCATGTGCGTTTCTACAGAACAATTATTCTCAAAAAATCCCCTTTTTTATTCGAAATAAATCCCGGGAAATAAATTCATGAAAAGATTACCCTACCTGTCTCCATGTCTTTTCCAGGAATTTTTCACTTCTGCAGGTAGTGGATATTGCCGGGGCCCCTCCGGAAAATGCGTGTCCTCCCCAATCCCGATATCCTGGAGCGGGCATGGGCCGGACGGCAATCCCGGGCAAGGCCCGGTCTATTAAAATATTATCGGAAACAGAAATCGGGTGTAACAATAATCAGGGAGCATCCGCTACATGGCATTAAGCGCTTTTGATGATAAGTCGGCACCGCCCCGGGATTCCGACGTTGCCAAAACCCTGGGGACCGCATATGACCCGTGGAATGAACTGAAACGCCGTGTCGCAGAGAGGTTTGCACCGCTGTCCGTGGAATAGGGATATTCCAGCAAATCGACGGGCTGGGGTCTGCGGCTGAAACAGGAAAAACGGGTTGTTCTCTACATGACACCGTGCAAAGGATACTTCCTTGCCTCGTTTGCGCTCGGTGAAAAGGCGGTACGGGCAGCACATGAGAGCGATCTGCCGGCATCGCTCCTGGAAGTGATCGACAGCGCCAGGAAATATGCCGAAGGCCGGGGTGTCAGGCTTGAAGTGAGGGAACCCGGTGATGTTGAGGCTATTGAGAAATTAACTGTAATCAAAATGAAAAATTAATTTTTTTCGCAGCCACCGGTCCCGTTACTGCGAAGAGACTCCTCTGGTGATATTCCCGGGAAAAACGAGGGGAACGGATCACCTTTATGCTGTAAATGTGAGCGGGGGCCGGGTTCCGTCTCTTTCCCAAAAACATGGCTGTGCATTTTTCAAATTCAAAAACCAAACCGGATCACTGTGCCCCTGAAGGCGATTGTTGAAGGAGAGCCCGTCATTGGCCCCGACCTCTCGGCAGAAGAATGGGCAGACCTGAAACTGCGCCATACAAAAGGACTCCCGGTCACGATGGCCTGCTGCGGGGCGCCGGGACACCTGCGGAGCTCGAAGAGTGGGACGCAGCACTTCTATCACGCGGTCGATGCCGGGTGCAATTATGCAGAGGAGTCCCTGGAACACCTGGTAATCAAGGAGCAGATTTACCGGGCCTGCAGGGCCGCAGGATGGGAAACTACCGTTGAGTTCCCGGCGCTGGACCGTTCGGGGATCGCGGATGTGTACGCAGCCCGGGACGGCAGGAAAATTGCTTTTGAGATCCAGATCAGCACCATTTCCCCGGATGAACTGGCAGAGCGGGATACAAAATACCGAAACGAGGGAATTGAATCGTACTGGTTACTGGATAATTTTCTCGGGAGATCCAAGGATTTTGCAGCAGGGTATGATTCGTACCTCGCTGGAGAAGACGACCGGCCTCTCACGACCGTTCCCTATATCGACCGTTCCTTCTTTGAGACCGGTTCCGAGAACCATATCTTCATCGCAAAAGGGATTCGGAGTATCGGACTGCATGCAAAAAAACAGACGCTCTTCACGACCAATAATCCGGAAATCCCTCTCGCGGTCTGGGTCAGGGAGGTCCTGAAGGGGAATTACCCAAGATATCTTGAACAAACCTCCGCAGCAATTCACTACAAGCGCCAGTTAACGATCCAGGCCGCCCCGGACCTTGTCCGGCTGAGGGACGTGTATGGCACTCTCATCCGCTCTGAAACCTGCCGGAAAAAGGTCGGACACTATGAGCGGATCATCAGGGTCGGTAAACCATTAAGCAAAGAGAAAGCATTGCAGAAAAAGATTGACGAGCTCTCTACTGAGATTGACTGGCTGGAAAAAGAGTACCGTTCTTTTATGGCCGACAGTTACGGGTTGTTCACGTGGAAAACGGTCCCGGGGCAGGATACCCCAAGGCCCTTTTTCCGGCTCGAATCGGAATCAAAGATCAGGAAATTGCAGGAACGCATGGAGATGTTTTCCCGGTGGGAAGCGTCTTTTACGATGGCGTTCGGGAAGCTGGAGCGGGAATTTTCGGTGGATAAGAGATGAGATCGTGGGGGCAATGATAACATTCCCGGCACCGTCCTCTCATGAGTGTGCCACCAGCGGGATTTTGGAGCGGGGAGACCCCCCGGATACTATCAGCAGCCATTCCCCCACCCCATCCGGTCCACCGTATAGAAGAACACGCCCAGCACAACCGCCACAACGGTTGAAAGTGCCATGCCTTTGATCTCTGCAGGCCCGATATTAACCGATGCGCCGGAAACGCCGATGACAAGAATCAGGGCGGCCAGGACAAGGTTCCGGGAACAGGACAGGTCGGTCCGTGCATCGATGAGTATCCGGATACCCGAGGCTGCAATAACGCCGAAGAGGAAGAGCCCGACCGCGCCCATCACCGGATCCGGGATCGCCCGGATGGCGGCCGGGAGTTTTCCGCAGAAGGAGATCGCAATTGCGATGAGGGCAGTGCCGGCGAGGACATACGTGCTGTAGACCCGGGTGATAGCCATGACCCCGATATTCTCTGCATAGGTGGTGTTGGGGGTGGAGCCGAAGAACCCCGAAAGAACCGTGGAGATCCCTTTCCCGTACAGCACCGGTTCAATTCCCGGGGCCTTCATCAGGTCGCGGCCGATAATGGTCCCCGTGACCCTGAGGTGGCCGATGAGTTCTACGAAGACGACCGCGGTCGCCGGGAGAATGAGGATGATTGCTGCAGGCGAGAAGGCCGGCGCATAGAACGTCGGGATCGAGAACCACGGGGCGATAAGGATCGTGTCCAGGACCGCCCGCCCGAGAAGAACGGCGGCCACGCAGCCGGCGAGGATGCCGAGCAGGACGGGGAGGATCCGGAGGAATCCTTTGGACACGGTCATGCCCACGATCATCACGCCAAGGGTTACGAGAACAATGCCAAGCGTTGCCGGGTCCGGCGATCCGGCCGTGAGGCCGGCCATTTTTGCCGCAGTGGGTGCCAGTTCAAGGCCGATGACCGCCACGATCGCACCCATGGCGGCATCCGGGAAGACGACCTCCACCCAGCCGGTACCGGTCTTCCCGATGATGAATGCAAGGAGGATGAAGATGATTCCCGATGCGATGAATCCCCCGAGGGCTGCACCATACCCGTACAGGGGGATGATGGTGAGGACAGCAGGAATGAACGCAAAACTCGAGCCAAGATACGCCGGGACCTTCCACTGGCAGAGCGCAAGAAAGATGAGCGTGCCGATCCCGTTGAACAGGAGGATGGTGGACGGGTCGACGCCAAAGAGTACTGGGACGAGGATCGTTGCCCCGAACATTGCGAAGAGGTGCTGGAGCGAGAGCGTGGCAAGAACCGGCAGCGGGGGGCGTTCATCAACCTGGATTATCGTCGGATTCCTATCAGTTCCCATCTTCCTGCCTCCGTCCCTGTATCATGATTACGTTCTCCCCGCAGGCAAATGAATCTGCCCCGCAATGGTGGTGATACCGGCCACCATCATTCCGGAAGGCATAAAAACTTCGGGAGAAATATCCGTGAGATCATGATGAAAAAGTCCTTTTATCTTATCCTGGCCGGCTTCCTGTGTGTGATGCTGGCCGCTTCCGGCTGTACGAGTTCCTTCCCGTCGTCCCCTGCAACACCCGCTGCCACGTCCGCAGCCCCGGTGGAATCCCTGGCGATTGCAACGGCAGCTGCCACACCTGTCCCTGAGGCCCCGTCATGGTCCGGGATATGGAATTCCACCTGGCTTGAAAAAGATGGCAACCTGACGGTCGCAGTGATTACCATGACCCAGGCGGGTCCGGAAGTATCCGGGAACTACAACTACACCTATCCCGAAGAGGGCACATTTACCGGGTCTCTCAATGCCACTATGCAGGGAAATACCCTGGCCGGGACCTATTCGGAAAGCGATGACGATGTCGGGTTCTTTGTCTTTGAACTGTCAGAGAACAGGAACTCGTTCACCGGCCGGTGGGTACACGCCGAGAATAAGAGCGAGCTTGAAACATCAAAGCTCTCCTGGAACGGCGTCCGGGAATAATCCCGGGTGAATTACCGTTTCCCTTTTTTCGTTCGTCCGCGATCCGCGTCCATTATGGGAACCGGTCTGCCATGGCTGGATGACCGGCAAAGGGAGTCTGGTACTTTTTCAAGCGGACTTTGATATCGGCCTTACCCGGGTACGTGGTGTGGTACGGTCAGGTCCGGACGGAAAACGATTAAGAAAGGATCGGATGGAAAAAATACCCGGTTTTAAGGCAGAATCCGAAAGCAACCCCTTCAGTAAAAATGGTATTTACGGGTGGTGTTTATGTTCAATGTGCTCAAGGTGTAAATTTGTTTTATTGATCTTTGGAGGCCGGGGTCTGTCTTCATAAACACCATGATCGATCCTCTCATCATTTGGATCCGGGTTTGTATGATGAGGATCGTGATCTGGGGCAAGGGCTGGTTTATGCTGAACATGGTGTGGCGGGTGGGGATAGGGGTTTGTCTCAGGATGGTTTTTATGATCCTCTTTTTTCCGTGTTTTGTCCTGACTCGTCATAATGAATCAGACTCTCCATTGAAGTATAATTACATTTCCACCATTTACAAAAAATGCAGATGAAATCCGGACAAATCGTATCCTTTGCTTAATTATCCGGATGAGGAAAAGGGGGCATTGTTCAAATCATCTGCCGGGAGAGATGGACGATGATTGCTTTTGCATCGGGCCCGTCCTCAATGTAACTGAGTTCTATCGTATCCGGCCCGGCCAGATCACCAATGGCTGGTCCGGCATCGAGGTGAGTAAACCAGATCCCGCCCCGGGCACCCATGAACGATATGATCAATACCCCGGAAAACCCGTTCCCGGCAGATCCATTTCTCTCCTGTTCGCAAGATGCATACCATTAACCCGTTGCAGACTGATATTCACAAAAAATTTTCGGTTTACATCCGGTTCCCAGGAAGTACCGTGTTTCCCAAAAGATATGCCCATCCCCGGAAACCTAGGATTTTTGCCGGAAGTGATGGGGATACATTCGTATGCAACCAATTAATCTGAAAATGTATGTTCTGGCAATCTGCCTGGTTCTCATGGGATCTGCATTTCTCGCAGGATGCACTCAGGAAGGCCCGGAACCCGGGGTCGTGAAGACCGATGCCGGATCTGTTTCCGGCATGCAGCAGGGCAATCTCCGTGTTTTCACGGGGATCCCGTTCGCAGCTCCGCCGACCGGAGACCTGCGGTGGAGACCTCCGGCACCGGTACAGCCATGGGAGGGTGTGAAGGAGACGAAGGTCTTCTCACCGGCCTGCCCCCAGCCTCTCGCTGCCGATCCCACGCTGAATATGAGCGAGGACTGCCTGTACCTCAATGTCTGGACTCCTGCAACGAGTGCTGACGAAAAACTGCCGGTCATGGTCTTCATCTATGGCGGGGCATTCGGCAAGATCGCGGGTTCCATGCCGCTGTATAATGGCACAGCCCTTGCAGAGAAAGGAGTTGTTGTCGTTACGACCAATTACCGGGTCGGCGCCCTCGGGTTCCTTGCCCACCCGGAGCTTGACAGCGAGTCTTCGAACAATGTTTCAGGCAATTACGGCCTCCTTGACCAGATCGCCGCCATGCAGTGGGTCCGGAAGAACATCGGGGAGTTTGGCGGCGACCCGTCCCGGGTGACTATCTTCGGACAGTCCGCGGGCGGGGAAAGCATCCTTATCCATCTGGTCAGCCCGCAGAGCAAAGGGCTCTTTATGCAGGCCATTGTCGAGAGCGGCACGTTCTGGACGAACGGTGCGGAAATTGATGCCCTCAATTCCCGGGCCGATGCCGAACAGCTCGGGCAGACGTACGCACAGGGCCTCGGGTACTCCGGGCCGGGTACGATTGCGCAGATGCGGAAACTGCCGTACCAGGAACTTACCAATGCCACGCCATGGCCTGCCGCCCCGTTCCAGATGGTGAACATGCGGCACTTCGAGCCAACCATTGACGGGTGGCTCATTCCCGGTTCGCCGGACGAGCTGTTCCGCCTCCACCGGCAGAACCCGGTCCCCCTCATCATAGGGAGCAATGCCGATGACGGCAGGACGCTTGCGGCAGGTGCAAACATGACTGTTCCGGAGTACCAGGCATTTATCCGGGCCCGGTTCGGGAATGACGCCGATGCGGTTCTTGTAAAGTATCCTGCCAGAACAACTGCTGATGTCCAGCTCCGGCTTGAGCAGATCATGACCGACTATGACTTCACCAATGCAGTGAAGTTTGTGGCCGGTTCGAACTCAGACCTGAACCAGAGCACGTACCGGTACCAGTACACCTATGTCCTGCCCGGGGCGAACCTTGGGGCATTCCACGGGAGCGAGACGATCCTGTTGTTCAGGGTCCCGCTTCCTCCGGATCAGGCAAACGAGATGGTTTCGGACAATCTCGTGGACCTCTGGACACGGTTCGCGAAGACGGGGAACCCGAACGGCGGGATGAATGCGACCTGGCCGGCATATACACGGGATGCGGGACAGTATCTCGATATCAATGAGACCATGACGGTGAAGGCCTCTGACGGAACCGCGACACCCGCAGCATCCGGTGACTGGAAATTTGTGGTATTCGCGGACTCTCCTGATCCTGCGGGGAATACAACAACCGGGGTCAGTCCGGCCCTGATCCCGATCGCATAGGCGATTGCGGCAGAGAAGCCGGACCTGGCCCTGTACCTGGGTGACCCGGTCAACGGGTGGATGTTAACCAACGCATCCCCGATGGCGGGCAATTACCCGGGCCAGTTTGAGAACTGGATGACCTCCGTCTCTCCCATCCATAATTACACGGATAACACCGGTATTCCGCTGTATATTGTCCGGGGTAATCATGAGGACGGCCCGGGCACGACCATTGCTCCCCTCCTTGATGCTTATCTCGCAACGGTGGCGTCCGGCATGCCGGCAAATGGCCCGCCCGGTGAAGAGAAACTGACGTATTCATTCACGCACAAGGGTGCAAAATTCGTCCTGAACGACAATTATATTGCCCACAATGGCAAGAAGGAGACCGTGAACCAGAGCTGGGTCAGCGGACAGCTCACGCAGGATACCCGGCCGTTCATGTTTGTTTTCGGGCATTCTCCCGCGTATGCCGTGGTCAACGATACGACAGAGGATGTTTCCGCCATCGACGTTCATTCAGAGGAGCGCGATATCTTCTGGACGAGCCTGGTGGACAACCATGTATCAGCCTATTTCTGCGGGCATGCCCACCTGTACGTGAGGGGCGAATCCCGGGGTGTTCTGCAGATCGTCAGCGGTAACGCCGGGGCACACGTGATGCCCTTCGATCCTGCGAATGTCGACCCGGCACTCACGCCGGAATACCCGAAGAAGACCATCCTCATGAATGACCAGAGAGTCGGCTACCTTGTCATAACGGTACACGAAAGTACCGGGACATTTGACGGGGTAGAGAAACAGCTGAACCCGGTTACCGGCATGTGGGAAACCGGAGATACATTCACCGTCCATGCCCGGTGAATATCACTGTACCGGATGGAAATCATCCATTTTTCCGTCAAACCCCGGGCAGATAATTCCTCCCGGTTCCGGGGCAGGGTCTGACCCTCATAAGGGTGCCGCAGGGATCCACACGAAAAAACAGGGTTTTTCCGGGAACACGGATCGTCCCGCCCCTTACATACATTACAAGCAGGTCTTTTCCGGGCTCATCACAAAAATCTGCATGTCCTGTTGTGGCTCCTGAAAAAACCCCTGTTCTTTGCCGCTGAAGGTGAATTGTCGGCAATCATTCTAAAATTTGGTTTTCATGGGTACCTTAATATTAAACTCCTACCATATGGGGAACCAGATGCGCATGAGGGTATATCGAAGGTGCTATGGTGTTGAAACAGATCCTGTCAGAATTCCTGAATAATGCCGGCGTGACCGCCGCTGCACTGGTCGGTCGCGATGGTTTTGTCATTGATGTAGTTTCAAATGCCTTACTCGATCGCGATGCACTCGGGGCGCTCGGTTCATGTTCAATAAATTTTTTTGAGAACCGCAATACCCTGATGGAAGACAGCAGGCTCCGGCAGATGACGCTGGAATACCTGGGCGGTGCAATTATTCTCACCCCCGTTTCCCGCGAAGAATTTCTCATGATCCTCACGGATACTACGATCGGTATCGGGATTCTGGCCCACCGGATCGTAAATACCCGCCCGCGTGTTGCAGCGGCAATGTAAGCCCGGAAGAGAAACCATTGCGGGAAACCCGGTATTTTCAGATTTTTTTCCCGACGCCAGGTCGAAGAGCTCTTCAGACTCTTTTCCTTCCACATCTCTGATGCGATGAGGCAGGTGATTTTATCAATCCCTCTGCTTCATCCTTTAACGATGAAGCATTCCGATGACCTGTCATCGATAGGCCAGGATAGTTGCGGAGGGATACCCTTGCCACCAAAGTGGAGGTGAGGGCTGCCTATGCTGGCGGGATCCGTTTCATCGGGTCGACATTTGCCCCTTCCATCTCCCCCTGCGCCCATGCAAACCTTTCCCGGATTGTAGGCGGAAGCTCTTTCTCATCGATCGGGACGAACCCGTAACTCCCATAGAACTTTTCGAGACCCCGGACTGAATGCATATACAGGATGTCATTACCGCACGCCTCAATAAGTCCCCATATCGCAGCATTTGCAAACCCGTGACCACGGTGGCTGACCGGGGTGAAAACCCCGTCAACCTCATACCCGTCCGGATGCCACCTGCAGCGGGCGAGGGAGACTGCCTGTCCGTCATGGAAGGCTGCAAAGATCCGGTCTGTCCGTGGATCTCCGATCGTGTTGTGATAATCAACCCAGAGCGCGTCTGCGAGCGGGAACTCTGAAGAGATCAGTTCTTTCACGGTCGTACCGGTGCTGTGCCGGATGATGTGCTGGGCTGGCCCCGGCGGGAAGGGGCTTGGCGGGGCGTCAGCCGAGGTCCCCTCGATCCGGTATCTTCCCGCCGGTACATGGATAATGAACCATGCTCCCCTGCCCGGGGTCCCGATCTCCTTAAGCGTCATCCCGGTCACCTCGACAATCTGCCGGCAGATGAACAGGCCGATTGTTGCCTGTCCCCCGGAATCATACTCGAAGATGTGATCCTTCTTCGCTGCGGGTATTCCAGGGCCGTCGTCCCGGATTGAGAGGTCGAGTCCTTCCGGTGTCTCGTGATATGTGACAATGATATTTTTTACCGTGCTGCCATGGAGCAGGGAATTTTCCACAAGATGGATGAGGACATCAGAGAAGAGCCGGTCGGCATAGACTTCAAGGCGCCCGGTCCAGATTCTGATGGAGACCGTACCGGTCTCCGGCGTCAGCCGCGTTGATTCGAATGCCTGTTGGACACTGATCCAGGCCGGAGGTGTTGTCCCGAGATCCTTATACGACTCGGTGAGGAAGAGCTGCCGGGCAATGTTCCACGCAAATGTCCTGATACGGTCAAGGTACCCGTGCGTTACGGTGTCTGCGCAGCTGGCATCTGCATCATCCACCGTTTCAAGGATCTGGTCAACCGAGAAGTGGAGGTGCTCTGCCGAGAACCGTGAAAGCAGGTTGAGTTTGTCATTTGCGGTCTTGAGGGCCTGTTCAGCGCGGACCCGGCTTGTGATATCGATAAACGTGAGGATTGCCCTGTTCTCCGGGAGGGGGGCAGCGGAGACCAGCACAATGAACGTCTTTTTGTCGGGTAACAGAAAGGAGGTCTCCGTTGCATAGACTGCACCCCCCCGGGAGAGGTGGGAAAAGAAGTCCTGCTCGTCCTCCCCGTTCCAGATCAGAGACAGTGGGGATCCGGTGAGATCCCGGATTTTCCGGTGGAGGAGATCGGCAGCTTTCCAGTTTACCTCCTCGATTGTACGGCTGGTGCCGGTATCTTTTATGAGGAGACTGCCGCCTTCCGAATGGTCAAAGAGCCCTTGATAGAGCGCCTCCTGTTCACGGAGACGGAGGGTGAGCCGGCCCACCAGCCACCCGATCAGGATCAGGACCCCGGTCAGCACAAGCGCCCCGGCAATATCTGACGATGTGCTCCCGGTTATGAGGAGATCTGCAAGGAAATAGAGTATCCCGATACTGATGGCCGTGACTACACCCCATCGCGGGTAGCGATTTGCGGCAATCACGACCGGGACAACGAGAAGCGGGATTATTATCGTAATCCCGAGAAAAAGCCCCGCCACGTTCAGCAGGAGAGCTGCCGCTGCTGTGGCAAGGATTGCTGCATCCCAGAAAAGGTCACGCTCCCTGAATCCTGCAGGAAGGTTCACGGTCAGGTCCCCCGGATATGCCCGGCTCGCGTCGCGAACCGACACGGGCCTGAAGGTGCGATTACCTCATGGTATCCGGACACCCGGGTGTTATCATGATCCTTTTTCTTAACCGGAAGCGTTCGGATTAATCCCCGCGAGACAGGATTTTTTGTTATTCCGGATTCCATGAATTCCTATCTACTGCCCAATCATAACTGTTTTACGAAACGATCTCCGGGCTGCCCCCCGATCTTACACGCTGCCTTTTTTCTCGACCCCCCGGGAATTCTGCCGGTTGTCCGGAACGTTTTATTGGAAAAGACCCGGGCTCCCTTGTTGCCGGCAATCACTGGACGGGCAGTACCTGATCTGTCGAAGGCAGATTGTCATTCAGAAAACTCCCCCAACAAACAGGAATGGTATTTATGGAATTCCGCTGTACTGTCTGCTATGACTACACCCCGGGATTCCGGCCCTGGACGGCTTGCCGCGATCGAACAGATCGTGCAGGGCGGACTTGATGAGGCCGGAACAAATGTGATCCTTCCCCTGATCGGCATCCCCCCGCTCAGCGACGGGTTTCTCGCGGAGATGAAAATCTACAGCGAGTACCTTCCCAAATCCGAAGAAATGGTATTTTCCAAAGAACAAAAGTTCCTGCATTTTCTCTGGGATGCGTTCGAGCGCACGCCCGTTTCCGTTGCAACGGACTTTGCGATCCCGTTCCGCCGAATTCTTGCAAAAAAACTCTTCCGGCAGTGCGGGAAGAATTTCTGTGCCGAAGCAAATGTCCGGTTCAACTTCGGGCAGGCGATCTCCGCGGGCGATAATCTCTTCATCAACTGCGGGACATTTCTCGACACCAAGGGCGGGCTTTTCATCGGCGATTCGGTCGGCATGGGAGAATTTGTCCGGGTATTTACCCACAGCCACTCCGAGTCCGACCATACAGAACGCACGTATGCCCCGGTTACGATCGGGGATTATGCCAAGGTCTATTCGAATGCCATGATATTCCCCGGTGTCACCATCGGCGAGCAGGCCATTGTTGCCGGGGGTGCAGTTGTCACAAAAGATGTGCCCCCAAACTCCCTTGTTGCCGGGATTCCGGCCAGAGTTATCCGGCAGCGGAAGAACGAGGGGCGGGTGCGCGAAGAGCTGAACCATGTCTGGCTGAACCGCGGGGCATTCCAGGACGATTGATCGAAAAACGCGGTTGCGGGAAATTGCAGTACTGACGATAGCGGGAATGTGGGGCCGGGCTGCGGATTTTTTTTTTAGAAGAAAACGCTGACGTATTTTCAGCAGACTCACGAGAGAAGTCCTGCGGATATCCATGCTCTTCGAAATCGGGATCCACCAGATATTTTCCGGGCGGAAACGTAATCCCCCTCTTATCAGGCACACCGGGGATATCTCGTGGCAGTGCAACCCGGGCCGGATTACCATTCAGCAATGTTTTTTTTAGACGGACTCCATCTTCCTTCCATGGATAAACCGTTCGTTCGCATTGCATTCCTGTTCACCACCGCCTGCCTTGTGGCCTGCCTGATCTTCGGTGCCGGCTGTACCAGTACGACAGCTCCGGTACCGCAGAAGAGTGGGAACCTTGATGGTTTTGATGATTTTGTCACACAGAAGATGACCGAGTACGAGGTACCCGGTGCCGTTGTCGGTATTGTCGAGAACGACTCCGTGGTGTACCTGAAAGGCTTCGGCGTCCGGGAGCTCGGGAACCCTGAGATGGTCGACCCCGACACTCGCTTCCAGATCGCATCGGTCTCCAAGTATGTCACCGCCGGTGCGGTCGGTTCCCTTGTGGACGAGGGCAAACTCGACTGGGACACACCGGTTGTCACGTACCTGCCGGGATTTGCCCTGAAAGACACGTACGCCGGTGAGCACGCAACCCTCCGCGACCTGCTCGCCCACCGCACGGGATTCAAACATTTCGACGGCGACCTGCTGGGCAGGCTCGGGTACTCCACCAGCGAGATGCTTTACCGGATGCGGTACCTGACACCCGGTTCCAGTTTCCGGGAGAAGTACATTTACTCGAATGCGGGTTTCTTCATTGCCGGGGAAGCCGCGGCAAAGGTGGACAACCGGAGCTGGGAAGACCTGACCGACGCCCGAATCATTATGCCGCTTGGCATGACCCGGTCGGGAGCACATCCGGAAACCCTGTACCTTGATGAGAACCATTACTCCGGCCATGGCGGTGCCCCGGGAGATATCCACACCATTCCTCTTGAAGAGGCAGGGTTCCCTGCTGCCGGGCAGGTGGTCTCCACCGGCCGGGACATGACGCAGTGGCTGCGGATGATGCTGAACAACGGCTCGGTTGACGGAAAGCAGGTACTCAGCCCGAAGACCGTGCAGGAAATCCACGCCGCAAGCCTGGTCGCCCCGCACAGCGGCCCCTTAAACGACCTGAACGGGGCGGTTGGTCTCGGCTGCGACTCGTACCATTTCCTTTCCGAGCGGGTCATCGAGAAGAACGGAGCACTCGACGGCGTCCGCTCGATCGTGATCCTTATCCCCGATAAGAAGACCGGCCTTGTCGTCATCGCCAACAAGCAGCTGACGGTATTCCCCGAGGCGGTCCGGGACGAGTTCCTCGAGCGGTATATCGGGAAGAGCGGGGTTGACCTGCAGGCAAAAGAGAAGGCAAACCAGGCCGGGTGGAACTCGCTCCTAAAATCCGTTGAACGGCCGGACGATGCAAAGCCGGCAACGATCGCCACGGCCGTCATCGCGGGAGCGTACAAAAACGACCTGTACGGCACGATGCTGGTGAGCGAAGGTGCGGATGCTTCGAACATGACGTTCCGGCTCGGGCCCGACAAGTACCCGGGCACCCTCATGCATGTGACAGAGAATACCTGGTACTTCTCGTTCCCGAACCCGGACGACCAGGTCGGGTATCTCACCTTCAGGACCGGCCCTTCGGGACCAGTCACCGGATTCGACTCAGAGGAGATCGGCCTGTTCTCACGGGCCTGATACATTTCCATTTTATGGTGATGACGTCGTGATCGTGAGGGGGAAAACCGGGGGCAAACATTTACGTTACCCGCACCAAAGCAGGAGATCAGTGAACCTGCCTATGGAGAACAAACACTGGTGGATTTTCGGGGCGGTAATCATTATCATTATCCTGCTCGTTATCGTATTCGGTTCCGGCCCGGTGATCCCCGTGCAGAATGCCAGCCCGGGAACCGGCAACAGTCCCGGCCCGGGATCGGGCCAGGTACAAGGGACGGGGCCGGGGGCTGGCGGGGGCACTCCTACGCTCCTGCAAAGGATGGACATGACTCCCCTCACGGAGACCGAGGCTGCCGATATCCTCTTTATGCGGGAGGAGGAGCAGCTTGCTTACGATGCATACACCCGGTGGGCGGGAAAATATCCGGTGCCGGTCTTTTCCAATATTGCCGGTTCGGAGTTGACACATTATTCCGAAGTCCAGCTGCTCATCGACCGGTACGGTCTTTCGGATCACCGGATCGGCAACGCATCCAGCGGATATACCAGCCCGGTGATCCAGTCGCTGTACACCAGACTATCAGCGCAGGGCGATACCTCCCAGACCCTGGCCTTTGAGGCAGGGCTTGCCATCGAAGAAGTGGATATTGCCGACCTCGACCGGGTTGCAGCCAACACGACACGGGCAGATGTCCGGCAGGTGTACGCCATCCTCCGGCAGGGATCCGAGAACCATAAAAGTGCATTCCTGCGCCAGCTTGGCCGGTAACAATGTGGTGCAATACCCGGGGTTCTTTTTTTAATTTTCCCGGAAACAACCGCCAGAGGGTTTCCGGAAAAACCAGGATACTGGCTGGACACATTTAAGTGATCGGGGGATCATGATCGTTGCATGGCAGGATTCTCACTTCTCAAGCCCCTTGGGTTCTTCTACGCTGTTGTCCTGATCCTGGTCCTGACATACCTGTGGTACTCCGGGAAATGGAAACAGAAGGCCGGCTGGATCATTCTCCTGGTCTCAACAGCGCTGGGATTTGTGATCTACTCGCCACTTGCACCGCACCAGTTCCAGGAGCTGATGCTGCGCAATGTGCAGGGCCTGGGTGTATCGCTTATAATCGCAGCGATCGGGCTTCTGATTATCATCCTGCTGACATTTTTGTCCGGGAGGTTCTTCTGCGGGTACCTCTGCCCGGTCGGGGCCGTCCAGGAGATTGCATCCCGGGTGCCGGTGCCAAAACTTGTCCTCCGCCAGAAGGTCCCGCTGATGGCAGTCCGCGGGATTGTCTTTGTGGTATTCCTGTACATGGCGTGGGTGCTTGCTGCCTCCCTTCTGGATTACTTTGGCATCAGCGATTTCTTCGCCCTGACCCTGACCACGGGAAGCATCGTGTTTGTCGTGATGCTTCTTGTCTCCATGGTATTCTACCGCCCGTTCTGCCGAATCATCTGCCCGTACGGGGTGCTCCTTTCGCTTGCAGCCGGTACAAGCCTCTTCGCCCTGAAGAGGACGGACGCATGTATCGACTGTAAATGTTGTGAGAATGTCTGCCCGGTCGATGAGGCAAAACCTGACGACCGGAAAGCCGAGTGCTATCTCTGCGGAAGATGCACCGATGTCTGCCCGGCTGCCGGGGCATTGCAGTACAAACGGCGCACGGGAAAAGAAAAGCCCTGAGTGCCGTTGTAGGATTTTATTTCTGGGACACGGGCCCTGTACAATCCCGCGGGGAATCTGCGTCTGACCCGGGGCAGGCGCAGAACCGGGACACGTCGTGACAGTGATGAGGGGCCCGGGGCCGGAGCCACCCACCGGTGTAGTGGAAGGTGCAAAGGAGGATTTGGAAATTCTCTGTTCATTTTTACACGCAATTGACAGCCATAAAAAAAGCCGGACGTTTAACGTCAAATTCCCGGTCAGCACATTGGTATACGAGGGAGCAGGCAGCACACCCGCCATGGCTCTCAAACGCCGGGCTTGAGCCGGAGAGAACGGATGTCCGGAGAACGTTTATAGGGTACCTGCACAAGACTAAAACCAGAATACACGTATCAGGATCCACGCTCCATGAATCCCGCCCAATCGCTATCGAAGGTATCCGGTCTATCCGGTATCCTGATTGCCCTGGCTGCAGCAATAGTACTCTTTGCCGGGATACAGGCTGCATCCCCGATTATTGGTCCGTTTATCCTGTCGGTCTACCTTACGCTTATCTTCGGCACGCTCCTCCACTGGTTTGAAAAAAAAGGTCTTTCGACCCGCCGGGCCCTGATCCTCACCCTGATCATCTTCTTCGCTATCCTCGCGGTTTTCATCGTTGTGATAGCCGGGTCCTTTATCCAGGTTATGTCCGATCTTCCCGGCTACCTGGAGAAACTGGAGGGCAGCCTTGAACAGGCCAGCCCGTTTCTGATGTCAATCGGGATCGACCCGACAACCCTGACCTCCCAGAACCTTATCCGGTCATTTTCCGCCGAAATCAGCGGTCTGGTCAGCAATCTCTGGGATATTGCAAGTCCCCTGGTCCTGATCTTTCTCACCACCCTCTTTTTACTCTTTGAAGCAAAGGGATTCTCGCAAAAACTGCAGATCATTATCGGGGAACACCGGCCTGGTGACATGAACCGGTTCATTACACTCGCACAGAAAAACGTTGACTACCTGGTAATCAGGACTGAGGTGAACCTTGTCTCGGGTATCGGAACGGCAATTATTCTCGCACTCCTTGGGGTGAAATATGCCATATTCTGGGGTTTTTTAGCATTCCTGCTCGGTTTTATCCCGAATATCGGGTTCTGGATTGCCGTTGTTCCGCCAATGCTCTTCGCCTGGTTCGATCTCGGGCCTCTTTTCGCCCTCCTGGTAGTTGTGGGAACAGGGCTCATGGACTTTCTTGCCGAATACATTATGTTCCCCTTCATCACTGCCCAGGGACTGGAACTTTCTACTGCGGTCGTGTTCATGTCCCTTTTTTTCTGGGGATGGATTCTTGGCGGCATTGGTATTCTTCTTGCCGTTCCGTTAACGCTCTTCCTCCAGATGTTCTGTGAACTGTTCGATGAGACCCGGTGGATCGGGTTCCTGCTCGGCCCCCCTCCCGGGGGGAATGGCAAAAAAGAATGAGCGGGAGGCCGGAAACGCACGATCCGGACTGGGCCCGGTACCGGAAGACTTTGTGGTAATACCAGGGATCAGGGAGGACACAATCGATCTTTTCTCACGGGTGCCCGTCCACCTGCTCAATGCCTTCATCGGCGAGTTGGAAAATCATGCGGACAGGTTTTCGTTTGAGGAGTCTGAATACGAGGAAGAACCGCTGCCGGGGGACTTGCCGGGAGATCTGGACCCGGAATTGTACGAGGGATGATTTCCCCGGGTGCAGCGTGAAGCCGTCGCAGCCTAATGTTCAAATAACATATTGTCCCATTATTTTTATCCGAATCAGGGACCGGGTTATTGTCATGATGTTCATTGCACTGGCGAAATTCAAAAAATCATTGAGCAAGGATGTTGTTGCCCAGAACATGAAAGATATCGAGACCGACACGAAAGGACAGGTCAAATACCTCGGCATCTGGTGGACGCTGGGACGGTACGATTCGGTTATCATGTTCGAGGCCCATGACGAGAAAGCGGCGATGAATATGGTCCTGCGGCGGGCAGACCGCATGGATATCGAGATGCTTGTTGCCATGCCGGCAGATGCATCGAACCCGACCGGGCCGGTGTGATCCGGTACCACCGGCATCCAATTTTTCCGGGTATTTTTTTTGCAGGATCGCGGGTGCGGTCGTTATTTCCCGGCGGGGCCCGGGTCCATGGTCCCCGGCAGCGGAATGATGCTGCCGTTATCCGATCCTGCGAGGGCCTTGACCGGTAAGCGAAGCGGGCAGCGGCGGCCGAACCGGTTAGCCGGGCTAAGGGGCGGCAACCATACCTCCGGTGGTTGACGGACAGGGCAATGTCCGGGAATGGCACGGAAACAGATTCATTTCTTCAGAGCGTTATCATCTGAACGGCTGCCGGGGCGAAAAACGCCGGCAGGATAGTATTAATCCAGGGATTCGCACAAGGGACATTATGAAAAGTAAGGTAACTTTCGGGATACTCCTTGCAGTTTTTCTTATTGCCCTTGTTGGAACATATGTAATTTTCTTTACGGGCCCAACCTCCGTTGACGGCAGTCCGGGCTACCCCATAGCATCTGACGTATATACCACCCTTGACAGGACCGTTCTTTCGGTTCCCGTACCTTCAACATCACCCGGAATTTATCCGTACCAGGTTGCAAATTATTCTGAGTATGGTTATGGCGTCTGGCACTATGGCGGGGGGTTGGATTACCAGAGAAGAGTGGACCTTATGCCTCCGGTGTATGCCAACACATCGGTGACCGGTGCAACCCGGCTCCTGCGTTTCTTTACCATGAGCGACATCCATCTCGCCGACAAAGAGACCCCTGCCCAGGCAGTCTATTCCGGCTACAAGGGGGGAAATCCATCGGGATATTCAGCCACTATGCTCACAACCACCCAGGTTCTTGACGCAGCCGTCCAGACCGCAAACGCCCTTCACCTGCAAAAACCGTTTGATTTCGGTATATTCCTCGGGGATGCAATCAACAACAACCAGTACAACGAACTCCGGTGGTATATCGATGTCCTTGATGGCAGGATG
>JBAZHD010000025.1:0-34711 GCA_041652515.1 Methanoregula sp.
TACACGAAGCCGCAACCTTCAGGCTCTCGTGGTAGATCCTTGTCGGGGTCAGGAGTTCCTGGCCGAAGGTCTTCTTCCCCTTGAACTTCTTGTCATAGCCCGCAAATTTTTCCACAACCGACCGGGCGAGCGAGAGCCCGTTGCTGTGGACACCGGTTGATGCAACACCGATGATGACATCGCCCGGCTTGATCTTTTCACCGGTGATGATCTTGTCCTTCTTCTGCATCCCGAGGCAGGTGCCGGCAAGGTCGAGGCCATTCACAAGGCCGCGGAGCGAGGCGGTCTCCCCGCCCACGATATCGATGTTCGCCTGCTTCGCACCCTCGTTCAGCCCGATGCCGATCTGGGCCATCTTCTCGATGGAGAGCTTGTCGGTGGCAATGTAATCCACGAACGCGACCGGCTCCATGTTCATCACATAGAGATCGTTCACGTTCATCGCGATGCAGTCGATCCCGACCGTGCTCCAGTCTTCCATCTGGTCCGCGACCAGCATCTTCGTCCCGACGCCGTCGGTCGTGAGGGCCATGGCCATCTCACCGAAATCGAGCAGCCCGGCAAAGTGCCCGACCGAGCCCATCATCTTTCCCTTGCCCTTGCGCCGGTAGGTCAGGTTTTTTATGAGGGCCTTGATCGCGGTTGCCTCAAGATCGATGTCAACTCCTGCAGCCGCATATGCATTCTTTGCGCTCTGCGGGCTCTTCGTACTCTTTACATCCTTCGGGCTCTTACTCATCGCTCTCCTCCGATAACCGGAACTCGTCGTGGAGCACGCGGCAGGCACGGGGTCCGTCGTTCTGGCTCACCACGAAACTGATATTCGCCTCGCTGGAGCCCTGCGAGATCATCATCACGTTGACACCGGTCTTGCCAAGAGCCGTGAAGATCCTGCCGCCGGTCCCCGGGGCACCGGCCATACCGGCGCCGACAACCGCAACCGCACTGACATCGTGGTTGTGGGAGACTTCGCGGACACTCCCCTTCTTCACGAGCTCGCCAAGCGCCACAACCGCTGACTGGAGGTGGCTCTCGTCCACGATCAGCGAGATATTCGCTTCACTGGAACCCTGCGAGATCATCATCACGTTGACCTCGTGGTCGGCAAGGATCGTGAAAATATCTTTTGCAACGCCGACCCGGCCGATCATCTGGGCGCCGTTGATGTTGATCGCGGCCACCTTCTCGATATACGTGAGGGCCTTGACCACGCGGTTATGCCGCTGGCCGTTCCGTACGATAACCGTACCGGGATGGGTCGGGTTGAACGTATTTTTCACCCGCACGAGGATGTTCTTGCGCATCGCGGGTTCAATGGACCGCGGGTGCATAACCTTGGCACCAAAGTACGAGAGCTCCATGACCTCGAGGTAGGAGAGCGAGTTCATCACCCGTGCATCCTTGATCACCCGGGGGTCGCAGGTCATGATACCGTCAACATCGGTCCAGATCCAGATTTCGTCGGCATCGATCCCCGCACCAACGATGGAAGCGGAATAGTCCGAACCGCTCCGGCCAAGGGTCGTGAGGATCCCGTCACGGGAACAGCCCATGAACCCCATGATAACCGGGATCTCTTTTTTCAGGAGCGGGACGATCCGTTTCTGGATACGTTCATCACTCTCGGGAAGGGAGGTTGATTCCCCGTGCTGGGGCGTGGTGAGGATGCCGGCCTCGCAGCCGTCCATCACAGTCGAGGCAATGCCCCGCTCGCGGAGGGCTGCCCCGAGGATCGGTGCAACCAGGCGCTCGCCATACGAGATGACATGATCCTTCGAGCGGGGAGTGAGTTCCCGCAGGTTGTAAATCGCATACAGGATATTCTCGAGCCTGATGAGTTTTTCATCAATCTCCTTCCCGACCGCGGGAATGTGATCGGGAGCAGCCCCTTCGAGCGTGGTCATGTGCCGCTTGCTGAGGGCCTGGATCATCGGTTTGATTGCCGAAGGATCCTTTGCAGTCGGGAGTGCCGAGGCGACCTCAATGAGCTGGTCGGTCACGCCCCGCTGGGCCGAGACAACGACTGCAACCTCGTCCCCGGCCTTGTGGTGCTGTTCAAGAATATCTACAACGCGTGCGATACAGTGTGCATCGGCGACTGACGTCCCGCCAAATTTCATCAGAAGTCTCATTTCACGTCTCACTCTGCAAGTGCTATTTATTTATGTAACTATACGATCCACAGAGTAATAAGATGCTTGCGGATGAGGTTGTGGATTGCCACGTGCTGGTGATCGGGAGCGGGGGAGCAGGAGTACGGGCTGCCATCGAAGCCTCGCAGTATGGCGACACGGTGCTCATCTCCAAGACCATTGTGGGAAAAGGCGGATGCACCACGATGGCGGAAGGCGGGTTCAACGCGGTGATGCGGGACGAGGACTCGTGCGGGATCCATTTCGAGGACACCATGAAAGGCGGGGCGTTCCTCAATGACCCGGAGCTCGTCAATGCCCTTACCCGCGAAGCCCCGCTGCGGATGGGCGACCTCGTGAAATGGGGTGCGGTCTTCGATTTCACGGATTCCGATGAAGTTGCCCAGCGGCCATTCGGGGGCCAGCGGTTCCCCCGGACCTGCTATGCCGGCGACCGGACGGGCCACGAGATGATGGTCACGCTCGTGGAGCACCTGGATTCCACCGGTGTCGTGACGCTGCAGGAATACACGGTCATCGACCTCTTAAAAGACGGCGACCGGGTGATCGGTGCGATGGCGCTTGACGAGAAAGGAAACCTCGTGATCCTCAAGGCTGACAGCACCATTCTTGCCACGGGCGGCGGGACGAGAGTCTACGATATCTCCACCAACTCGTCGAGCGGGACCGGCGACGGGTACGCGATGGGGTACCGGGCCGGTGCGGAACTGATCGATATGGAGATGGTCCAGTTCCACCCGACCGGTGCGATCTTCCCGTACGATGCCCGGGGCCGGCTCGTGACCGAGGCAGTCCGCGGGGAAGGCGGGGTGCTCAAGAACATCAATGGCGAGCGGTTCATGAAAACCTATGACCCCCAGCGGATGGAACTCTCGACCCGCGATGTGGTTGCCCGGGCTATCGCAACCGAGATCCTTGCGGGCCGGGGGACACCGGGCGGCGGCGTGTATCTCGATGTCACGCACCTTTCACGGGAACAGATCGAATCGCGTCTCCCCGTGATGCTCGAGCAGTTCCTCGCGTTCGGCGTTGACATCCGCACAACGCCAATGGAAGTCGCCCCGACAGCCCACCACATCATGGGAGGGCTCCGGATCACGCCCGAGTGCCGGACCACCCTGCCCGGCCTGTTCGCGTGCGGCGAGGTCTCCGGAGGAGTTCACGGTGCAAACCGTCTGGGCGGCAATGCCCTTGCCGAGACGCAGGTCTTCGGGAAGCGGGCCGGGGAATCGGCCGGCAAAGAGGAGAAACGGCAGAAGACGGTTGATGAGGAACAGGTAAAACGCCAGCAGGAACGGCTCGACCGGTTCATGGCCGGGACAAAGAGCCCGGCCCGGGTCCGGTCAATACTCCAGCGGGCAATGTGGGACGGCGCCGGGATCTTCCGGACCGCTGCCGATCTTCAGCGGACACTCGCGGCGGTGAACGTGCTTGCCGACAAGCCGGTGAAAGCAGAGACCCGCCGCAACCTCGCGGAGTGCTGCGTTCTCGAGAATATGTGCCTGACCGCATCGCTCATCTGCCGCTCGGCACTTATCCGCGAGGAATCAAGGGGAGCCCATGTCCGGAAAGATATCCCACAGACCCACGATGCCGAGCACTCGCCGTTCGGTCACACCTTCGTCTCCAAGAAAGGGCAGGGCATCGAGCGGAAAGGAGGGAACTCATGAAAGACCTGACCGTGTGGATCCGGCGTTTCGATCCCGAAAAGGACGACGAGTCGCACCTTGAGACCTACAACGTTAAGGTGAACGACGGCGCCCGGGTCCTTCACGTGCTCCACGCCATCCACGACACCATCGATCCCACGCTCTCGTATCGTTACTCCTGCGCCTCGGGCCAGTGCGGGTCCTGTGCGGTTCGCGTGAACGGCGAGCCGGTGCTGGCCTGTATGCACGAGGCAACGGACAACAGCACGATCGAGCCGATCAACCTTGCGGTGAAAAAAGATCTGGTCACCGACATCCTGCCAAAACTCGAACAGATCGCATCGTTCCTTCCGAAGAAGGATATTGTTCCCCCGAAAAAATCGGATATCGATGCGATCAAGCCCCTGCGGACCTGCATCGAATGCCTCTGCTGCCTCTCGGTCTGCCCGGCCGCGGACGTGACAAAGTTCCTCGGCCCAACCGCGATGCGGCAGGAGATGCGCCTCGCCCTCGACCCGCGTGACAGCGGCGACCGGATCACGGACGCGGTCCGCGACGGCCTCTTTACCTGCACGAGCTGCCAGGCCTGCTGGAAGGTCTGCCCCAAGGAGATCGAGATCCCCGGTAAAGCGATCGAGAAACTCCGGTCGTATGCGAACAAGCGGGGCTTCACCCTGCCCCGCCATCTTGAGGTGGCGGCCCTCATCAAAGCATCGGGACGGAGCGTTCCCCGCACCGCGGAATCGTTCCTGGAGAAAGTGGGCGATGTTATCGAGCCCGACGGCCCGGTCCGGGCCACGGTCGGGTTGTTCATCGGCTGCGTGTATAACCTCCGGCAGCAGCAGTCGGCGCTTGACGCGATGGAGGTCCTGAAGCGGAACGGCATCCGCGTCATCATCCCCAAAGAGCAGGTCTGCTGCGGCTCGCCGCTCATCCGCACGGGCCAGCTCGACTACGTGGACGAGCTCAAACGGCGCAACATCGAGACCTACCGGTCGCGGGGCATCGACACTGTTCTCACCATGTGCGCCGGCTGCGGCACAACGCTCAAGAACGATTACCCGGCAGACAAGCCGTTCAAAGTCATCGACATCAACGAGCTCCTCACGCAGCTCGGTATCGAGCCGCCTGCGAAACTGAACATTAAGGCAACCTACCACGACCCCTGCCACCTGCTGCGGGGTCAGGGTATCCGCGACGAGCCGCGGGAATTAATCCGGCAGGTCGTGGATCTCGTGGAGATGCCGTCCATCTGCTGCGGGAGCGGCGGCGGTGTCCGGTCCGGCCTGCCGGACGAGGCGGCTGCGCTCGGGAAGCGCCGGGGGGAGGAGATTGCAAAGACCGGCGCTGAGGTGGTCATCACCTCCTGCCCGTTCTGCGAGTTCCATATTGCCGGGCACACGGATAAGCCGGTGAAGCATGTTGCCTCAGTTCTGCTGGAAGGGTACCGGGAGAAGGACCGGAAGATGTCGGGATCGAAGAGCTGACATGGGGGTTTCACATTTTTTTTATTTTTTTTGCCAGCAGGAAAATTCCCAAAAAATCGCCAGGCCCCCGACACACCGCGATCTCCGCAGATCCCAAAACCGCCCTTCTTTTCAATTACCTGTGCTGTAGCACGACTCATGAGGACTTTCGCCTCCCAATAGCGTGTATTAGCCCGGATTTTTTTCTCCGACGTGAAAAAATCCAATCTGGGCACGATACGGGCCCGGAAAAAACGTTATTGTGCCGTTTTCTCCGAATTCCCCGGATTTCCGGTACACCTGAATTTCCGGCCTTTTTCTAATCGCCCCATACAGGCTCCGTTTGTCAAAAGAAGCCCATTTTACAATACGGGGTGAATCGGGCAGGGAGGTACTCCCGGGGGGATTTTTCTCCGACGGAGGGTGCAGCAGGTACGAGGAACGAGAGCCAGGATATCGTGCATAAATCCGGATAAGATTTCCGGCCCGGTTTTAAAAAAAACCGGCCGCACCGGCCAAACGGAATTTTTCATTCCAAAAACATTCATGGAACTCCACCGGAAAATTTTTCCGGATTTCCTGTGCAATCCGAACACCTGATATTCCCGCAGGATAAAACGTCATGGAATGAAGATTAATGCAATTCTTCTGGTGGCAATTGTCCTTCCACTCTGCATCCTTGTGGCCGGATGCACCACGCAATCCGCACAGCCAGTACCGATCCCGGTAACAACGTCCTTTGCTCCCCCGCAGGAGCAGACGCCTGTCCCGACCCGGACCTGTTCCCTCGTTCCGGGCCCCACGCAGGTAGTGCCGGACTATGAATCCGTAAGTATCACGGTCGACCGGAACCCCATTACGGAGAACCCGACCATCACCACCTCCTTCAATGGTGGCCAGGGCCTCGGCATGGTGCAGAGCATGACCGTCACGCTCACCCGTTCTGACTGCACGGTCGATCAGCAGACCCGTAAGAACCCGGGCATCGGTACGAGCGTGACCCAGATGGGCACGACAAAGACCGACCGGGTCACCGTATCCGTGCTCATGACCTCGGGAGACCAGTACACGGTCGTTGACCAGGACTACCCGTTCCCCGCACAAATCTGATCGTTACCGGTGTACGGGTTTTCCCGGGCCGGATAAATTCCTGAAAACAACGAGGGTGGGGAAAAAAAGAGAGGCGGGAGACGATCCGCCCTCAGAAAATAATTCAGGCCGGGGTCTCCGGACCCCTCACTCCTCCTTCCACTCGCTCATCAGGTAATCGAATGCCGAGAGCGCCGCCTCCCGCCCCAGGTTGTCGGGCCACTCGTCGCAGACCCGATCCGCGAGCTTGCGGTCTTCAAGGCGGCCAAGACATTCCCTGAGCAGGAGTTCGGGGTCACGATCCATATTGCCATGGCAGAAGAGAGCGGCCATGTGAAGGCTGCGACTGCACTGCCGTTCAAGCCGGCGATTGTTATCGAATAATTTCTCTTTTTTTCCGGGAACCCGGGTGATTATCGTAAAGCAGCACCGGTTATCCGCATCCGCACATGTGCCGGAATGATAAGCGGTTCCCGCATTTCGTTACGTTATAGTGTTGGGCGAAAACAATCCATTCAAACGATTATATGGATAAATGAGCCGATATCAAACCCAATTTGGAATCGGAGGATATTCTGCCCGAAGATTTCGGCATATTTATAAGGGGGGGAAATAAACCGTTCTGAATATTTCAGGGAACGTGGATCTTTGGTGTTGAAAACGTGCGGGTCAGGAAGGCGGATGGACTGGACAACACGCCGGTTCCTGCCCGGCATTGCATATGGTCTTCTGATTATTGTTCTGCTGGCTCTGGCCGGGCCGGTATCGGCTGTCCCGGTCCTGACCATCGATAACTCGTCCGCCAATGCAATCGCGAGCAATCTGTCCAATGTTGATGACGGGGGCACCCTCATCCTGAACCCGGGAACGTATTTCGAGAATGGGCTCACAATCCCGGCGAATATCACCATCCGGGCCAACACATCGTACAGTGGCACCGCATCCAACACGATCATCGACGCCGAAAGTCTCGGGCGTATCTTCTACAACAACAACAAAAAATCCCTCACGATCGATAACCTGACCCTGCAGAACGGGAATGCTGCCGGAAATGCCGGGGGGGCAATCCGCACCGATGCCGGAAGTGTCACCATCCTGTCGTCCACCATCAGGGACTGCGCGGCAGTAGATGGCGGCGCGATCTCCTCTTCATGGGGGGCAGCAGGTACGGGCGCGACTATCACCATAATATCGTCAACCATAACGGGCTGTTCTGCATCCCAGTACGGTGGTGCGGTCTTTGGCGACTGGGGCGGCGATGTTATCACCATCACTTCATCCACCATATCGGACTGCACGGCCAGTGCGGGGGGTGCGGTGTACTTTGGCGGTGGCACACAAATCATCACCGGATCCACATTAACGAGCTGTTCGGCAACAAGTGGCGGTGCAATCTATAATGGCGGTACGATCACCATCACCTCTTCCGAATTCACTTGCTTAGCAACACTTGGTGGCGCAATTTTTAACAGCGGCACGATCACCATCACCTCTTCCACCTTCTCTTCATGCTTGGCGGACTTGGGCGGCGCAATCTATAACAGCGGCACGATCTCCATCACCACATCCACCTTCTCTTCATGCTCGGCAACGATCCCTGGTGGCTATGGTGGCGCAATCTATAACGGCGACACGATCTCCATCACTTCATCCACCTTCTCTTCATGCTTGGCGGACTTGGGCGGCGCAATCTATAACGGCGGCACGATCACCATCACCTCATCCACATTCACTTCCTGCTCGGCATTCGAGGGTGGCGCGATCTATCAAAACGCGGGAGACACAACCGTACATTATTCCCGTATTTATGATTGTAATACCGGCACCGCTATCGTTCGTAATGCTGGCAGTTTTTCCGCAACGAATACCTGGTGGGGCACGAATGCCGATCCTTCGGGGTTTACCAGCGGTGGGGTCACGACCACCCCCTGGCTCATGCTCGGCGCTACCGCTTCCCCGTCATCGATCGCGTCATCGCAGACATCCCTGATCCGGGCCAACCTCACGTTTGACTCGGCCGGCACCAACACCATCGCATCCGGTCATGTCCCGAACGGCACCGAGGTTATGTTCGTCATCGTGAGCGGTCCCGGATCACTCTCGACCCTCGGGAATATAACGACGCTCGGCGTAACGGAGACCACGCTGACACCGACCAGTACCGGTACCGTCAACGTCTCTGCGACGGTTAACGGCCAGACCGTGTATGTCGAGGTACCGGTCAGCTGGCCGGCGCCAATGGTAACAGCGATAACTCCTGACGCCGGCATGAACATCTCGGCCATCAGCATCACGAATCTTGCCGGCTCGGGACTCCTGGCTGGTGCCGAAGTCCGGCTGGTGCGGGCCGGGCACGCAAATATCACGGCAACCGATGTAACCGTAGCGAGCCCGGCGCAGATCACCTGCACGCTGCCGATCACCGGCGCCGAGGCCGGAGCATGGGACGTTGTCGTCACAAACCCGGATGGGCAGGAGGCTGTTCTCCCTGGCGGGTTCACGGTCACGCCGGCGGCACCAACGGTCACCGGCATCACTCCCAATAATGGCCTCAATGTCAGCATAGTCAGCATCACGAACCTTGCCGGCTCGGGGTTCCAGACCGGGGCAGCGGTTGTCTTGATGCGGGCCGGATACGCGAATATCACCGCGACCAGTGTCGTTACTGCTGGCAGCACGCGGATCACCTGCATACTGCCCATCACCCATTCCGGGACCGGTGCATGGGACGTTGTCGTCACCAACCCGGACGGGCAGGAGGGAGTGCTCCCCGGGGGGTTCACGGTTACCACACCGGGTTCCCCGGCAATGAGCCAGACCCTGACACCGCAGGGCACCGGAGAAACCCTGAGCGATTTCCCGTCGTCCCCCACAAATCCCCTCATGACGGTCACCGTGAATATCGGTGGCGACTCGAAGGCATGGCAGGCGATCGTGACCGGCACAAAGTTATCCGATCTGATCGTGACCGGCACCGAGCAGCAGGGAGCCGGCTACAACGTTACAGCACCGCCAGGGGTTATCTTCCAGTATATCAGCTTCGTGCCGGCCCGGTACGATTCCATCACGAAAGCTGTGATCAACTTCACCGTCCCGCAGGCCTGGCTGGACGAGCACCACATTGCCCCGGGCAGCATCGTGCTCTACCACCAGACCGCGAACGGGTGGGAGGCGCTGCCGACCACGGTTTTGTACTCGAAGGATGGTACGGTGTACTTCTCTGCGGAGTCCGCCGGGTTCTCGCTGTTTACGATTGCCGGGACGCCAGCTACAGCGGCACCGGCAGTTGCCGGGACGACCTCACAGGGAATTATGAGCGAGGTTGCCCAGCCTCCGGCACGAGCTGCGATTGTGAAAGCCCCGGCAACAACGCAGACCACTGCCCCGCCGGCAAATCCTGCGAAAACGTCTGCCCCGTCATCGCTCCTGAATATTGTCCTTGTCATCGCCGCAATCGGCATCCTTGCCGGCGGGGGGTTCATGATCCGGCGCTGGTGGATCCGCCGGCAGAACCCAGGCCTGTTTGAGGAATACGATTAACGGGCATGGGTTCGGCGTCACCGTCCATATCGCTAGGGCAGAAAAGAGCGGCCACACCAGGGCTGCAACCGCCCTGCCGTTCACGCCCGCGATTGTGATTGAGTAACCTTTCCGTTTTTCCTCCATACTTTCATGCAGCGGACTTGGTGCACCACATCCCGCATCCTGAAATTAAAATAAAAATGTGCTCTGTAGAAACGCACATGAACGGGAGTTCACACCCGAAGCATGGAAATTTCCCAAAACCCGGTGAAATCCCGGAAAAAATCCACTGCAAAAAAAGGGATCCCGGCCCACCCTATTCATTCCACTCGCTCATCAGGTAATCGAATGCCGAGAGCGCCGCCTTCGCCCCGTCACCGGCTGCAATGATGATCTGCTTGCTCCTGACGGAGGTCACATCGCCCGCCGCAAAGATCCCGGGCACACTCGATCGGCCATTGCAGTCGACCGCGATCTCCTTCTTCGGGTTCAGTGCCACGAGCCCCTCCACCATGTCCGTGTTGGGCAGCCAGCCGATCTCGATAAAGACCCCGTCAAGGGTGAGCTTCTTCTCGATCCCCTTGTTATTCTTAATCGTTATCGCGGAGAGGAACTTGTCACCCTCAATTTCAGCGACCTGCGAGTGGAGGTGCACCGTGATGTTCTTTTTCGTTTTCATCTTCTCGCTATAGACCGGATCGGCCTTGATGGTGGTCCGGACGATCAGATCCACGGAAGCTGCCAGCTCGCTCATCTCAATTGCCGTCTGGAGTGCCGAGTTCCCGCCGCCAACCACCGCCACCTTTTTGCCCCGGTAGAGCGGGCCATCGCAGGTCGAGCAGATTGAGAGCCCGTGACCGAGGTACTGCTCCTCGTTCGCCACACCCAGTTTTTTCGGGCGGTTACCCTGCGCGAGGATCAGGGTTTTTGTCTTTAATTCAGCACCGGAACCGGTCTTCACTATGAAAAGGCTGCCCTCTTTCGTGATGCCGGTGACCCGATCGAGTTCGAGCCGGATATTCAGGGTCCGGACCTGCTCCTCGAACTTTTTCATCAGGTCCCCGCCCGTGATCATCCGGTAGCCCATATAGTTCTCGATCGCCCACGATTCCAACGCCTGGCCCCCGATATTCTCGCTGACGATGACCGTCTTTACCATCTTCCGGGCGCAGTAGACCCCGGCGGTAAGCCCGGCGGGGCCTGCCCCGACGATTACCACGTCATTCACTTCTTCCGGTGACGTCGTGCCAAACAGCTCGTTCAGCCGTTGCGAATCGAACCCCACAATCACTTCATCGTCAATGACAATAACCGGGACACCCCGCTGGCCGGAGAGCTCGACCATCTTCTCTGCGGCTTTGTTGTCCGATCCTACATCGATATTCTCA
This sequence comes from Methanoregula sp., assembly GCA_041652515.1. Taxonomy (GTDB): domain Archaea; phylum Halobacteriota; class Methanomicrobia; order Methanomicrobiales; family Methanospirillaceae; genus Methanoregula. The sequence goes on from JBAZHD010000025.1 coordinate 11,268, forward strand.
TAAGGTACACCATGTTTTTCCAGGAATGCCTTGGCCATCCGGCAGTACTGGCAGGTCTGGGTTGAATAGACGGTGACTTTACTCATCATGACGGAAAGGACACGGGAAAATAAAAAGATATTGCCTTACGGGCAATTGTGCAGGAATCCGGTGAGCGCAACCTTCTTTTCAGACAAGCCCCAATATACCCGTGAGCAAGACCCATGAGCATCCTGCCTTCCCCGTGGGGTACGCGGTTATCCATTGTTTTTTTCCTCCTTCTGCTCTTCCTTATCTGCGGAACACCGGCCTGTGCCCAGCAACTGGCAATCGCATCTGAACCGGCGGTCTACCTCAACTTCGATGAGGGCAGCGGAAATTCTGCGCTGGACAGTTCAGGAAACGGGAATGGTGCAACCCTCCATAACGTATCCCGGATCGAGACCGGGGGATGCAGCCGGGCATTGTCATTTTCAAATCCCGACAGTTACGTGAAGATCCCTTATCGTGCCCTGAACCACCCGTCAAAAGAGATCACCGTATCCACCTGGTTTTATGTCGATAATTTCACACCGGCTCCGCTGGTTTCGGGTTACCATAACGGGGGCTACCGGCTGGGATTTGACGACGGAAACGACCTCTGGTGGACCGTGAACCTCGAAAATACCGGGGATGTTTCCGTACCGGTGCAGCACGAGAATATCGCTCTTGGCCAGTGGCACCATGTCACGGGAACCTATGACGGGAAGACCACGAAGATTTACCTGGACGGCATCCTCAGGAACCAGGTGAATGCAACAGGAACAATCCATTACGAGAATGAGAATTACATCCTCCTTGGCGCAGAAGCCGGGGCTGCCGATACCCCGGCAGCGTGCCCCCATTATTTTACCGGGGGTCTTGACGAAGTCAGGATTTATCCGGTCGCCCTGAGTTACACCCGGGTGATGGACGACCGGTTCCGGTGCATCGAGGGGGCACGGTTACCGCCGGTGTTTATTCCCGAAGAAATTACGCCGGTTAGTTGCGAACCGGTTTCCGGTTCTGTCAGGATGGGGGCTAATGAAACCGTAGTCCGGGTCCTCTCGTTTTCGGACAAGAGCATCAACGGGACCTGGCAGGTCTCCCTGCAACCGGGATCGTTCCTGAGCGCACGGGCATTCGACGCCTACATGAAAACTTATCCGGATGCCTGGTACCTGGAGATTGCCGATGAATACGGGAAACCGGCACGCACGATCGCCTTCCCGAATACGAACAATGCACCGGCCGAAGCGATGCTGCAATCAGGTAACGCAACCGTTACCGTGAGATACTTCAGCGGCGGCGAACAGTTCCCGGCGAAGGTCGTCCTCCAGCTGGAAAGCCTGCCTCCCCAGTCCTCCGGGCAGACCCAGCCACCAAAAAGCATTCTCGAAAACCCGATCATTGTGATCTACTCCGCCTCGTGGGCAACGCTGGTCGCCATCCTCCTGGTCATGATCTGGCTGAACCGGCGTAAAAAGGCGCAAAAAGCAGCTGCCGGAGAACCAGAATCGTCGTCCGGCAAGGAAAAAAAATTATAAGGTAATTTCCCGGAACTGTTTCCCGAACACACCGCAGATCGGGCACTTGTCCGGGGCCTTTCCGGTCTCGATGTTGCCGCAGACCGGGCAGAGGAAGACTTTCTCCCTGCCAAGGTCCGAGCCGGCTTTTACTGCAGCAAGCGCTTTCTTGTAAAGACCGGCATGTACCTCCTCGGCCTTCATCGCATGAGTGAACGCCAGCACCGCATCGGTCCGTTTCTCCGCTTCTGCTGCCTTGATAAATTCCGGGTACATCGAGGTATACTCGTGGGTCTCCCCCTCGACACTCGCCTCGAGGTTCTTCGCGGTCGGTTCGATCATCGATAATACTTTTAAGAGCTTCTTTGCATGGATCGCTTCTGCTTCCGAGGCCGCCTTGAACAGGACTGCAACATTCTTGAACCCGTCTTCTGCAGCCTTCTCGGAGAATGCCAGGTACTTCCGGTTTGCCTGGGATTCGCCGGATAATGCTTCTTTTGCATTTTCTATTGTTGTCATAGGGAAATGATAGGGAGAAGTTATTCATAAAGATTCTTTCTGTGACAATCGCAGTCTCCCGGGGATCCGGCCATATATTTCAAAAGGGATACTACATTGAAAAATAAAAAAGAAACGTTTTTGTCACAATACATACACACCTTTGAAGAACAGTTCCCGCGAGGACAAAATACCAGACCGATAATGGAGCCGCCATGAAGAAAATGAAGGATATGCCGCAGATGGACCGGCCGCGTGAAAAGATCGCGAGCAAAGGAGCGTCAGCTCTTTCGGATACAGAGCTGATTGAGGCGATCATCGGCAGGGGTACGAGAAACCGGGATGTCCGCGAGATCTCAAAGGATATCAGCCGGCTCGTTAGTGAAAAAGGAAAGGCGATCGGGTATGATGACCTGCAGGCCATAGACGGGATAGGCCCGACAAAAGCCTCCCAGATTATGTCCTGCTTCGAGCTGGGAAGGCGCTATTTCGGGTCAGACGAGAATGGAGCGAAAGTGACGAGGCCGGAGGACATCCTCCCGCTGGTCGCATACCTGCGCGAGAAACGGCAGGAGCATTTTGTCTGCATTGCCCTGAATGGCGCCGGTGAGGTGCTCGGCAACAGGGTCATCACGGTCGGTCTCCTGAACCACAGCCTCGTGCACCCCCGCGAGGTCTTTGCCGATGCGATCACGGACCGGGCAGCATCGGTCATCTGCGTGCACAACCACCCGTCGGGATCGCTTGAGCCAAGCTCGCAGGATATCGCCATCACCACGCAGCTCAAGGAGGCCGGCTCCATCCTCGGCATCCAGCTGATCGATCATATCATCGTGACAAAGACCGGCCACGTGAGCATGCGGGAGCGGGGGCTGGTGTGAGCGATTGCCCATTTCGGTAATACAAGTGTTCTCTCAAAAACCATTTTTAAAACGAAGAGCCCCCTCTTGCGCCACCAGTCCCCCGTTGGTGGACGGGCGCATTGCGATTGAACGAGAATGAATGATCCCAAAAACTCTGATATTTTCTGACCGATAATACGTCAATATCGCAAGGCAGGGAATGCTATAGCGGGGGGCAGAGCAAGAGCGGAGCCTACGAGAGCGTCAAAGTGACTTCGTCAGCGCTTCGCCCAGCTTCCGCCCTTTCGCATACGCTGCATCCAGAATATCCTGCCGGGTCCGGACATCGCGGATCGTATCCATGTCACTGATCAACAGTTCATCAGAGAAAGGGCAGTCGATAATATCGAAGAACGCCTCTGCCGTCAGTTTCGCCCCGACAAAAACCTCGGGGATTTTCATGCCCGAGATGCAGATGAAAAGGCCGCGTCGCACCTTCTTCTTCTCCGGCGTGACCAGCGGCTGGTTCCGCATGTACTTGGCCATGAAGAAGACCTGGAACCGGTCCATGAACGACTTGAGCCGGCCGGGGATTCCCATGAACATGACGGGGGTCGCAATGATGATGCTGTCGGCATCGCGGATCTTTCCGAACATCTGCTGCATGTCGTCGTCCATGATGCAGGTCTCGTGCTCTCTGCAGAACATCATCTCCATGCACGGCTGGAAATCGAGATTGTTGACAATAATGGTGTCGGTGCTGCAACCCGCATCTGCTGCGCCTTTGAGCGCCTGCTTCAGAAGGATTGCCGTATTACCCTCGGGAAGAGGACTCCCTAAAATCCCGATGACCGTGCCTGCCATACTACTACTTCAGTAAAAGTTGTGCAATATACTTTTGCCTGAGGGTACACGGTTATCGGGGCCGCTTGCGTATCAACACAATCCATATATAGCAATCAGGCAGAGTGAAGGTTGGTGAATATTTATGACCGAACAGAAAACCTATAACGCAGGACAGAAAGTCGGCCCCGGAAAATATGTCTGCATTGACTGCGGAAAGGAACTGACGCTCGACAAGAGCGAGCAGGATCTCCGGAAATGCCCGTCCTGTGCCTGTGAAGAGTACCAGTGTTTCCCGATGACGCATATCCGGCCGGATATCAAGACCCCGGAAGATGCCAAGAACCCGCCGAAACGCGGCAAAAGCAACATGTAATTCCCCATTTTTCCTGACGCAAGCGTACCGCCAGATGAACACTGGTGTAAAACGCCATCAGATATTCCTGTAAAACAGGCATCCGGGCGTTCTAAGCCAGGATTTTCCCATCCCCGGAGGGTATGAAATGGTAAATGTTTCAAAAGAAGGGCAGGTTTTCAAGTGTGAGATCTGCGGTAACGTTGTTGAGGTAAAAGAGGCCGGCGGCGGAGAACTGATCTGCTGCGGCGAACCAATGGTACTGGAGGGATAAATTATGGCAATAAAGAAAATGGCAGTAAAAAAACCAGCAGCAAAAAAAGGACCGGCAAAGAAGCCGGCGGTAAAAGCAGGTACAGACAAGAAGCTCGCGAGCCTTGAGAAGAAGATCGGTCACGTGCCGAAGTTCTTCAGGGAACTGACCACAAAGGAACCCGAGATGTTCAACATGGTCATGCGTTTCGAACAGCACATCTGGGACGATGGCAAGCTCTCGAAGAAGACCAAGAAGATCATCGCGATTGCCATCGCAGCCGCCCTGCGTGACCAGCACGCGGTCCGGGCACAGCTGGCCGGTGCAAAGAACCTCGGGGTCACCAAGGCAGAGGTCGAAGAGGCGCTCCGCGTCACGTTCCTGCTCTCCGGCATGCCGGCCTACGTGTACGGCAAGGCCCAGCTCGATGAAGTGATGAAGTAACGCAAATGACCGGGGTACCATGCAGGACGGGTCCCCGCAAATAAAGCGTATACGGGGCCCGGCTCCCATCCCGGGCATTTCCTTATTTTTATTGCCGGTAAAAAGACCGGCTCACATCACCCCGATGACAGGCTCTTCGCCCGCCGGCTGGTTGAGATAGTCCGGGTGGATCTCTTCGCGTGCGGCGATTGCGAGTACGACGATGACAAGGCCGAGTATGAACGAGAGCAGGAATGCGAAATCAAAGCCAGCAGAGAGCACATGAACCTGGATCGCTGCGGGGGAATCTCTCGTGACATTGTTGTTTTTTGCTATCGCAAGGGCTCCCTGGAGGAAGATGAGGTTGAAGACGGCAATCCCGAGGGTCAGGGGAGCGAACCGCTCGAGGCTGGTCAGGCTCGAGATCATCCCCTGCTTTGTCCGTGCCACCGAGTTCATGATCATATTCGAGAGCGGGGTGATCATCAGGCCGAGGCCGAAGCCGATGAGCACGAGGCTGATGATTATATAGCCTGCATGAGTGTCGGTTTGCAGCCGGGTCATCAGGAAATACCCGGCAGTCAGCGGGACCGCGGCGGCGATGCAGAGCAGCCGGGGACCGGTCCGGTTGAGGAGCATCCCGGCGAGGATACCGGCTCCCATCATGGCAAAGGAGAGGGAGGTCAGTATCAGCCCGGCATCCGATGTGCCGTAGTTGCGGACGTACTTCAGGTAGAACGGCAGGAGGTAGTTGATCCCGGCAAAGCTGAAAAAGACCAGCGAGAGGAGGAGGTTTGAAAGCACGAAATTTTTGTTCTTAAACAGACGGAGATCGAGGAGCGGGTCGGCAGCGGTGAGTTCGTGCCGCACGAACCAGCCCAGAGTTATTACGGCAACCAGTGCGAGGGCAACGATGGAAGGCGAGGTCCAGCCGGCACTTTCCCCTTCCGAGACCACGTACAGGAGGGATGCGAGCCCTACGAAGATCAGGCCGGCACCGGTCCGGTCAAAGCCGGTCATGGTCCCGCGTCCTGCCATTGCCGGTATGACTTTTGCACCGAGAAGCACGGCAACGATCCCGACCGGCACGTTGATTAAGAAGATCCAGTGCCACGTGAGGTACTGGGTCAGGACCCCGCCGATGGTCGGCCCCAGTGCCGTCCCGAGCGCTGCAAACGTCATCACAATCCCCATCGCCTTTCCTTTCTGCTCCATCGGGATGTAGACCGTGATCATGGCCGGGGCGATTGCGGTTATCATTGCGCCACCGACAGCCTGGAGGATCCGTGAGCCGATGAGCGTAAGAAAACTCCCGGTTAAATCCGGCAGGACCGCACAGGCAAGGGAGCCGAGCGTGAAGATGGCAAAGCCTGCAAGGAATACTTTCTTGAACCCGATGATATCGGAGATCTTCCCGAAGACGAGCACGCAGCCCGCCATCACGAGCAGGTAGGCGGTTGATACCCAGCTTACCGTTGTCGTCGAGATATTGAACGACTCGGAGATCGCAGGGAGGGCGATATTGACGATAGTCCCGTCAAGACTCCCCATGAACATGGCAAGGGATATGGAAAAGATCAGGAGGCCAAAACCTGCCTCCTTTTTCCCGGTACCGGTGGTTTCCATCCATTGATAGTGCGTACCGTTACTAGATGAGAGTTACGGATTCTGCCTCTCTTCCGGAAGAGAGGGCCATTCACGGACCGGGTGAAATTTTCACCGGATATGAGAGTATTGAGGCATCTGTAAAATGTATACAACCTCAAAGGCTGCATACAGGTTCTCCCCTTCGGCCACGGTGAATAACCCAATCCTTTTTCATGAGGGATAACAAAGATCCCGGTCATGCCAGTCAGGGTCCTTGCATTTGCCGGCAGCCCGCGGAGAAACGGGAACTCGGAGACACTTCTTGACTGGGTTCTTTCTGCAATGGCAAAAGAGCCGGATGTTGTCGTTGAAAAGATTCCCCTGACCGAAGCCAACGTCAACCCCTGCAAGGGATGCAATGCCTGCCAGAAACTGAACAAGTGCGTGCAGCGGGACGGAATGGACAGCGTCCATGACAAGATCGTTGCCGCGGATATCATCATCCTTGCAGCCCCGATCTTCTGCATGGGCATTGCGGCGCAGGCGAAAGCGCTGATCGACCGGGCGCAGGTATTCACCTCGCGGAAGTACGTGCTGAAGCTCCCGGTCGTGCCCGTGGAGCGCAAGGGCAAACGGCTGGGTGTCTTCCTCTCAACTGCCGGGCAGGACTGGAGTTACGTATTCGATGCTGCGATCCCTTCCGTGAAATGTTTCTATAACGTGATCGAGGTAAAAGACAAGGACATAAGTTACCTGATGGTCAACCACGTGGACGAGAAAGGTGCAATCCAGAGCCACCCGACCGCGAAGAGCGATGCAGACAAACTCGGGGCGTCCGTCATCGCCGAGATCAAAAAACGGCTGGCAGCCTGAGGTCATCATGGTCGTCAGCGTTCTTGGAATTTCCGGCAGCCCCCACCGGCACGGCAACACGGAGACGCTGCTCGACAGTTTCCTTGACGGGGCAAAAGCGGCCGGGGCGACTGTTGAGAAAGTCATTCTCAAGGATCTGGATTATGCGCCGTGCCGGGGCTGCAATGCCTGCCATAAGACCGGCGACTGTGTGGTGAAAGACGATGCAATCGCCCTGTTCGAAAAGGTCCTGAAGGCCGACTGCCTTGTCATCGCCTCTCCCATCTACACCATGGGCATCACGGCGGAACTCAAGGGATTCATCGACCGTGGCCAGTACCTCTGGGCCCGGAAATTTATCCTCAAAACCCTCTATTTCACCGATGAGCATATCAAACGCCACAAGGGTCTCTTCGTCTCGACTGCCGGGCAGAACTGGGACCATGTCTTTGACGGGGCATTCCCGGCAATCACGGCCATCTTCAACGGCACCGGTTTTGAATATTATGACAATATCATTGCCAACAACATGGACGAATACAAGGGTATCAGAAACCACCCGGCTGCGATGAAGGAAGCGTTTGAAAAGGGTCAGACGGTTGTTAAGGTTCTTGAAAAACTGAATACACCGGAATAATGCTTTTTTGGGCAAAACGGAAAAAAATCAGATATAATAGAAGGACGCCACAAGGGTCCCGAATGATGCCAGGATCAGGATAAAGAAGACCGGGATATTCCATGAAAAGACCTTGTTGCCGTCAAGGATGCTGAGGGGCAGCATGTTGAACGCCGCGATCATGGCATTGATCTGGATGCCGGCAAGACCGATCTGTGCAAGGATATTCCCGTTCATGGAGGTCAGGCCTCCGGAAAGAACGAGCAGTGCACCAAAAAGGATGCACAGCAGGAGGTTTACGGCCGGGCCTGCAGCAGAGATCTTTCCGTTCTGCTCACGGCTCAGGCCGCGCCCGTCAGGGGAATTGTTGTAAATAACCGTTGCTCCCGGTGCGGCAAAGACGAAACCGACCAGCGAGGCAAGGACAATCGCAATGAGGAGCATGCTGTTGTCTTTGCGGAACTCCGCCCAGTAGCCGTAGCGGATCGCGGTGAACTTGTGGGCCATTTCGTGGAGGATGAAGCCGATACCGACGGTGAGGAGCGCAATGCCAAAAATTACCAGGGCCGTCACCGGGGTGACCTCTATGACAGGCTGCATAATTCCATAAGGGGCGATTTTGATGATCGCAAAAGCAAGCGAGATTGCCAGCCAGGCAACAAAAAGATCTGCTTCTTCGCGCCGTGTAATTCGTTCGAGCATACTAATACCGTACCAGATAGGGCGGTTCCCCGTAATCAGGTTTCGTGTCGGCACATATGCGTATGTTTATCTAGAATTCCCGGGGATGTACTTCATATGTCTCTGGATGCGGTACGGGTGGAGATCTCAAAGGTGGATACCGGGATAATCCGGCTCATTACAGAACGGCAGAAACTTGCCGGGAAGGTTGCCCGGATCAAGATTGAGAAAGGGATACCCATCCACGATCAGGAGCGGACGGCAAAAGTGCTCGAATCGGTCTTCGAGCAGGCCGTGGAAGCCCGTATTGACCCGGTTGCGGTCCAGAAAATCTTTGAGATGCTCATTGCCATGAGCGAAGACCGGCAGCGCGAGTGTTCGGGCGATGGGAATCTTCCCTGAAAAACCGGCTTCGGGTCTGATATGATTCTTTTTATGTCGAAGAACCTGCGATTCTTCTCCTGCTTCGGGTCCGGAGAGGTCACAATCCTCTTCGAGCTGAAGGGAGGCGAAGCCGCCCTCCAGGTCTGAAGACATTCAGCATAAAAAAATTATCCCATCCATCCTGAAAGGATGACCAGCCCAAGGACGACGAGGATAATCCCGATGATCACGCGGACCGTACGCTTGTTCTTTGTCCGCCAGCGCTCTGCCCGATCGGGAGAGACACCATAGGCCGCGAGGAGAGTTACCAGCACCAGCGGCAGGACAAATACAAGGTTGTAAAGGATGAGCCAGGGGAGTCCTGCCATGACCGTCATGTCCCTGCCCATGAGCCCGAGGATGCTGATGTAGATACCCCCGGTACAGGAGAAACCGAGGATCCCGGCCAGGATCCCGAGGACAAACGCTGCCGGGAGCGTGGCCTTCCGGATATATGTCCCGAGGAGACCTTTGCCGGATTCCGGGATCGAAAGAAGGTATGTCTCTTTGTTCCTGAGCACATCGGTAAGCGTGGCGATACCCAGGATCAAGGCGATCACCCCCCCGATAATAGAGAACGGTTTTGAGAGGCCGGAAAGGGAGAGTGCCGAGAAGAGCCCGATCCCGACAAAGAGGTGGAACAGGAACATGGCGGCAGTATATACGCCCCCGACCAGCAGGATGCGTTTTCGTTCTGCCGCGGCAGCCATCGAGATCAGGAGGAAGACCAGGACTGACAGGCCGCACGGGTTCATGCTGTCCACCAGTGCGGCAAAGATGACCATGAACGGGCTGAGCGCAGGCGCTGCCGGCTGGCTGCCGGGATTTGCGAGGGTCTGGTTTACGGGAAGTGCCGGTGTGCCGGAAGCTATCCGTTCCCTCTCGGTAAGAATCCCGGTTTCAAACCGGTTCGCAATTTCCGCCTCGCCGATAAGGACATTGTTCCCGATAAATATCGTGGGAACACCGGGGTTCGGGATGCTGTACCGGCTGCTCAGTGCATTGAACAGCTCCCGGTTATCCGCGTAATGATTGATTTCGAGCTGGGTAAGATTGAGGTCCGGGTACCGGGCGCTGATGTTGGCAATGATGGGTTTTACTTTTTCACAGTGGCTGCAACTGTCACTGTAGAAAAAGAAAGCATCGACAGAGACGTTACCACCAGCAGGAAGACCGGAGGAGACAAGAGGCGCCGGTGTCGTTGGAGTACCGGATGCAAGCCGCTGTTTTTCGAAAAGGACTTTCTCCTCAAAATGATCCGTTACTTCAGGTTCCCCGACCAGTGCATTCTCACCAATGAAGATAGTCGGGAGACTGCCCGCAGTCCCGATGCCGTACTGGAGACGCATTGAGAGGAATTTTTCACGGTTCGTCTGATTATCATTGATCTCCAGCCTCAAAAGAGAGAGTTCAGGGTACCGGGTCTCGATATCGGTAACCAGGGGTTTTACCTTTTCACAGTGGCTGCATCCGTTGCCGTAAAAATAAATGGCGGTAATGGTTGCATTCGTACCATTGGATGATCCGGATACCGGGAATGCTGCCAGCTCTTTCGATCCCTTCAGATTTCCTGTCTGGTTCAGAATCGCCGGTTCAAGGCCGGCTTTTATCTCATCTTCCCCGAACAGGGAAACATTGCCGACAATGGCCTCGGGAACACCCAGGGACTTTTGGCCGAGATTGTGGTTCAGCAGGTTGTAAAGTGCATTATTGGTATCATCATGCCAGATCTCAAGGAGCCGGAAATTGACGTACGGATATTTCTCACGCAGGGACTCGACATAGGGTGTCACTTCATGACAGTGCGGGCATTCCGTGCCGTAAAAGTAATAGACGGTCACGGTACCGGATCCTGTTTCCGGCAGGGGAGAAGACTGGGATGCATTCAGCAGGGGGAGCCCGAAAAATACAGCACACAAAAGAACCGCGGTGGCAATCAGGGCTGCTGCAATGAGTATTTTTTTATCCGGCAGGTTATCAATGATTTTACCCGGCGTTTTTTCCGGGATACTGTCCGGTCTGGTATCCTGCTTTTTTTCAGGCTTTTTATTCTTTTTCCTGTCCATTCGAAAATGTCACGCCCGGTTACGTACGTTCTATACCTAAGTGCCGGCATCGGTAATAAAACAGTTATTTGAGGGAGATCATCGTCCCGACCCCGTCCCGGGTGAAGAGCTCGAGGATAAGGTTGTGCTCGATATTCCCGTTGATGATGTGGGCGAACGAGACACCGTTTTCCACGGCCTTGATGACGGAACCCACTTTTGGGATCATCCCCGATCCGATTGCACCGGTTTTCTGCAGGTTGTTTGCTTCAGCAATGGTAAGTTTCCGGAACACCTTTGTCCGTTCCTTGTCCATGACCCCCTCAACATCGGTCATGTTGACCAGTTTGTAAGCCTTGAGGGCTATGGCAATGTCGCCGGCCGCGGTATCGGCGTTGATATTCAGGTTCCCGCCGAACCGGTCGATAGCAATAGGAGCGACAACGGGAATATACTGGGTATCGAGCAGGGTGTTCAGGAGTGCCGGATCGATATATTCGATCTCGCCCACATGCCCGAGGTCCACCTCTTTCTGGACACCACCGACTTCAACTTTCTGTATCTCCATCTTCTTTGCGAGGATGAGGTTCCCGTCACTCCCCGAGATCCCCACGCCGCGGGCACCGCACTTGGCGATGAGGGATACGATATTCGCGTTGATCTTCCCGACAAGGACCATCTGGGCGATCTCGAGGGTCTCCTCGTCCGTGACCCGGAGGCCATCCACAAAGACCGATTCCTTGCCCATCTGCTTCATCTTGTCGCTGATCTCGGGGCCGCCGCCATGAACGAGCACGACCCGGATGCCGACATAGTGGAGGAGCACCGCGTCGCGGATGGCATTTTCAAGTACTACCGGGTCCACCATTGCGTGGCCGCCGAGTTTGATCACGATGGTCTTGCCATGGAACTGCTGGATATACGGCAGTGCCTCCATCAGGACATCTTCACGCTTCATGTTGTGTACTTCCCGTTGATCTCGACGTACTTTTCCGTGAGGTCGCAGCCCCACGAGGTAGCCTCTGCTTTTCCTGTGGCAAGGTCGAGGATGAAAACTACTTTGTTCCCGTGCATTGCTTTCTTGGCGGCCACGAGGTCGGCGATGATCTCGCCGGATTTCACGAGCGGGAATTTGCCGTTGCCATCGCTGATCCAGAGCGAGACCGCGTTCGGGTCGAATTTCACACCGGCGCGGCCGGCTGCTGCTATAACGCGTCCCCAGTTCGGGTCCTCGCCGTACACGGCGGTCTTCACGAGCGGGGACTCGATAACGGTACGGGCAACCTTCTCCGCATCGTCCTCTTTCTTTGCGCCGGTGACGGTGATCTGGAGCAGCTTGGTTGCCCCTTCGCCGTCTTTTGCGATCTGCTCGGCAAGGGAGCGGCAGCATTCTTCGAGCGCGGCAGCAAGCTCCCCGGCCTTCACTTTTCCGGCCTCGCCGGTTGCTGTGCAGAGGGCAATATCGTTCGTGCTGGTATCCCCGTCAACTACAACACGGTTGAACGAGCGCCGGGCCGCCAGCTTCAGGGCATCGGCCAGCGGCTTTGCACCGATCTCTGCATCGGTGTAGATGAACGCGAGCATCGTCCCCATGTTCGGGGCGATCATACCGCTTCCCTTGGTGATGCCGCCGATGGTAAAACCTTCCTTTTTCACGAGCGCATGCTTGGGGATGATATCCGTGGTCATGATCGCTTTTTCCGCGAGGTCTTCGGCTTCCGGAGTGTGGGCGAGTTTTGGCGCAACGGCCTCGCACTGCCGTTTGATGAGCGGCATGTCGAGATACCGGCCGATGACGCCAGTGCTTGCCACGCCGACGTGTGAGGATTTTACCCCCAGCACCGACCCGGCGTACTCTGTCATGGTGACCGCGTCCGCATAGCCCCGTTTCCCGGTATACGCGTTTGCACACCCGCTGTTAGCGATAACCGCCTCCAGCTTTCCGGCTTTGATCTGTTTTCGCATCAGCTCAACCGGCGCTGCCCTGACAATGTTCTCCGTGAATACCCCGGCTGCAGTACCGTGGGCTTCAATGAGCGCGAGACCGTACTTTCCTTCTTTCATTCCCCAGGCTTTGACACCCGGGACTGCACAGATACTTTTGAATGACATTTATTTTTCAGCCTCCACGGTGTCAGAATATGCAGAACCGATCGCATTGATGATATCCGCACGCGTGATGATCCCCACAACTTTCTTTCCCCGCATTACCGGCAGGCGTGCGATGCCCTCCTTCAGCATGAGGGCTGCCGCCGCTTCAACATCCATATCTTCCATGGCCGTGACCACCCGGTGGGTCATGATCTTTTTTGCCGGCATATCCCCGATGTTGGTCAGGGCGTGCTTGGTCTTCTCCCAGTTGATGTACTCCCGGATCGGTACTTCGATGACCTCGAAGGGGGAGGGGAGCCAGAGATCATCGGAGATCCGTTCGGTTTTAAGAAGGCTGATGAGGTCGGACTCCGTGATGATTCCGGCAAGCTCCTCTCCCTCCGTCACAGGGATTCCGCCAATATGATGCTTCCGGAAAAGTGCCACAACCTGCCGCAGGGGAGTCTCCCCGGAGCAGACCACCACATCTTTTGTCATTGCGTCCTGAACGAGCATAGGATCCTCCTCTCCCTCCTACGGCAGCATACCTGCGCTGGTCAGTCCGTCGTTCTCTTTGAGGCCGCACATGATGTTCATGTTCTGGATTGCCTGGCCGCTCGCCCCTTTGACAAGGTTATCGATTGCTGATATTGCAACGACACGCAGTCCTTCGCTTTCTACCATGACATCGCAGAAGTTGCTTCCGCGGACCGCTGCGAGGATTGGTTTCTGGTACCTCACGAAATACTCGTTTTTGTAAAAGTCGTGGTAGAGTTTCTCCACCTCTTTCTGCTCCATGGGTTCATTGAGCAGGATATGTGCCGTGGTCAGGATACCCCGGTTGACCGGGACGAGGTGGGGGGTGAAGTAGACCTTTGCCTTCGACCCGAGGAATGCGATCTCCTGTTTCATCTCGGCAAGGTGGCGGTGGGTGGTCAGCTTGTAGGGCCCGACATTGTCCCCCACGTTCGGGTAATGGGTGGTTGCCGAGGGATTGTCTCCCGCCCCGCTGACGCCGGTCTTGGAATCGAAGATTACGGTATGGGCATATTTTGCAAGAGGAGCTGCTGCAAGAGTGGCCCCGGTCGGGAAGCAGCCGGGGTTTGAGACAAACTTCGCGTTGATGCAATCCTTGCGGTGGAGCTCGGGGATCCCGTACGGTGCAGGGAAATAATCTGAATGCGTGACGCCATACGATTTCTCATACACATCTTTGGGAAGCCGGTAATCGGCACTGAGATCCACGACTTTAATCCCGCGGGACAGCAGTTTGCCGGCATAGGTCATTGCCGCCGTATGCGGGACTGCAAGGAATGCCACGTCCGCGTCAATAGCATCGGTCTCGGGATTCGTAAAGGTAAGATCCGTGAACCCTTTCAGCTGGGGATGGATCTGGTCAAGGGGGGTACCTGCAAGTTTCCGTGACGTGGCACACGTAACTTTTGCAGTGGAGTGGTGACCGAGAAGGCGGATCAGCTCACCACCGGCATAGCCGGAAGCCCCGATAATCGCAATCTTCATAAAAAGAATATCCGATTGTTGAAAATTTAATGGTTCTCCCGAGAGAATTTTCAAAAATATCCGGAAAATTAAAAGAGATTCCGCAAACTGCCCTTAAACCTGCCCGGATTTACGGGAATACGCAGAATACAGCCGCTGGCCGAGCAGCTCGATCCGCTGCCGGTCTTCAAGACCCGCAAGCAGGTCTTCCGGCAGTTTCTCAATACCGTCCCGTGCGCCAAGGCAGGCCCCGCAGAGGAATGCGATAGTGTCGGTATTTCCCCCGGTATTTGCGGCCACGGTGAGGAGGTCCGGCGGGTGGGTGTAACGGCTGATCAGAAAGAACGCGATGGGAACGGTCTGGAAGACCGAGACATCGTTTCCGATCTTAAGGAGGGCGGTCTCTGTCTCCATGCCGTCACGTTCCATCGCCAGTGCATTGCGAATCTTGCCTCCGAGTACTTCATCCTCGACCTGTGCCTTTGCCAGTGCCTTGCCGATGGGATCGGGGGACTCGTGAAGCATATGGTACAGGAGGGTAACAAACGTTGATACTGCTGCATGTGCTGCGGGATGGGTGTGCGTAACATTACAGGCCCGGACTGCCCGTTCGCAGGCTTCGTTCATATCCGGAAAAGCAAGCACAAAGGGGACAGCAAGGGGAAGGCAGCCGGAAGTGGTTGATTTCACGCCCTTCCGGGGGACGTTCTCCAGGTCAGCATGTTCACATACTGCGGAGACCGATCCGTCAGGAAAGCGGAGAGCTCCCCTGCTGTACATTTCGCGGAGTGCTGTGGTATAGCGTTCCTCATTATATTTCCCATCAGCAAGGAGCGTCGAGACAAGAATCATAATCTGGGTATCATCGGTAAACTGCCCCGGTTCCAGACCTTCATTGGGATGGTTTTTGTAGGGGCGCCGGTACCCGTATTTCATCTTGTTGAGGTTGGGAGCTGTGCTTTCATTGGGCATACCGAGCGCATCCCCAATCGCCGCACCCAGCAGACACCCCAGGAATTTCTTCAGCATTAATCCTATATTGAAAAACCCGGACAGATAATTCTTGTTATATCTATTGAAGACGCGTGGAATAACCGGTCCTGATATGATTAACGGAACGAACTACCGATTGTTTTTCCGGTTCAGGAAATTAGCGAATGCGATTTCTGTCGAACAATGTTTCGACAAATTATATATACCGGGTCCAACATGATTAATAATGTAGAATAGGAGAACGTATGTCAGAAGACTTCGATGTCAAGCTGGTTGAGAGTACTGTTCGCTACACACCGGATCCGGAATACAAGCAGAATTCCTTGCTGGGTGATTATGAAACCGCATACCGGGAATTCCTTGCAGATCCCGATGCGTTCTGGGAGCGGGTGGCAAAAGACCTGGACTGGATACGCCCATGGGATGCTGTCAAGGAATGGAACTATCCCTACGCGAAATGGTTTGTCAATGCGAAACTCAACATTACCGCGAACTGTCTCGACCGCCACGTGAAGAACCACCGGCGCAATAAGGTTGCGCTCATCTGGAGAGGGGAGGAAGGCGCTGAAAGGATCTACACGTACCAGAAACTTCTTTCAGAAGTGATGCGTTTTGCCAACGGCCTCAAGAAGATCGGCGTGAATAAAGGCGACCGGGTCTGCATCTATATGCCCATGGTACCGGAGCAGGTTATCGCCATGCTGGCGTGTGCACGGATCGGTGCCATCCACAGTGTCGTCTTTGCCGGGTTTGGTTCAACAGCACTGAACATGCGGATCACTGAAGCAGAAGCGAAGGTTGTTATCACCGCGGACATCTCCATCCGCAGGGGTAAGGCAATCCCGCTGATCACCACCGTCCAGGAATCGATCCTCAATGCTCCGAGTGTCGAACACCTCATCATCTACCGGAGGCGCAGAGAGCCCCCGGTCGAGATCCGGCCGGACTTCGAGCTTGATTTCTATAGCATGATGGATGGCGTTCCCGCAACCTGTGAGCCCGAGGTCATGGACGCAGAAGATCCCATGTTCATGCTCTACACGAGCGGTTCAACGGGGTCGCCAAAAGGGATCGTCCACTCGTGCGCCGGCTATATGGTGGGAACCTACTACACGACAAAATACGTCTTCGATCTCAAGGAGAACGACATTTACTGGTGCACGGCTGACCCCGGGTGGATCACCGGCCACAGTTACATCGTCTACGGGCCGCTTGCTGTCGGGGGTACGGTCTTCATCACTGAGATGCCTCCCGATTACCCGGATCCGGGGATCTGGTGGAAGCTCGTAGAGGAGCAGAAGATCAACGTACTCTACACCGCACCAACGGCAATCAGGATGTTCATGAGAATGGGGGAGGAATGGCCGAAAAAATACGACCTGAGTTCCCTGCGGATCATCGGTTCCGTCGGGGAGCCCCTCAATCCCGAGGCTTTCATCTGGTATCATCATGCAATTGGCAGGGACAAGTGTCCTATCGTTGATACCTGGTGGCAGACCGAGACCGGGATGCAGATGATCACGACCATGGTGGGAGAGCCGATGCGTCCCGGTTTTGCCGGAAAGGCGATCCCGGGAGTAATCGCCGATGTCGTGGATAAGGACGGCAAATCCGTGCCGATCGGAACCGGGGGATTCCTTGTGATAAAAGCGCCCTGGCCAGCCATGTTCCGCACGGTGTACAAAAATGATGAGCGGTACCGGCAATACTGGTACACGATCAAGGACTGCTATTCCGCAGGGGACCTTGCGGTCAAAGGTCCGGAGGGCAACATCATGGTGCTGGGCCGGGCGGACGACATCATCATCGTCGCAGGGCATAATATCGGCACTGCGGAAGTGGAGAGTGCACTCGTCTCCCACCACGCTGTCGCTGAGGCAGCGGTGATCGGCAAGCCTGACCCCGTGAAAGGAAATTCCATCAAAGCGTTCGTTATCCTGCGGGTCGGGAACAAACCCGGAGACAAACTCCTGCAGGAACTGATGTACCATGTGCGGATGACGATTGGACCTATCGCCGTACCGCACGAGATTGAGTTTGTGGACAAACTGCCCAAGACCCGCAGCGGCAAGATCATGCGGCGTGTTCTCAAGGCAAAAGAGATGGGGATCGATCCCGGGGATATCTCAACGCTGGATGAATAAGGCCCTCATTTTTTTTCCACGGCTGTGTTGTGTATCTGCACCTCTGAATACAGACAGGATTTACCAGAGAATATTATGACGGAAAGTTTACCTGAAAAGATCGTCGGGATGGATGCTGAAAAAGGACGCTGGGTGCTGGTCATCATCGGTATGCTCATCAACCTGTGCCTTGGCACGATTTACTCATGGAGTGTATTTGTCGCACCGCTTACAACCTATTTCACGAAGGAGCTTGGCCAGGCAGTGACAGCGAGCGATGTCCTGCTGCCGTTCTCGGTCTTCCTTGCGTTCTTTGCCATAACCATGCCATTCGCCGGGAAGTATATCGAGCAGTACGGGCCGAGAAATGTCACGATTGTCGGGGGAATCCTTACCGGCCTCGGCTGGCTCCTGGCTTCATTTGCCACATCGGTGCCAATGCTGTACGTGTTGTATGGGATTGTCGGCGGGATCGGCGTGGGGATCGCTTATGGTGTCCCGGTCGCGGTTTCCGCCCGCTGGTTCCCTGACCGCCGGGGTCTTGCCGTTGGGCTGACCCTGCTCGGGTTCGGGTTCTCTGCATTCTTTACGGCAAATATTGCAGCGTACCTGATAGAAGCTTATGGCGTAATGACGACGTTCCGGATCTTCGGGATCGCGTTTGTTATCCTGACCATCCTGTTAGCCCTGCCGCTGAAGTTCCCGCCGGCCGGGTGGAAACCAGCCGGATGGACACCCCCGGCACCGGTTGCCGGCCAGGCCGTTACCTGCGAGTTCAGGCGCGACGAGATGTTGAAGACAACCTCGTTCTATGCTCTCTGGGCGTGCTACTTCATCGGCTGTCTCGCCGGGCTCATGGCAGTGGGTATCGCAAAACCCGTGGGTTCGGATATCGGGATAGAAGCGGGGCTTGCGACAGTCCTCGTCGGCGTCTTTGCGATCTTCAACGGGTTCGGGAGACCGGTCTTTGGAGCCCTCACGGACAAACTAACCCCCCGGAATACCGCCATGGTCTCTTTCGTTCTGATCGCGATCGTCTCCGTCCTCATGTGGCAGGTGCCTTCAGTCCCGGTCTACATCCTTGCATTTGTCGTCCTCTGGGGCTGCCTCGGCGGGTGGCTCGCGATCGCTCCCACTGCCACCGGGTGTTATTTCGGAACAGGGGATTACCCGCGATGTTATGGCGTGCTTTTCCTCGCATATGGGGCGGGTGCCATTGCCGGGCCCCAGCTCGCCGGGTTCATCAAGACGTCGACCGGGTCATATATCGGTGTATTTCCCTACGTTATGGTCCTCGCGGTGATCGGGTTTGTCATCGCGTTCGCACTGCTGAAACCACCACAGGCCCCGGTAAAAACCTGAACACTCCTTTTTAAAAAAACCGGTTCCGGGGATAATTCCCGCTCGTTCCCCTAGTGGTGAATCTTCTTTCGCTGGGCGATCCGGTACCCCGAGATAACCTGGATGGTGTCCCCGAATTCACGGTCAAGAGCAGCGTCCCCGGAATCAATATAGAGGCGCGGGAGTTGTGCAAGTTTATGGGGAGTTGCAATTACAATGAGCTTTTTTATCCCGATCGTACGGATAATGCGCGCACTGATCTGCTGGTTTCCCCGGCCCAGGATAAATCCCTGCGCCCCGATCGGGCTGAGGATGACCCGGGTATCCGGGTACTTATCCGCAAGTGCGAGGAGGCTCTTCTCATCACAGTCGGTTGCAACCAGTCTCCGATCCCTGACCGCGTCAACGCCGAGCAGGGTCTTCTTGATCCCGAGCCTGCGGGTGATGGCTTCGGTTGTTGTGCCGGCCCCGATGATATAGAGCGTTCCCGTCAGCATTATCTCGTCGATAAACTGAGCGATTGCGGCCTTTGCCCGCTCTTCATCCTGTTCTTCGTACACCTGTTTTGCGGCCTGAATTTTTCCCGCGAGGACCGGGGTCCGGGCAATACCATAGAGGCGGGTTTTCAGCTGGTTGTCCCGGTATGCATTCTCGTCCACATCCAGTACCTCGGCATCCCTGAGATGCAGCCGGTCAAATGCCAGCACCAGATCCGCCGCACTGGCCGGGTCAACGGCAAAGACTGCAGAATACATCTTGACACCGGCAGGAATGCCCAGGAGCGGAACATCGTTTCCGGTAACATCAAAGACATCCCGTGCCGTCCCGTCACCCCCGCAGAACAGGACCAGGTCGACGCCAGTCTCAAGGAACATCCGCACGGCCTTATTCGTATCTGCGGAACTGCTCTCACCGGTAACATGATAAACGACCCGGTATCCGGTGATGCCGGCCTTTTCCAGAACATCTTCGCCCATTGCGCCGGAACAGGTGACAAACGAGAGGTCTGTCCTCTTTGCAAGGAGGGCGAGTGCCATCTTTGCCCGGTCTGCAGCATGCGGGACGGCCCCCCGTTTCCGCGCTTCATCCACGTTCCCGTCAGTACCTTTCAGTCCCACCGACCCGCCCATGCCGGCAACCGGGTTCACGATGAGACCGATCCGTTTCATAAAAAGAGATGGTGTTGTCGGATTATTGTATCTTGGGTATGCGGCCAATTGCTTCCCGGATCAGCTCGTCCGGGTACTCATAATCTACCAGCTGGCCGGCGTAAAACGCATCATAGGCAGACATATCGAAATTACCGTGGCCCGTACAGTTGAAGAGAATGGTCCTGGCCTCGCCGGTCTTCCTGCATTTGAGGGCTTCATCGATTGCTGTTTTGACTGCATGGGACGCTTCAGGAGCAACGATGATCCCTTCCGTCCGGGCGAATGTCTGGGCTGCATCAAAGGCCTCGCTCTGGTGACAGGAGACTGCCCGTGCAACGCCATCATGGACAAGGCGGGAAACGATCGGGGAGTCCCCGTGGTACCGGAGACCGCCGGCGTGCATTGCCGGGGGAACAAAGTCATGGCCAAGGGTATACATCATGAGGAGTGGTGTTAAGCCGGCCACATCCCCGAAGTCATACGTATAGATCCCCTTGGTGAGCGTCGGGCAGGATGCAGGTTCGACACCGATGATATCGATGTCCTTGTGCTTCCCGCTCATCTTGTCCCCGGCAAACGGGAACGAGATCCCGGCAAAGTTCGATCCGCCGCCGACACAGCCGATGACCACGTCCGGGTAATCGTCGACCATGGCGAGCTGCTCACGACATTCCTGACCGATGATGGTCTGGTGAAGACAGACATGGTTCAGCACCGAACCGAGCGCGTAGTTGGTGTTGGCATGCGTGGCCGCATCCTCAACTGCCTCGGAGATCGCGATCCCCAATGCTCCGGGGGTATCCGGGTCCTTTTCCAGGACCGCCTTTCCCGAATTAGTCTTGGTGCTCGGGCTCGGGATACACTCCGCTCCCCAGACATGCATCATCGACTTGCGGTAAGGCTTCTGCGTATAGCTTGACCTGACCATGTAGATCGTACATTCGAGATCGTAGAGCATGGTCGCAAATGCCAGTGCAGATCCCCACTGTCCGGCGCCGGTCTCGGTTGCGATCCGCTCCATCCCCGCTTTCATGTTGTAGTACGCCTGGGGGATCGAGGTGTTTGTCTTGTGGCTCCCGGCAGGGCTCACACCCTCCCACTTATAGTAGATCTTCGCCGGGGTCTTGAGGAACTTCTCCAGCCGGTGGGCACGGTACAGGGGACTCGGTCTCCAGAGGTGCAGGACTTCCTGCACTTCCTCGGGGATGTCAATGTACCGATCGGTTGTTACTTCCTGCCGGATGAGTTCCATCGGGAAGATCGCTTTGAGATCATCGGGCACCACCGGTTTATGCGTGGCAGGATGAAGCGGGGGATCCATCGGCGATGGCAGGTCCGCCTGGACATTATACCACTTCTTTGGCATCTGCTCCTCTTCGAGCAGGATCTTCGTCTTCATACAAGGTACTTGCTCTGTACAAATATATACATTATGGCACACATTTGACTTTCATTGTATTTTTTTGCTCGTTTTTTCTCTATCAAAAGAGAAATCAAACATATATTTCTGAACAAACCCTGTATTATACAAGGAGAAAAAATGGTCTTCATCTACTACAGCCAGGGTGTTGCCTCGCAGTTCCAGGATTTTACCGAACGCCTTATGTCGCACCTTGCGCTCAGGGGCACTGAGATTACCGGGCAGGAACTTAAAGAGACCACCGCCCAGATGCATGTCAAACATACTGATGAGCAGGGGCACCTTGACATCCGTGTTGAGAATGAGAATGTCAAGGTCACCTACACCGTTGACCGCGAGAGGAAGGAGATCTCAAAGGGGGTAGCAGGTGCAGTGGCCGGTGCAGGTCTTGGCGGCCTGATCGGGAACATCCTGAGGCATGACCAGGGAGTAGGCGATGCCCTCGCAGGTGCACTCGGAGGCGCTGCTACCGGCGGTGCATACGGTGCATACAGCGGGTGGGAAGAATCCAAGAACGAGCGAACGGAGTTTGCTGCGGTCCTTGCCCAGACCATAAAAGAAGTCGAGGATGAACTTCAGTATATCATCCAGGGACAGCAGGAGGCAAAAGAGGCCATCCGGGAAAAAGGCCGGCAGAAGCTTGAGGAGGATTCTGCAAAGGCCGATGAGTACCGCAGCCTGCTGGAAGATCTTTACGGGCAGGTTCTTGCCGTGCAGGAAGAGATCGAGATGGCGGGGAGCGAAGGTACCAATGTGACAAAACCCAAGGGCCGGATCGATCGTGCGGAAAACCTGTACAAAGAGGCACAGGCATCCTTTGACAAGAAGGAGTACGGCACGATTAAGCCGAAGATCACAGCGGCCCAGAATATGGTGGACAAGGCACGGGAAGCCCTGTCACAGGCGCAGTCGGGTTCGTGATATCCTGATAATGCCCGGGTTGGCCCCCTGACTCATACTATTTTTTTGCTTTTCGTGAATACCTTAATATTCTGCCGATAGTATCTGTACACGAAGTTGTCGGCAGAACCACAGTAACTGGTAACCGATCTGATCGATACTGCGTTGAGAAAAGAAGAACTGGTTTTCTATGATCCTGTCTGAATCCATTACGCCCTCAGAAACCATTTATAGCGTCAACAACAAGATGTTGACAGGAAATCCGGCAGGACACTCTTCCAGTTCCAGCGGATATATGGTGAAAAGACATGAGCCCTTCTCTTATTGATGTACTGTTCCGGCCGGATGATTTTTTCAGTAAATTAAAAGCTGAGAAAGAGAGCCTGAAGATTCCCGCTCTCATCATCCTTGCAGGAGGTATTGTGGGAGCGATATACGGATACCTCATGGCAGGAGTGAGCGCAAAGATGATGGCGGGATTCATGCCCGAATTGGAATCGATCCTCCCTCTGGTTGCAATTCCCAGTACAATAATTATGACATTCATCGTCTGGCTTATCGTGGCCGGGGTTTTTTATCTTGTTTCCTTCGCGTTCAAAGGACAGGGATCCTTCAAACGGGTGCTGGAGGTCATAGGATACGGATATCTTCCTCAGATCGCCGGTTCGCTTATCACCACCGTTGCGGCGATGTTTTATATTCCCATGATTACTGTCCCGACCCTGACAACAGCAGCACTCCAGGACCCGGCAATGATTGAGCAGGCGACGAAAGCGTTCACGCACGACCCGGCAATGATGATGCTTACGCAGATCACCACCCTTGTTTCCATCGTCTTCCTGCTCCTGAGTGCCCATATCTGGATCTTCGGCATGAAACACGCCCGTGGCCTCTCCCCGCGTGATGCTGCAATCTGCGTGGGACTCCCCATCGTCCTTTACGTCCTGTATTTAACCTATAATCTTGGAGTCATGTAAATGAGAA
>JBAZHD010000026.1:0-34670 GCA_041652515.1 Methanoregula sp.
CTGGCAGCGCCTGTCGCATGAGTCCGGCGATTTTTTTACCGGCTTCCATTATACGGCAGCCATGGCATTTGAAGCGCTTGAAAAACGGGGTCTCACGCACATGTGCTGCGGCCACCAGCACGAGAACGTCTGCTGCAGGAAAACCGCTGACGGGATCGTGCAGCAGCGGCTGGAATTCCAGCCGCTTGAGAAAAAGGACGGGCAGGAAGGTCCCGGAATGGAGGTCGCGACCGTGCCGCTGGATGTCCCGACGCTCCTCCGCCTTGGTGGCTGCCATGGTAATGTGCCGGAGTTTGCCTATACGGATTATTCCTCGTTCCATTTTATCCGCATTACCTCCCGGTCATAATCTGCCGGTGCAGGTTTCCGGTCCCTGCGCGTCTTTACCAGGAGTACATGATCCAGATCTCGTCAAATTATGACCGATTGGAGCATTTTATTTAAAGTCAGACACGTATTTTCCCAAAAATGCCGATATATTTAAATACTGTAACCACAAAGTGGTAAATATGCCTCGTGCAGGCGAGGGACGTTC
Source organism: Methanoregula sp. (assembly GCA_041652515.1). Classification (GTDB taxonomy): domain Archaea; phylum Halobacteriota; class Methanomicrobia; order Methanomicrobiales; family Methanospirillaceae; genus Methanoregula. The sequence goes on from JBAZHD010000026.1 coordinate 536, forward strand.
GATACGGATCGATCCCGAGGTGTATGAGGCGCTTCTCACGCTCAAGCGTGGGAACATGACATTCTCGGATGTCATTGCGCAGATGCTCCATGAGGCGTATGGATGGTCGGACGATCTCTCCGGTCACCAGAGCGATCTTGAGGACTTTGCCGGGACCAATTCCCGGTAACGCCAAAGAACGTGTTTCGTGGATGAACCCTGCCAAAGCAACGAAAAACAAGGTGTCAGGATCAATGAAAAATATGGTCTATGAGGACATTACGGAAGAGCGGCTTAGCTGGCTTATCGATTGCGTCGATGAAATGTTCATGGACCTGTACGAAAATGAGAATGACACGTATTGACCCTTTCAGGAAATCAGGCATCTACCCTCATGCCAGCCTTTGGTCGTCAATCTGAAGTTGCACGCCACCCCCTATCATAACCTCCATCTTTTTTGTGAGTTCTTCTGTAATTTTTGGGATTTTCTCCTGTATTTTCAAAAGCCAGTCCTTCAGTTCAAGACGAGCCTGGTTCTCTTTTCCGAGCATGATCGTAAGCTGGGTCTTTTCCCGTTCGAGAGACTGTTGCCTGACCAGCAGGGGGTGCGATGCCAGTTTATCCAGTGCAATCCTGCAGGCATCTTCCAGTAACCTGATCTCGTCACAGCTGGCACATAGATCGGACCTGAACTGTTTTGTATCGGAAAAAATGGCACGCTCTTCCTTGTTTTTTAAGCTGATCTCTTCTGCGGCAATCATGCGTTCTGTAACCGGGCAGGCTGCAGCAAGTGCTGCTGCCAGATCCCCGGTATCCGGGACGATATGATCGGATAAGAGTTCCATTGTCTGCCGCAGGACGGAGATCTCTGACGCGAGTTTCTTACGGACAGCAATTTTTTCTGCCTTGCGGAAGACGTGGGATGCAGTCATGGAAAGGGCGGTATTGGTCCGTATCGCACCGTCCCGCCGGGTTTCTGCTTCCTGCAGCGCTGTTTTCAGCGTGCTGACTTCCGCCATCCGCTCATCGGCCGTGAATGCTGCCAGTTCTTTTTCGATTGCAGCGATCCTGCCTGTTATCTCCGTAATACGGCCGGTAATCCGCTGGTCTTTCTCTTCCGCTTTCCGGATATCCTCGCTGATATCCAGCATCGCGGTGTGCAGGGAACGTGCCGAGTCGATGAGGGATTTCTCTTTCCGGTAGCGTGCAAGCGATGCAGTGATGTCATTGATCTCGTGGCCGATCGTATCGATACCGGTCTTTACCTCTTTCATCTCTTCCGGGAAGACTGCCTGGAGATACCTGCCCTGCCCGCGGGTACTGTTCACGCAGCTTTTCAGGCATTCCACCACAGCGGGATAAAACTCCTCCACATCGTCCGGCAGTTCCTTTGCAAGCGAAGCATTCATTGCTTTCACATACTGGGGAAGGGAATTTTTGGCAATACTTTTGAGTTTCGGGTGGATCTCCTCCTCATGCTCTGCCTGTGCAACGGTATTGGTGATCTGCTGCAGGTTCATGATCCCCGCCCGGATTTTTTTCTGCGTCTCACCCGTTTCTGAAAGGAGAGTTGTCCGTGCGGTATTCTCACGGCTGTTCAGCCATGCCGGGACAGCGCCCATGCTGATGGTGAATACTTCCGGTTCTTTTTTGCCAAACAGTTTTTCCAGGAAACTACCCATGCTGTTCTTCCCCCTTAAATGAATATATGGACTTCATCGGTTCGGTTCCTGGTTAATCGTCCCCGGCTATCTGGCGCAGGCGCCCGGGCCCGTCGATCTCTTTCAGTACCTGGACAACGGGAGACGGGACAAGCGGTTTCCATGGCTCATTATTCAGCATTCGCCTGCGGATTTCTGTGCCGCTCAGGATCTCGCGTTCATACATTTCCGGTGACTGGACTTTGATCCCTGCCTCGCCAAACAGGCGGACAACGAGTGGGTTTGATGAATAGCAGATATCAAAGGGGGGTGTCATGGACCGGACGTGGGCTACCCAGAGGGCATTCCTCTGGATATCCTCGATGGGGATCACATAAAACGGGCAGCCGAGCGACTCCAGCGAGCGGGTGATCATCAGCACACGCTCTCCCGCGGTAAACGGGTTGTCGATCTGGTGGGAGAGCTGTGCGCTGCCGACACCGATGATGATCTCATCCACCTTCCCTGCAATATGCTCCAGCACCGACTGGTGCCCGTTGTGGTAGGGCTGGAATCGCCCGATATAAAATCCGCGTTTCATGGTTGTGCTCCCATCCGTGCGATCCGTGCAGCGAACGCACCGGCCGTGAATCCTGCATCGATATTGACAACGGAGAGGACGGAACAGGACTGGAGCATGCTCGCAAGCGCTGCCCGTCCCTCTCCCATGTACCCGTACCCCACGCTGACCGGAACCCCGATAACCGGTTTGTCAACAAGGCCAGCCACTATGGAAGGCAGCGTTCCCTCCCGTCCTGCGCAGACAACGAAGACATGGGCACCAAGGAGGGGCTTTAGGGCCGGGAAGAGGCGGTGGATGCCGGCAGCCCCGACATCGTATGCGGTCCTGACCTCGCACCCCATCTCTTCTGCTATGATCTTTGCTTCTTCGGCCACCCGGATATCCGATGTCCCTGCCGTGATCACCGCAACAATCCCCCCGGTTTTTGCCGGTGCGGGACCGGTTGCAAGTACAAGGATATGGCCGGCTTCATGATATTCGGTGGTAATTCCCAGCTGGTCGGCAGATTCCCGGATCGGTCCGACCTGCTCTTTGCTGATCCGGGTGACAACACACCGACCGGCAGCCTGTGCGTGCCGGATGGCGATTGTTGCAAGGTGGGCCGGGTCCTTGCCTTCTGCAAGAACAACTTCCGGCATGCCGCACCGCACGTTCCGGCCCAGGTCCATGCAGGCAATATCGCCAATGTGGTCGAGACGCATCCCTTCAATGGCTTCTGCTGCATCTTCGATACTCAGTTCCCCTGCTTTATACTGGTTGAGCAGGTCCTGCAAGGTCCGGTTTCTTTGCATGATTGTAATAATACAGATATGGACCGGCGTATAATAAGTTCATTCATTGAAATGACGTATCTCATTTATGTAGCCATGTTCGGAACGGCCGCTACCCTTTTTCTCTGGCTGCGGGATGCGCGTATCTTCTTCCGGACCGGCCTTCCCGGTTACCGGAAAGCCGCATATCACGGGGTCCTGTACGGCGCGCTGGCATCCCTCGGGCTGCTGGTTACGCTGACCATGCCCGCGTTCGAGCTCCTTGGCCTCGGCCTGATCCTTGCTGCCCTCTACCTGCAGGGAAAGACTGAACGCGAGAAGGTCTGGAAGAACGAGGAGACGCTGGAACGTTTTTTAGGAAGCGTTCCCAAGCGGCGGCCGAATAAGAAATAACAGACAACGTCCAACCTTAGGACAGGGATTTTCACCATGCTCCAGAAACCACGGGGAACACGGGATTTTTTACCGGATGAGATGGAAGCGCGGCGCTCCGTTGAAGGGCGCCTGCGGGAAACAGGGCGCCGGTGGGGTTACCGGGAAGTCTGTACCCCGGAGTTTGAAGACCTGGAGCTGTTCACCATGCGCTCCGGCGAAGGGATCATCGATGAGATGTACGTCTTTGAGGATAAGGGAGGACGGAAACTGGCGCTGCGTCCTGAGATCACGGCCGCGGTCATCCGGATGTACATCAACGAGGCAAAGGTTGCGCCCAAGCCGCTGCGCTGGTGCTATTTTGCCGACTGTTTCCGGTACGAGCGCCCGCAGAAAGGCCGGTACCGCCAGTTCTGGCAGTTCGGCGTGGAACTGATCGGTGCGGATACCGCGATGGCGGATGCCGAGGTGATCATGCTTGCCGCCGACATGCTCAACGCCACCGGTGTCAGGTACGAACTGAAAGTCGGGCACCTCGCGCTGATGAAGAACCTTGTTGTCGGTCTCGAACCTGCCGCCCAGCGAAAAGTCCGGGCACATCTCGACAAGCGGGATTACGATGGCCTGAAAGAGACCCTTGCGGCGATGGGGAAGCCGGAGCTTGCTACTTCGCTTGTCTCTCTTGTAGAATGCCGCACGCTGAAGGAAGCATTCGCAATCGCCGGTGAGGTCCCCGGCAGCGAGCGGATTGAGCAGACGCTTGCAGCCCTGGATGCTTACGGTGTAAAATACACGCTGAACTTCGGGATAGCCCGGGGACTCGACTACTATACCGGGATCGTCTTCGAAGCATTTGCCGACAACCTCGGGGCGGAGAACCAGATCCTTGGAGGCGGCACGTACCGGCTCGCGCACCTGTTCGGCGGCGATGACGTTGCATCCTGCGGGTTTGCGATCGGCTTTGACCGGGTGATGGTCTCGCTGGGCGATGCAAAGCCCCGGGCGGACATGATCGTCGGGATTGTCTGCACGGAGGAAGGACGGGCCCGTGCACTCGAGGTCTCCCGCGCGTTCCGGACTGCCGGCATCCGGGCAGAGATGGACCTGATGGACCGGGGGCTCGGGGCACAGCTCGCCCATGCCTCGAAGTCCGCGGATTTTGCGGTCGTCATCGGCAAGCGCGAGGCGGAGTCCGGTACGGTCACCCTCAAGAACCTGAAGACCAGCGAGCAGAAATCGCTGGATCTCGCGGCTGCCATCGCCGAGGTGGGAGCGCATGGTACTGGCTGAGGATCTTGCAAAGCAGCAGCGCAGCATCAGTGTCGCGGAATTCTTCGAGAAGAACAAGCACCTCCTCGGGTTCGATTCCCCTACCCGCGGTGTCATCACCACCATCAAGGAGGCAGTCGACAATTCGCTGGATGCCTGCGAGGAAGCGCAGGTACTGCCGGATATTTTTATCAGTATCAAAAAAGTCTCCAGCGAAGTATTCCGGATTATCGTGGAAGACAACGGCCCCGGGATTGTTCCCGCACAGGTGCCCTTCGTCTTTGGTAAACTCCTGTATGGTTCCCGGTTCCACCAGATCCGGCAGACCCGCGGCCAGCAGGGGATCGGGATCTCGGCAGCGGTGCTCTATGCCCAGCTGACAAGCGGTGTCCCGACCATTGTCATCTCCCGGACCGGTGCAAAGGAGTCTGCCCACAAATTCGAGATCCAGATCAAGATCGAGACGAACGAACCCGATATCATATCATCGGGGCCGTTCGAGTGGGACCGGATCCATGGCACCCGGGTGCAGATCGAGTTCAAGAGCACGATGTCGGCAAAGAAGAAGCTGATCGAATATCTCCGGTACACGTCCGTTGTCAATCCCCATGCCCGCTTCCGCGTGGAACTGGACGATGAGTCGTTCACGTTCGAGCGGGTGAGCCAGGAAGTGATCGCCTGCCCGGTGGCAATCCAGCCGCACCCGCACGGGATCGAGTTCGGCCAGCTGAAAAGGATGGCTGCAGCAAGCGAGATGAAACTCCTTGAATTCCTCGTGGAATCCTTCAGCCGTGTTGGGAAGAAGAGCGCACAGGAGATGTGCGACCGGTCAGGGCTGAAAGGTACCCTGAAGGTCAAGGGGCTGTCCACGGAGGATTTGAAAAAGCTCCTCGCTGCCATGCAGGACGTTGCGGTGCCGGCACCCCCCGCAACGCAGTGCCTGTCCCCCATTGGCGAGGAACTGCTCCGGCGCGGACTTGAGAAAGAGTTCCAGATGGATTTTGTTGCTTCCCGCACCCGTCCCAGTTCGGTCTTCTCCGGCCACTCCTTCATGGTAGAAGCCGCGATCGGGTACGGGGGCCGGCTGCCGGCGGAAGGCAATGCGATCCTTCTCCGGTTCGCCAACCGCGTCCCCCTCATGTACCAGCAGGGCGCCTGTGCCATCACGGGATGCGTTACCGGCATCAACTGGAAATTGTACAATATCTCCCAGGCTGGCGGTTTCCCGACCGGGCCGGTACTTATCCTCGTCCACGTTGCCTCGACCAATGTCCCGTTCACGAGCGAGAGCAAGGATGCGATTGCCGGTATCCCGGAAATTGAGAAGGAGATCACGCTCGCCCTGCAGGATCTTGGCAGGGAACTCAAGAACTTCGTCTCACGCCGGGACAAGGGCAAGCTTGCCGAGGACCGGGCGCGGGCGGTCTGTGCAATCATCCCGGAGATAGCAGAGAAAGTGAGCGAGATCGTGGAAAAACCGCTCGTGGACACCGGTCCTATTGAAGGAAAACTCATGCGCAAGATGATCGCCAAGAAAGCGACACGCGACGGCAGAGTGACGATCGAACTGAACAATTATACCGCCCATGATGCCGAAGTCTCGGTGTACGAGATCTCTGCTGATAATGCGGCGGATGCCGTGCCGAAGGCTGATTTCGTGAGCGAGATGGACGGGCAGTTCACGAAAGTCTGGAAAGCGACCATACCCACAAAAGAAGTCTGGCGCGTGACATTTACCGGGAAGGGCGGGGGCATCCTCGATATCCGCGGGATAGAGGACGCAAAGAAGATGGTGGTGGATCTCGATGTCTAAAGAAGAACTTGAGAAGAAGTCGATGGCGGCCCTGCTCAATATTGCCAGTGCCTGGTACGACCAGATGAAGGGCGGGGAGATCCCGTCCATCTCGCTTCCCACGCGGACGAAATTCAATATCGAATTCGACGATGCGAGCGAGGTCTGGAAGTACGGCGACAAGGAGAGCATGCGCACGGCAGCCTCGGCCAAGAGCGCCACGCACCTCCTGAAGATGGCCTATGTGATCGGGTTCATCAAGCAGCAGCTCAGGGAAAACCGCTCCTCAACACTGAGAGAAATGTATTACATCTCCGAGGGCTGGAAGCGGGCCAAGTTCGGGGCGCAGGACGAGAGCAATTTCCTGATCGAGGACCTCGAGATCCTCTCCGATGTGCCCCGCGAAGGCTTCCACCTCCATCCCGAGGAGAACGGTGCATCGATCTATGGCCCGATGCGGATTCGGGAGGAGACCCGGCGGGGGATGAAGACGCTTCACTGCCAGGATGATGTCGGGCAGGCGGGATACACGATCCCGAACAACGTGGAGAATATCGAGCTCGTGGACCATGATGCCAAGTTCGTCATCGCCATAGAAACGGGTGGTATGTACGACCGTCTCATCGAGAACGGGTTCGATGAGGAGCACAACGCGATCCTTGTCCACCTCAAAGGCCAGCCGGCGCGATCAACGCGGCGGATGCTGAACAAGATCAGTCTGGCGTGGGACCTGCCCGTCATGGTTTTCACGGATGGGGACCCGTGGTCATACCGGATTTATGCGTCGGTTGCGTACGGGGCCATCAAGAGCGCCCACATGTCCGAGCTCCTTGCAACGCCCAAGTCCCAGTTCCTCGGCCTGCAGCCCAGCGATATCCGGGACTATAACCTTCCCTCGGATAAGCTGACTGACAAGGATGTTGAGGCGCTTAAGTCCGAGCTCACGGATCCCCGGTTCGCAACGGATTACTGGAGAAAGCAGATCAACCTGCAGATCGAGATGAACCTGAAGTCGGAACAACAGGCATTTGCAGCCCGCGGGCTGGATTTCGTGACGAAAACGTACCTGCCGGCCCGGCTTGCGGATATGGGGATTATCTGATGGGAAGAGATCCTCAAAATGGTCCGGAAATATTCTCTGGTATCATCATGACCGGCACGGAAAAAAACCCGACAGCGGATGTTCCCGCTGGTGGCAGGGCATTATGAATCCGGCAGATCCTGTTCCCGGGGAGAAATACGGGCCGGAAAAGAATTTGTCCGAACTGACGCTGCTCGTGATTACCCCCGATTATCCGGATGAAAACAACAAGTATATCGGGTCGATCTTTGTCAAAAACCAGGTGGATTCCTTAAAGCAGTATTTCCGGAAAATCATTGTCATTGCACCGGTTTTTTACAGCGGGGGAATCCTCCAAAACGATCGCTGGTGCTGGGATTATCGCTCCGATAATGTCGATGTTTATTTCCCGCGATGCCTCTTTTTCCCCCGCCGTGTGGGAGTCCCCCTGGTAAAAAATTCCCACAAACTCTTCTTTGACACACGATTATCTGCGGTTATGCGGCTTATCCGCCGCGAACACCTGGAATTCGACCTGGTCCATGCACATTTCACATGGCCATCAGCCTCGATTGCAGCCTCCCTCAAAGAAACCTTTCATGTTCCCGTGGTGGCGACCATCCATGAGGATTCGGGATGGCTGGAAGAAGAGATTGCGATGAATAACCCCCGGCTTATCTCTGCATGGCAGAATGCGGACGCGCTGATACGGGTGAACCGGGAGGAACTCCCCCTTCTTAAAAAATTCAATCCCAACGTGTTCTTCGTACCGAATGGTTTTCCCGTCCAGTTCCAGCTGCTAGACAAGGCGGAATGCCGGTCCCGGCTGGGAATATCTCCCGGGAAGAAGGTTATCTTCTGCCTGGGCGACCTGATCGAACGGAAAGGATTCGGGTACCTGGTCGATGCGATGGCAAAAATCCGTGCCCGGCGGGATGACGTGATCTGCGTTATCGGCGGGAAAGGACCGAAGGAAAAGAACCTCATCCGGCAGATCCATGAGCACAACCTGGATGACTGCGTCAGGCTCGCGGGTTTTATCCCGGGCCCGGTGGTTCCCGTCTGGATGAATGCTGCAGACCTGTTTGTCCTCACAAGCCTTCACGAGAGTTTCGGGATTGTCCAGATCGAAGCACTTGCCTGCGGCACACCGGTGATATCGACCGATACGGCCGGGAGCCGGGAGATCATCACCTCTGACGATATCGGGCTGTTCTGTAAACCCGCGGATGCCGCATCGCTTGATGACGCCATCACCCGCGGCCTGGAAAAGTCCTGGGATATTCTGAAGATCCTCGAATATTCCCGGCAATTTTCCTGGGATACGGTTGTTAAATCAATAATCCCCATTTATTTACAGGTTTTGAGGGCCGGAAAAAAATGAATGATCAACCGCTCGTCTCCATTGTCACCCCGTCTTTCAACAAGGGACCCTATATCGAAGAGACTATCCAGAGCGTCCGCAACCAGACCTACCCCTGCATAGAACATATCGTCATTGACGGGGGATCCACGGACGAGACCCTTTCCATCCTGGAAAAATATTCCGGCGATATAACCTGGGTCTCGGAACGCGACAACGGGCAGTCGGATGCCATCAACAAGGGGTGGAGGAGGGCACGCGGGGAGATCATCGCGTACCTGAACGCGGACGATACCTATCCCCCTGATGCAGTCGCAACTGCTGTAACGTACTTTGAGGAGCATCCTGATGCCGGCATGGTCTATGGCGACGGTATACTTACCGATGAGACCGGAAAATTTATCCAGGCTTATCATGCTGGTGAATTCAGCCTGCGGGATCTGGTCTACTGCCGGGACAATATTTTACAGCCTGCTCTTTTTCTTCGCAAGGCGGTGTATGACCGAATCGGGGGAATCGATGAGGAACTGCATCTTGCCATGGACCTGGATTACTGGATCCGGGCCGGGCTTCTCTTCAAGGTTGCTTACCTCCCCACCCCTCTTGCAACGGCAAAGATATACGGGGATGCAAAGAGCGTTGCCCTGATGCACAAGTACGTGAGCGATTACGAGCATATCCTGGAAAAAGTATTTGCAGATCCCCACCTGCCCCCGGAGCTTGCCGCTGAGAAAAATGCGGTCTACAATTATGTGTATACGAAGGGGGGGCTGGATTACATCCACCTGGGGATGGTGCGGGATGGATTGAAGTACCTCTGGAAGGCGTTCCGGATGAATCCTGTCCGGTGGTTGTCAAATACGTTGTGGATTCTTTTTGCATTTTTAAAAAAGAAAATTGTTACCGGGCGATCATCTCTTATAAAATGACGAATCTTTTAATGAAAAAGGGCATATAGTAACTGGTATTTGATGGACACAGATAATCTTCAAAAACAAAAAAAAATTACCATAGCCTTTCCCTACATGGGGGGAAACCTGTGGACCTTTGGTAATGTATACCAGAGTGATTTAATCAAATCTCTCCAGAAATATGGTCCTGACAATTATATTTTTATTGTGCTTGTCCCCCGTTCCCAGATGGGAACCATATCAGAAACTAATCCCGGTGTGTCGTATGTGTATTATGAAGATTATAAAATTGAACTGATGTCAAATCTTCTTACCCTTGCATACAACGCAGTAATGAACCTGTTTGGTAAAAAGGCTGGTTTCAGTGTACTGTTAAAAAAGCATCATGTGGATATCCTTTTTGGCCCGCTGATCGATTTCCCCATTTTCAATATTAAAACACTCATATGGATACCGGATTTCCAGCACCTTCACTTTCCGGAGATGTTCTCCCTGGATGAATGCCAGAGTCGCAGCAGTGTCATCCGGAAAGTAGCTAAAAAAGCAACACGGGTTGTATTAATCAGCGATGCAGTAAAAAAAGATTTTGAGAATTTTGTACCCGAATATTCAAAAAAAGCAGCAGTTTTCCCACCCCTGGCCTATATTGAAGATTCTGTCTATGATATGCCACCGGATGTCGTACTGAAACGGTATAATCTGCCGGAAAAATTTATTTTTCTTCCGAACCAGTTCTGGAAGCATAAAAACCATTGTCTTGTTCTCCAGGCGATCCGGCTTCTCAGGGAACAAGGCATTTCCGTAACCCTCGTGTGTGCCGGCAGTGCCCACGATTACCGGAATCCGACGTTTTTCTCACGCCTCCTCAGAAAAATATCTGAATGGAACCTCCGTGATAATGTTATTTATCTCGGGCTTATCCCCCATGATGACGTCCTTCTCCTGATACGGCAAAGCGTCTGCGTTATCAATCCCTCCCTTTTTGAAGGGTTCGGTTTTTCCGTTGATGAAGCCCGTTCAGTCGGTAAAAAACTGATCCTTTCAGATATCCCCCCGCACCGTGAACAGAATGCTCCGGCGGCTGAATATTTTGATCCGTCAAGTAAGGAAGACCTCGCCCGGATTATCCGCACGGTATGGTCTGAAACGCCTCCCGGCCCGGATGCGGTTCTGGAGAAAAACGCTCGAAAGGATTATCGTCACAGAGTTCAAAAAAATATCCAGACATTCAACGACCTCATAAGCGATGTTATGAACAAATAGAAGGGATTTCCTTAAGGTCTCTTCATTATTTTCAGGAAGGATACTATGAAAATACTTGTAACCGGCGGTGCAGGCTTTATCGGGAGCCATGTTGCGGAATATTATGCACAACAGGGAAACGATGTAAAAGTAATCGATAATTTATCCCGGGACATACTCCTAAAAAAGAAGTCAGAACATACTTCGTTCAACTGGGATTACTTACATCGCTACAGTAATATTGAGTTCATTCGTGGAGATATCCGGGACAAGGACCTGCTCTGTACGGTATCAGATGATATCGATGTAGTAATTCATACAGCCGGCCAGACCGCTGTTACCACGTCAGTGACTGACCCGAGGACCGATTTTGAAACTAATGTATGCGGCACGTTCAATGTGCTTGAAGCAGCGCGCAAAAGCGGTAACAATCCCTGTGTTATTTTCTGTTCTACAAACAAAGTCTATGGAAATAATGTGAATTCTGTTGGTGTATCGGAAACCAGCTCGCGGTATGTATTCAGCGATCCAAAATTCAAATCCGGGATCCCGGAGACATTTTCGATCGATCATTGCGAACATACACCCTATGGATGTTCAAAACTATCTGCTGATCTTTATGTACAGGACTATGCTATACGAAACGAGTTAAAAGCAGGTGTATTCCGTATGAGTTGCATATACGGAACCCGGCAATTCGGGGTGGAGGACCAGGGATGGGTTGCATGGTTCAGTATCGCCACATTGCTCGGGAAGCCTATTACCATTTACGGGGATGGCAAACAAGTCCGGGATGTCCTGTATGTCTCGGATCTGGTGAACGCATTTGACGCATTCATCTCCCGGAGTAAAAAAATGCAGTATGGTGTTTTTAATATGGGCGGGGGATCTGAATTCACCATCTCCCTTCTCGAATTACTGGATTTACTTGAGGAGTATACCGGTAAAAAAAGCCAGATCACCTTTGATGCGTGGAGACCATCAGATCAAAAAGTATACATCTCCGATATCCGGAAAGCTGAAAAAATATTGAAATGGAAGCCCCGTGTATCCCCGAAAAAGGGCGTTCAGAATCTCGTAACCTGGATTGAGGAAAATATCCACCTGTTCAAATAATGAAAACCCTTTTCTTTTTACCAATAAGACGAATTTCATTGCAGGGTGATTCTGTGATCTACAGATTTTTGATATGTCTTGACCATGGGTTCAAAGAAAAAGAATTGACCTGTCCCGCTCTCCCGTCGGTGTGAAGAGTGTTCTTTCGCAGGTCATGGCATTTTGGAGAATACCATTATCATAACAGAAAATTCAAATTACGAAAATCATAGTACATAATCCAATAGACCGTTGATCGAAATGCTGAAAATTTTGTTAATTCAGGAAAAATCGAGACATGCAAAAAACATTGATTTCCGGGAATGCTGTTGTCTCAAACGGGCATTTGAATGTCTCGGTCAGGACGTGGAAATATGGGGCCTGGGCTGGGACAATTTCCAGACACTGCCTGATTTCAACAGCTATGATCTCATAATCAATATGGAAAATTATGGAGACACCTGGCTTCCGGATTTATCAAAAATCCATAATCCCCAAAAAATGCTCTGGACCATCGACAGCCATACGAGGGGGCTTGATCCGTATATCAGAATTTTCAACCAGGGTCAGTATGATATTCTGCTTCAGTCTACCAAAGATTTTGTCGCGCTCGACCCTAATAACAAAAGTATCTGGTTTCCAAACTCATATGACGATTCACTTTTTACCTGTGCTGACTGGAATAAAAAAACGGCTTTCATAGGTTTCTGCGGTTCGTTGTTGAACCGCCGGCCCTACCTGAAGAGACTACAGGAATGGTTTGGCAATGACTTCAAAGAAAATATCTGGGTGCTGGGCCCGGATATGATCTCTGCGATCCAGGGCTGTAAAATTAATTTTAATCTCAATATATCAAACGATATTAATTTCCGTAGTTTCGAGACGCTGGGAGCCGGTTCTGTTCTTTGCACAAATAATAATCCCCAGTATGCCGATCTTGGTTTCCAGGATGGTGTGAACTGCATATTGTTCCGGCATCACTTTGACTTTTTTACGAAGACCGTAAATGAAACCCTCGGCTTCAGGCCCAGGGTCTCAACAGACCTGGTTACATCAATTATGAACCACAGCAATTTTGAAAAATTACATGATCGGTTATCCTATTATCATACTCATGAGGATGAACTGGAACTGCTGGTGAAAAACGGTATCACGCTGTCCAAAGAGCATACCTATACAGAACGGGCAAAACTGCTCATGAAAAATATTGAAACGGGTAAGTTACAGGGATTTGAACTCTCCACGATCAAAAAATAATGATAATTGCCAGGATGGTGGAAGCCGCTGAGGAAAACCCGGTCACCTGTTCGTAAAAAATACCGGGAGCTCTCTCTCATGCTTCTGCAGGGTACTAATTGGGAAAGGCAGAGAAATCTCACCGTTTCACGAGTACCCAAAAAAACCGATAACTCTTTTATTTACCCGCATTGATTAATAAAATGATGAGTGAAAATATCAAAAAAACCTGCCACCTTTACCAGAGATTTTTTACCAATACAATACCGGGTTTTCTGTTTTCCATCACTTCAATAAAAAAAAACTGAAGGTTTTTTATCATGAATCTTGAGTTCCTGAAAACAATGATTCCACCTCTGAAGAGTAAAATCGGGGCAGTACTGAACAGCAGAAAAGCCAAACGGGTGATCTCTGATTTCGATGAATACTTACCCCGGCCAATTTCAGGCACTTCTGGAGATTCCGGGAAAAGAGCGCTTGTCTCGTACGTTGTTTATCATCTCATCCCTCCACCTGGCAAGAGGGATACAGACAATTTTAGTAATGCCGGGATTTCGCAGTATATTCCCCGGGCATTAAATGAACTGGGGTATTCCGTGGATATTGTTAATTATGACAACCGGCAGTTTGTTCCGCGGAAAAAATATGATCTGTTCATTGGACACGGCGGGATCAATTATGAATTAATTGAAAAAAGACTGGACCCCCGGTGTACGAAAATTTACTTCTCAACAGGCATCTACTGGGATGAGTGGAACCGTGTGGAAAATGAACGGCTGATGGCACTGCAGAAACGAAAAGGGGTCCTCCTTCCGCCGGATCGCCTGATCGAGCAGGATGAAGAATATGCCAATGTTCACGCTGACGGGATCATCTGCCTGGGAAACGATCATGCAAAACAGACCTACCATAAGTTTCCCCGGGTAATAAATATCAATAACGCGGTATATCCGGATTCTTACACCCTCGCTTCCAAGGACTTTGAGAACGGCCGGAATAATTTCCTCACCTTTAACGGACCCGGAAATGTCCACAAGGGGCTGGACCTGCTGCTGGATGCGTTCACGCAGATGAAACAGCATCTCTACATACGCCAGACCATTGAACCCGGTTTTTTTCAGGTATACAAAAAAGAACTGACAGAATATCCGAATATCCATCTGGTCCCCTTCCTGAAAAAACCTTCAGGGGAATTCAATTCACTGATGGATACTTCGAATTTTGTAATATCCCCGACATGTGCAGAAGGCCAACCGGGATCGATTATTGAATGTATGGCCCACGGCCTTATTCCTGTACTGAGCAAAGAAGCAAATATCGATACAAAAGATTTCGGTGTGCTGTTAGAGGATACCTCTGTTGATGAGATTGTGCGTGTAGTTAACGAGATCTCACAAAAATCTCCTCAATGGTACCAGACCCGGGCTACCCTGACTATGAATGAAGTACAGAATTTTTATTCTCCGGATTGTTTCCTGGAAAGTATGAAAAATGCTGTCCGGACAATTATCCTGGAAAAAAACTGAACCATTTCCCCCGTCCGGTCTGTGTGTCCGGTGCCGGGATTCGTGCAAAACCTTTCAGGTATCATGGGATAAGGGGAATATGCATGGTGTCCAGCAGTCCTTTCAGGTCGTTCCTGATCGAACGATCGATACCAAGTACCGCTGCAAAATAGATGATGGCACTAAAACCAAGAACCAGGACAAGGCCGATAAAATCCTGGACCGGGAAAACACTCACGTATGCAATCAGGGCAAGGGACATAATCAGTGCCGATACACCGAGATTCAGGATTACGCGTTTATCCATGCTGATATGGAGGAAAGATTTGAGCGCTATATACGCGAGAGCCGCATTTATCGATATCGTGACGAGGGAGGCAACCGCTGCCCCGACAATTCCGTACTGCGGGATTAAAAGGATATTCATCACGATATTCAGGAGTGCCGAACCGGCAGTGATGTAAAATGACGTTTTTGGCATATCCATTGCATTCAGGCACGTTGTCAAAAGAAACATGAAAATGTTGACAATCTGGACGAACAGGAGGATGATAAGGACGGACGACCCGGATACGAACGAGGCGCCGTATAAGTAATAGAGAAGTTTTTCTGAAAGGATTATTCCGCCCGCGGTGATGGGAATTCCGATGAACAGGGAGTACGTGAACGCTTTCGCCATTGAAAATTCAATCAAAGAAAAATTATTTTCCGTATGCCATTTGCTGATGCGGGGAAATAAAACGGTATGGAATGCCATGATAATAAACGACGCAACGGAGGTCAGCTGAAATGCAACACGATAAATCCCGACATCGGCGTCGGTCATAAAAAGACCAATGAGTATCGTATCTGCATAGGTGAACATGAGGGCTCCCCCGGATGAAAGAAATGTCCAGATGGAAAACGACAGGAGCCCGGTAAAGTGGGAACGATTGCATCGCGAAAGAGTCAGCCTGATGAATTTCAGGTTGATAATGATTGCAGCAATCGTCCCTGCAACGAACCCGGCAATCAGGCCCCCGATACCAAATCCGATGAATACCGCCAGGATCTGAACCATATTTTTAATAATGGTATTGAACAGGTTACTGACCTGCATGATCCCGACCTGAGAAGTCCCATAGAGATTGGTACCGGTAATACTTGCCACCGAGCCCGTAATGAGCGCGATGATCAGCCAGTACAGCAGCCCGTTCTCCTGTAAATCCGGTATCCAGGGAGAGATCAGGATGAATAAGACAATCGAGAAGCAGAGAAGCACTGCCCGTGAAATAAAAAATGCCGTGAAATATTCGTTCTGTTCCTTTCCTTCACTGATCCTTTTGACTGCAGCTCCCCCGAACCCCCCGTCGCCAACCAGGTCAAAAATTCCATAATAGGCAAGGAAGATGAAATATGCCCCGAGGGGTGCAGGTCCCAGGGTATGGGCGAAATAGAATGTTGCAATATACCCGATGCCGGTAACGGCGAGGAGCGAACCGAACGACAGGAGTGACTGCCGCTGGATCGGGTTGATGTTCATGAAATCTGACAGGACTTTTTTAAAAAAAACCACGATTATTCCTTCCCGATACCTTTACCGGTCATGAACATATCCCGCAATGCACAGAGGCTTTTCCTGCCCCGGATTTAATAGGGAAATTCCCATGGCAATTTTCATTCTGTGTACCTGTGGCCGCAGGCATCGTCAGTGTTTTCATGGTGTTGTTTTTGGAGTACGCATTACCCTGCGTTCAACCGGTTATGTCTGATACAGATATTTCAGCAGTGATGTTCGTCGGGGGCTGTGGCGGCTTTGTCATTGGTATGCTGTATGTACCACGCAATCGTCCGTTTCAGTCCTTCCCGGAACGGCATCGCTGCCTCAAATCCGAACTCATTTTTTGCCCGGCTCACGTCAAGACAACGCTTGGGCTGCCCGTCCGGTTTTGTCGTGTCCCAGTGGATCTCGCCGCGATACCCGGTCAGCTCGTTGATAAGCGTGACAAGATCCCGGATCGTGATCTCCATTCCCGATCCAAGGTTTACCGGATCAGGTTTGTTGTAGTGTTCCGCGGCAAGGACAAGACCCCGGGCAGCATCGTCGACATAGAGGAATTCCCGTGATGCCGCACCGGTACCCCACACTTCAACGAACGGATCGTTGTTCTGCGTTGCCTCGGTGAATTTTTTTATGAGTGCGGGAATCACGTGCGAGCTTTCCGGGTTGAAATTGTCTCCCGGCCCGTACAGGTTTACCGGCAGGAGGTAGATCGCATTGAAACCATACTGCGCCCGGTAGGCCTGGGACTGGACAAGCAGCATCTTCTTGGCAAGCCCGTACGGGGCATTGGTCTCTTCCGGGTATCCATCCCAGAGATTGTCTTCCTTGAACGGGACCGGCGTGAATTTGGGATAGGCACAGATGGTGCCGGCAACAATACATTTTCCCACGTTCTCCTGCCGTGCGGCTTCCATCAGCTGGATTCCCATGATGGCATTATCGTAAAAAAGGTCCGCAGGATATGCCTGGTTATACCCGATCCCGCCCACCTTTGCTGCAAGGTGGATGACGATATCCCGGTTTTTTACGACCCGGACACAGTTCTCCCATTGCCGTAAATCGGTCTCCCTGCTGCGGGGAATGAGGATATTTTCCCGCGATGCCCCCTTTTCGAGAAGCTGGCTGACTACCTGCGAGCCGAAAAAGCCTGCTCCCCCGGTGATGAGAATTTTTTTGTCAGACCAGAATGTCATGTGATTCTCCTTGTTGTGTCCGCTGTTCGTCTCATTCATGTAATGGGTTACTATGGATAATCTTTATTCTCGCAGGGAACCGTCACTATCCGGGTGACGGACCCGGTATCAGTCGTTCTTCCACCAGCGCGAGGGGAATTTTTTTGCTATGATCTCTTCGCCTTCGCCAACAGGTTTCAGGCCGGATGCTTTCATATCGGCATCCACCATGATCCGGACAAGATCGTGGAATTTTATGCCCGGTTTCCATCCAAGGTTTTTGTACGCCCTGGCTGGATCGGCAGCCAGGACTTCGACTTCGGTGGGCCGGAAATATTTCTGGTCGATCCGGACATGCTTTTCGATATCAAGGCCCGTGTAGGCGAAGGCTTCGGCAAGGAACTCCCGCACGGAATGGGTTTCCCCGGTCCCGATGACATAATCATCAGCGGTATCCTGCTGCATGATCCGCCACATGCAGTCAACATATTCCGGTGAGAATCCCCAGTCCCGTTTTGCATCCAGGTTTCCCAAGTACAGGAATTTGTCTTTCCCGGCAAGGATGCGGGCAATCGCCCGGGTGATCTTGCGGGTGACAAACGTCTCCCCCCGGCGGGGCGATTCGTGGTTGAAGAGGATGCCGTTTGCTGCAAAGAGGTTGTACCCTTCCCGGTAGTTGCGGGTCATCCAGTAGGAATAGACTTTTGCGCAGGCGTACGGGCTCCGCGGGTGGAATGGCGTGTCTTCGTTCTGGGGGGGCTGTGCAGCCCCGAACATCTCGCTCGACGATGCCTGGTAAAATTTTACCGGGTAATCACAGCGTCGAATCGCCTCGAGCAGCCGGGTGGTTCCCAGTCCCGTGACATTGCCGGTATATTCCGGGGTATCGAAACTGACCCGCACATGGCTCTGGGCCCCGAGATGGTAGATCTCGTCCGGCCGGATATTGTACATAACATTTGCAATCTGCTCGGAGTCGGAGAGGTCACCGTAATGCAGGAAAAGTTTTGCATCCGGGTCGTGGGGATCGATATAGACGGAATCGATCCGGGTCGTGTTGAAGGTTGAAGAACGCCGGATCAACCCGTGCACCTCGTACCCTTTCGAGAGCAGCAATTCCGCGAGATAGGAGCCGTCCTGTCCTGTTATACCGGTGATAAATGCTTTTTTTGGCATGGGTATCAAATGTAACTAAGAGTTATTCCGGGAGAAACTTGAATGTATTGCTCGATAAATGATAAGAAAAATAAAGCCCCAGCCGTGATTTGAACACGGGACCTGCTGATTACAAGTCAGCCGCTCTGCCAACTAAGCCACTGAGGCGCCATATGATTTTGTCTGTGGATCGTAAAAAAGGTGGTGCCCGGTTACCGCAAATTTGTATTGGCTCTTGAGACGATTTCATTTGAAAAATTCTGAAAGGAATTCTTTCCCGGGATATTTTTTTTAGATTTCTCCTGGAAAATCACGCTGGAAGAAATATGATGGGGGCTGATGCCCCCCTACCCCCATTACGATTGGTGCCGCCGCCCCCGCGGGGGCTTTCGCGGCGGCTTCAATTCCCGGTTTTCCCGGAAACCGACCTTGCCCCGCCGTGCCGTACCGAGGCCCTGAGGCGGGGAGCCCTCGCAAGATCCAGTATTTGCTAGTTTTTCATAGTTTGGATGTGAACCGGATCGGTTCATGTTCGTTTCCCGGGAAAATTTCCTGAATCCCGGGATTATCGGTTTTACGTCACCAGGGCCTTTTCCGTGGTCCCTTACCCGGAACGACCCCCCATCCATGCCACGAATAATCTGCGCTTGTATCGTTGCTAAATAGGGTCATTTCCGGGGCAGGAATCGGCACCAAATAGCAAATCCACGGCTGAAATGACCGATTCTGAAAATTGGGTTGTCGCTTTTTACAGAAATGTTGTCGTACTGCCCGGAAAAACAGGTAATCGGAGGTTGAAATGGCCTCCGCTGACTGCACCCTTATTTTGCCTCCTCCATAGCACCCGACTGGAGGCCCGGCCCGTTTCCCGGCCCTGTTTTTCCGGCCTGCCCTCTCGTCCATGCTACGAATAATCTGCCCTTGTATCGTTGCTAAATAGGGTCATTTCCGGAGCAGGAAACGGCGCCATATGGCAAGTCCAAGGCTGAAATGACCGATTCTGAAAATTGGGTTGTCGCTTTTTGCAGAAATGTTGTCGTACTGCCCGGAAAAACAGGTAATCGGAGGTTAAAATGGCCTCCGGTGACTGCACCCTTATTTTGCCTCCTCCATAGCACCCGACCGGGCACCAGGCCCGTTTCTGGGCCCTGTTTTTCCGGACAACCACCAGCCGGTGCCCCTGCAGAACCTCCGCTGTAAGCGTGCAGCAGCCCGCCAATTCCGGGCAGGGAAATGGCTGATTCGAGCCAATCAAAATCTGAAATGGGAGTTTCCCCAAATAATAGTGTCATTTTTTCATGAAACATTGTCATTTGTGCCGGAAAAACAGGTAATCGGAGCCTGAAATGACGCCTGATGGATGCATCCCCCAGGAGCCCCCTGGCAGGACCGGTACCGACCTTACCGGAATATCTCCAACGGAGGATTACCGATCCAGCTCAGGAGGCCGCCATATTCATCCCCATCTCACTTTTTCCCGGACAACCACCAGCCTGTGCTCCGGCAAAACCTCTGCTGTAAGCGTGCAGCAGCCCGCCAATTCCGGGCAGGGAAATGGCGGATTCCTACCAATTTGAGCCGAAATCAGGCGTTTCCTCAAATAATAGTGTCATTTTTTCGTGAAACAGTGTCAAACGATCACCAAAAACAGGTAATCGGAAGCCAAAACGGCCCCCGTTGACTGCACGCCTCCAGCCTCCTTCAAAATTATCTAAATATGTCATACCGGTATCCCACCGGGATCGTCTTCCATGATACCAGGAAATTTCCCATAAAATTGGCCGTCCGGAATTATTAATGGGGGTTGAGACCCCCATACCCCCAATTACGATATATGCCGCCGCCCCCGACGGGGCGCCCCCGCGGCGGATCAGGACGGTTGAAAAAAAATATTTACCGGGTTTCATGTCCCGGGGGTGAACCGGATCGGTTCGTGTGCGTTTCTCCACAGCATCATTTCACAATCGGATCCCGATTTTGAAACTGCAATCGCGATCATGATCGCGATCGAAAACATTTCCGGAAAAATCGGTCATCGATTTTCATGTGCGAATCGATCAGCGATTTTGATCTCAGAATCGATCAGCGAATTTCATTTGCAAATCGATCAGCGATTTTGAACCTGCAATCGCGATCACGATCGCGATCAAAAACCGTTCCGGAAAAATCGGTCATCGATTTTCGTTTCGCAACCGGATCCCGATTTTGATCGCAGAACCGGATACCGGATCTTCCGGAAAATCGATCCATGGATGATTTCTGTAGAACATTCTGAAAAAAATCCCGGCACTAAAAAAAATCCGGCTCTCACGAAATTTCCTGCGCAGAGATATCCAAACAGATTAAACGTTCCGGAACGGACTTACAAGTACACATGGCACAGCTGACCGTTGACATCGGGGGAAGTCCGGGTATCAATTGTCGCGGGTTCTGCGAGTACTGCTATTTCAAGAAAGTGAAAGGCGTCCAGCCACTTGGGTGCCGGTACTGCCTGCCATTCAAGAAAGGGTGTGACTACTGCACCCGGGGGATCCGGGAAGAATATGCCGGGTTCAAGGATCTCAAAGATATTGCCGATGAAACGCTTGCAAATCTCCAGACAAAACAGGGGGATATCGAACGGATCACCATCAGCGGCGGCGGGGACCCCAGCTGTTACCCTCGTTTCCAGGAACTCATCGAACTGCTGGGAAGCATGGAAGCCCCGCTGCACATCGGTTATACGAGCGGCAAGGGCTGGGACGATCCGGCAATCGCGGATCTTCTCATAGCAAACGGGCTCTCCGAGATCTCCTTCACGGTCTTCTCGGTCGACCCGGCACTCCGGAAAAAATACATGCACGACCCGACCCCGGAGGCCTCGCTTGCAATTCTCGAACGGCTCTGCGGTGCGGTTGACGATGAGGGAAAAAAGGTTGTCGATGTCTATGCAGCAACGGTCGTCCTCCCGGGCGTGAATGACGGGAAGGTGCTTGAGGAGACCTGCCGCTGGCTCCAGGACCGGGGGGCAAAGGGTATGATCCTGATGCGGTTTGCGAACAATACCGACCAGGGCCTTATCCTCGGCAACGGCCCGGTCATGGGGAAGCAGGAGGTCCAGAGCGTTGAATCGTTCCGCGACATGATAACGGATCTCAGTAAGAAGTTCACCATGAAGATCTCCGGCACGCCGCTCTGGGACCCGGAGATCGGCTCGCCGTTCGCGCTTCGTTTCGAGCCGGACCTTCTCGCAAAACTCCCCCGGATCACGAAACGGGCAACCGTGATCAGCGGCAGTATCGCCACCCCGTTCATTGATGCGATTCTCTCTGCGTGCGGGTCGGAGGTACCGGTTGTCCCGGTGAAAAAGGAGATTGCCTGCCTGATAACCGCTGACGACCTCCGGGGAATTAATCCCGCCGCACTCGAACCGGTCGTGATTATTCCCGGCCGGGCGTTCGTGCACGATACCGAGGCTGAAAAGATCCTGTCGCGTGACGGGATTGGGCGCACGGTCATCCGCGGCCCGGAGATGCTGACTGCCGATGCCGAGACCAGCATGGGCATGACCCGGAATGACGTACTCGCAATGGAGCTGGACGGGTTCAGGGAATTGATCCTGGCGATCAACCGGTTCGGGAATTAACCTGCCGGGAACTGTTGCCGGCAGCGGAAATTTTGAAGTTTTTTGAAATGGAGAAATCATTTGATAGTAATCATGACGCTCCCGGGGGCTCCGCCCCCCCGCCAGGGCATCCCCGGAACTATACGGGAATCCACACGGATTCTTTCCCATTGGTTAAAAAGAGTGTGAGTTCAGGTTTAATTACGGAACACCCCTGCAACAACCCGGGAACGTTGAGGCTGTGGAGTGATTTTTAAAACACTTATCTCCTCCAACCATCAAGGGTTTATTCCGGTTATTACACACCTTAGTAAAAGGTGTTTGTACATTGGACATCCCGCGTATCTTTACGATTACCGAAAGTGCTCACCGCATTCATAACCCGTTAACCCCGGAAAAGCTCGCCACTCTCGGCGCAGCGTTGCGCCTGGAACCGGGGACTCGTGTGCTCGACCTCGGCAGCGGTTCGGGCGAGATGCTGAGTACCTGGGCACGCGATTACAGGATCACCGGCGTCGGTATCGACATGAGCGAGTTGTTCACCGGGCAGGCGAAACTCCGGGCTGAAGAACTCGGGGTCGCCGATCGGGTCGGGTTCATCCACGGCGACGCTGCCGGCTACGTTGCCGGCGAAAAGGTCGGTGTGGCAGCTTGTCTCGGTGCAACGTGGATCGGCGGGGGAGTCGCCGGCACCATCGGGCTTCTGGCGAAGAGTCTCCACCCTGGAGGAATCATCCTCATCGGCGAGCCCTACTGGCTGAAGTTACCCCAGACGGAAGACGTTGCCAGGGGATGCGATGCACATTCCATCTCCGACTTTCTGCTGCTCCCGGAACTTCTCGCGTCTTTTGGCGACCTCAACTATGATGTTGTGGAAATGGTTCTGGCTGACCAGGAAGGCTGGGACCGGTACGAAGCGGCCAAGTGGCTCACCATGCGCCGGTGGCTCGAAGCGAATCCGGACGACGAGTTCGCAAAAGATGTCAGGGCCAGGCTGACTTCGGAACCAAAACGCTACGCCGCATACACGCGTGAATACCTTGGATGGGGTGCATTCGCACTGATGGCGCGGTGATGTGAGGCAGCCATGATATCCGGCGGATTGTCGGGCGGCCGGGGCTGATGAGCTCCCCCCGTTGGCTCGTCGAAGTATAAGTTCATATTTAAGGCTCTTCTCCAATTTTAGGAAATTAAATTATCCAACAATTCTTTTTTCAATTATCGACGACAAACGGTTCTTTGTTGAAATAGGCGCGTAAGATAAATAATTAAGTCAGGTTACCCGAAATCACTAAAACCGCCTTGCCCAGGTGCGACCCGACGAGGCGTCGCACCGACCCCCATCAGGGGGTGGGAATCCTCATAATGCAGGGGTTAGGGGGCGGCAGCCCCCGTTACTATGTTTACAAAGATTTTGGTTTACCAACATACATGATGACGATCCGGACAATTGATATTCCTGAAAACAGTTTTGAATCAGAAAAAACGTTTATTTTTACTCCATTTGGATTTCATTGCAACCGAATTTTCTCAAATAGAAACCAATCGTTACTTTTGGATAATTTCAGATGATCCGAATTTGGGAGAGGAACCTTAAAAAAAGATTACCGGATACTCGACACATTCTGCGCCGGGACAACACTGTTCCCGCCATGCATTGCAACAAAACCGGGCAGCCCGATACCCAGTGCCTCTTTCAGTACTTCTTCGATGGTCTCCACCGGCACAAACGCCAGTTCGCTGCGGACATCCGCCGGTACATCTTCGAGGTCTCTCTCGTTCTCCTTTGGCAGGATTATCTTCCTGATACCCGCCCGGTGGGCAGCAAGGACTTTTTCCTTGATCCCCCCGACCGGCAGGACTGCCCCGCTCAGGGTGATCTCGCCGGTCATGGCAAGGTCCGGATCGGCGGTCTTCCCGGTGATTAAGGACGCGAGGGCCGTGAAGAGTGTCACACCGGCCGATGGGCCATCCTTTGGCGTTGCCCCGGAAGGTACGTGGACATGGATATCGCTCGTCATGAAATTGAATCCGTTCTCAGTGCTGGCGAGCCGGGACCGGATGAGGGAGAGCGAGATCGTTGCCGACTCCTTCATCACGTCCCCGAGCTGTCCCGTGAGCGTGAGCTTGCCGGTGCCGGGCATAAACGTGCCTTCGATGAAGAGGATCTCCCCACCGACCGGTGTCCATGCAAGGCCGGTGACAACGCCCGGCACCGGTTCCTTGCGTGCGACTTCCTGGCGGATCTGTTCCTTTCCGAGAACAGCATCGAGGTTGGCCGGTGTTACGATGAACGGCAGTTCGGCTGTACCGGAGACAATCTTCTCGGAGACATGCCGCGCTGCTTTTGCGAGCTGTTTTTTCAGCCAGCGGACGCCCGCCTCGCGGGTGTATTTCTCGATTATCACCTTCAGTGCTTCCTCTTCGAAACGGAGTTTGTCTCCATCGAGCCCGTGCTCTTTCAGAGTCTCCGGGACCAGGTGTTCCTTTGCAATAGCAAACTTCTCGTTCTTCGTGTAGCCCGAGATCTCGATCAGTTCCATACGGTCTAGAAGCGGGGCCGGTATTGTTGCAAGGGAGTTTGCGGTTGCGATGAACAGCACATCTGAGAGATCGTAGGGAACCTCGAGGTAGTGGTCCGAGAAGGTATTGTTCTGCTCCGGGTCGAGGACCTCGAGGAGCGCACTTGCCGGGTCGCCAGCATAAGACATGGCCAGCTTATCGATCTCGTCGAGAATGAAGACCGGGTTCTTTGTACCGGCTTTCTGGATACCCTGGATGATCCTCCCGGGCAGGGCGCCGACATAGGTCCGCCGGTGCCCCCGGATCTCGGCCTCGTCCCGGACACCGCCGAGGCTGATCCTGACATACTTCCTCCCGAGCGCTTCGGCAATACTCTTCCCAAGACTCGTCTTGCCGGTACCGGGCGGTCCGGTAAACAGGAGAATCGAGCCCTGCTTCTCCTGTTTCAGTTTCATCACCGCAAGGTGCTGGATGATCCGTTCCTTCACTTTCTCCAGTCCATTGTGGTGGCTGTCGAGCACCCGCCGGGCTTCGCTGATATCGATGCTCTTCTTCTCTTCGGTGACCCAGGGGAGGTCGAGCAGGAGGTCAAGGTAGTTCCGGATAACGGAACTCTCGTGGTTCTGGCTGCCGCCGGTCTCGAGCTTTTTGGCTTCAGCAAGCGCCTTTTTGCGAACATCCTCCGGCATCTTCGAGTTCCCGATCCGTTCGCGGTACCCTCCATCCCCGGCAGTACCATCGCTCTCACCCAGTTCTTCCTGGATAACCTTCATCTGCTCCCGGAGCATCGCTTCCCGGTTGGATCTGCTCACCCGGTCGGTGACCTTTTTTGCCATCTCGATCCGGATGCTGATCGTCTCCTTTGTTTTCATGAGGAGCTCAAGGAATGAAATATATCGTTCCTTCACTGAAACGATCTCGAGAAGTGCCTGCTTCTCGGAAAGGTGGACTGGTAAAAACGGCATGACAAACCCCATGATCTGGTCGGCCGTGTCCATCCGGTCAACCGGTTCGGTGAATTGTTCGGAGCCGGAGAATCGGCTGCTCATCTCGTCGATGGTGAGCTTGATGTCTGCAAGGATCCGCTCCTTCAGATCGTCTTCGAGATCCAAAACATCCGGGATCGGTTCGTACGCAGCAAAGAGCCGCCCGTCCTTTTCATGGATCGAGACGATCTTCACCCGCTGCACGACCTCTGCACGGATCACGTACCCGTCATCGGCCGGCTGCACGTACGCGACATGGAACAGGTTACCGGTTTTATAGAGGGATTCGCCGGTCAGTTCCTGGGGTCGGGTGCCGCTTTTCACGGTCAGGCCGATCGCATGTGCGTGTTTCTCATCTTTCATCGCTTCCAGCAGGAGTTCGCCGGTTGCCCGGTCGACCTGGAATTTTGTCCTGCTCTCCGGGTAGACTACGATCTCGAAGAGCGGAATAACCATCAGTTCCTGAGTTTCGTCCGTTTTTTCTGGTTGCATGGTTTCTCCAGTCATTAGTTCGAATTTACCTAACTAAAGTCCAGGCGAAAAAAAATTACCTGACCTTCTGCAGGACCCCGATCAGGAGGTCCAGTTCGTCTTCATTGAGTGTGTTGATCATTCGTTCAATCACCCGGCGCAGTGCAGCATGTTCGGCCTGTGCGATCATCTTCCCTTTGTCAGTAAGGCGGATATACAGGATTCTCCCGTCATCGCGGCAGGGTTCCCGGTACACGCATTCCATCCGGACAAATTTGTTGACCATCTCGGTGATGGTGGGTTTTGAATTTTTCGTGATCTCGGCGAGCCTGCTGAATGTGACGTCGCCCTGTTCATCGATGACTTTCAGGTACGCGATCTGTTTGACCGTCATATCTGAAAGACCGCATTCGGAGAAGATGGAACAGGAGCATTCGTTCTTCATCATGAGCAGGTGCTCAAGCACTTCCAGCAGATGCTCGTCTCTTTCCATCATACTCCGATCTTTTGTTAGTTAGGCCTTACCTAATAATAAAGGTGGTGGTCCGGGTATCGCAGAACCGTGTTATAATTCCCTGTCATAATCGTGTATTATTACGGCGTAATCCCCTAACTGAAAAAAAGTGGATTATCTGCCGGCATGATGGGATCAGCCGGCCCTGGTTAATCCTCGGTGCCGTTCCCGCGCACGATAAAGTAATTCGTGAGTTCACCCGACTTGCCATTGGGATTGGTGATCACGATATCCCATGGCCCGACCTTCGTCTCGTTGGAAAGATCGAACGTGCATGTCACACTTGACGAAGAGTATCTTGATACTTTCGTTGCTGAAATACTGTCCTCCCCCGAACGGCGTAACAGGGCCGTCAGGTTGGACATGAAGTCAGATCCGGTAATTTCTGTTACTACGGTTGTCCCGGCTTCCCCTTCTTCGGGATCCATACTCTTGATCGAGGGTTTCGCAGAGGATGCTGCCGTGGTTGTTGCAGCAGCGGCTGAAGTTGTTGTCCTGGTTGTTGTCATAGCGGTTGTCACGGTCGTGGTAACCGTTGTCGGTGCTGCAGTGGGTACAGATTCGACGGTCACGTGCGTGATTTTTATCGTATACACCCTTTCCATTGTTGCACGTATCGTTTTCTCCGTGGCCGGACTTGTACGGTATCCATATGACCCGTCGGTGTTCTTGTAGATGAGTGCACGGGTGTAGGAGTCGTCCGCGGAATCGTAACTGACAACAAGCCACGCGGGGGACTCACTGCCGCTGGCACTCCGTACAATGTCGCCGGCGGTGTACACGGGGCCTGCCGTTGTCTCAGGACCTACGGTGTCTGAAGCTGCCGTATCCGTACTATCCGAACAACCCGTCACAGATATCCCGATGATCAGGAAGATACTGAATATGAGGATGATCTTTGTCTGGTTTTCCATGCACAACGGTTACCCCGTCTCATATTAATAATTGTCAACCGGTTCACCGGGTATGCCCGGCAATTCTGATATTATCCGGCGTATGCACAAAATTCATACCGGCAATCTGGTGAACCATCCGGTATGGCATGAATGCGGGGGATACGGCTACCCCCCCCAAAAACCTTATCCCCCTCCCGACACCACATCCCAGTATGTCATTAAAGCATACAGGGACAGCACTTCTCATCGTGTTGTTTCTCCTCCTCCTCGCCATACCTGTCATGGCTGTTGTCCCGCCCGGCAGGATTACGGTCAATTCCGCACCGACGGGCGCACTTGCCTGCATCGATAATGCCGCATGTGATACTACGACTGCGACCTTCACGGTCGAAGGGAATGCCTGGCATTCGGTTACGGTCACAGAAAAGGGATACACGAAATGGACCGAGAATGTGTACGTGACCTCCGACCAGATCAGCATGGTCAGTGCCTTCCTTGACCTGGACCCGGATGCCACCGCCATCCAGGTCACTGTGATGCAGGGCAGCGGGACTGTCTGCCTTGACAACAGCGACTGCCGCGCGAACGTGGGAATTGCAGGCAGCAGCAGAAGTACGCTGTTTAAAGGTGTGAGCCCGGGGTACCATACCATATCAGTTGAGGCCTCAGCAGATTATTCGGACGCCACGCAACTTGTACTGGTGGCACTGGGGAAGGTTTCTGATGTGAATATCGAGCTGTACCCGTTCATAGCCCCTGCTGCCCCGACCCCTGCGGCAGACAAGGCAACCGGCACGGTCCGTGTTTATGTTGACCGGACCGGCAGCACGATCTGCATCGATAATGTAAACTGTTACGTCAACGTTGGCGGAAGCACCGGGCCGGGAACCGGTACTGTAGTCTTTGATGAGGTGACCGTGGACACGGCGCATATCATCACGGTTGCTGCAGACGGGTACAAGCCGGTCTCCACACCAATCACTGTCATTAAAGACATGATAACCACCGTGGATATTTCCCTGCAGCCGGTGAATGGGGGAACAACAGTCCCGTCAGTAACTCCCACAACACCTGCAACGGCACCCCCCACCATGCCTGCGGGCCGGTCTGCACCCGGGCTGCTTCCGGTTATCGGGGCACTTATCCTCTGTGGTACGGTTTTTCTCCTCCGGAATTATCGAAAATAATTCTTTTTTTATGGGGTAACCTGCGGAATTACCCCGGATACGAATATTCCCGTTGACCTTCCGGCATGTGACTGCCCGACAGGGTTCACGGAATACACCGGACCATTCCTTTGGTCTGGTGTTCACCTGCTGTCTCCGGTGACCGTCTTTTATGTCTCAAGATTTTTCAGGATCCTTTTGTCCAGCGATAGCTTTCGTCAGATTGATACTGAAACGTTTTCCTCTCATAGAATCCAGGACTTTCCTGTGGTGTGGATTGAGCAGGATCCCGCTGACCCTGTTGTCACTCATCCTGCAACGATCCCCGGCAAAAAAACAAAAAATATAAACTCAGATAAGGTTTTTTAAAGAAACCGACTAATACTCGCATACGCTGATATGAACACATAATCATCAGGGATGAAAAAAATCACCCCCGGCAACTCATATCAGGAGTAAAATTTCAGGAGTTGAACAATACTTATGGCAGATGACGTAATTGATAAAATGACCAACAAGGGGATTTCCGAAGCTGATCATATCAAGAACCAGACCATCGAAGCACTCGAAGAGGCTGCCCGCAAGCTGCGGAATGCAGACATGTCGATGAATGGCGAGGACGTCAAGAACATCCTGCACGGCGTCCAGAACAAGATGGACCACTTCAAAGAAGAGATGGGAACAAAATACCATGAAGTGGAAGCCGAGTACCAGAAGAAGGTGGAACCGGTCGAGCACATTATTCGCGATCACCCCGTTCCCGCGGTTGTCGTAGCAGTAGGCTTTGGATTTCTCCTGGGTATGCTCCTCTCCCGGTCTCATGACTGATGGGGGACTGTATGGAACCTGACGCCTGCAATGAGGAAGGATCGATAGAATCAGAGTTTACTACTACGGCTAAGTATCTTGACCTGTACCTGCGGCAGAAGACCGACCTGTTCCTTCAGCACTACGTGTTTGAGCCGTTTGACTTCCTGGGGACAAAACTCATGTACCTGTCGGTCATCCTGACCCTGCTTGCCGCAGGTACGCTGATCCTGGTGGCGGGAGTTATCCTCCTCATTGCAACGGTCATCCCGCTCTGGGCATCCCTGCTGCTCTCGGGACTGGTTGCCCTGCTCGTGGCAGCGATCATTGCCTACGTGTTATTCGCACAACAGATTGTATTGCAGACCCCGACGGCACTGGAGATGATGAACCGTGAAAAACCGTAGGCCGATAACCGAAGATGACATCTACCTGACCGAATTACTGATTGCCAAATCCTACGGAAAACTAAAACATTCCGTTGGCCGGGCATCATCGGATGCACTCAGTTGCGTTGGTGAAGCAGTTAGCGGGACGGTCCGGAACCACCCTGTTGCAACTGCAGGAGCAGCAGCCGGGGCCGGGCTCCTCATGTTCATGTTTTTTAAGCTGATGAACCGGGGCGGGTCTTCCCGGCGGAGAAAGACCGGCGAACGGGAAGAGAGGCACCGGTCGACTATGACTGCGGATCTCCTTGGCATGCTCATTCCTATCGCCGCGCCGTATTTCACAGCGTATCTTGAGAAATACCTGGGACGCATCGTATCCAGGGACCGGGATTGATGGAAAAGAACGACCCGGCACCTGAGTAGTGCCGGACCATCATCCTGGATGCACATCCCGCCGGGTGAGAAAACTCCGGCCGGATAATTTTTTTTAATTTTTGATGAGGATGACCGTATGCTCATCATCTTACTGATCTGAGGAGCCGGAGCATCATCCGGCTCTGACCAGATACACGTTCATGAGTTTCCGGCATTAGAAATAGATCCGGCACACTATTGAGTGATGTGAATTTCGATAACCGGTATTGGTACTTCATTGCGGCGGCGATGTTCTTTGCCAGTGTCGCGTCCGTTTCTACGTGGTACCTGGCAATAGTGCAGGTACGTTTTATGGAATGCAACTCGGTATCTGCGGTCTGTTTTGATATGTTTGGCATGGTCCCCTGCATGGTCTTCGGGATTTTTTTACTCCTGCCCGTGATGATGATAATCCCTTACATCTTCCGGCAGAATGAGAAACCCGGTCTCCTCTCGGTCCTGGTGCTGGGATGTATTGTTGTCTATACTGCTCTTGATGCCGCAAACAATATCTCTGCAATTATGGGATTTCACCACTTCTACCTGTTTGCCCATACCGTTATGGATACAACCAACAATATTACCGGTACGGTTATCGGTACGGGGGAATCGCACTGTTGACCGGGATAACCCGGCGCAACCAGGTATCAGTTCCCCCAAACGGGAGGATATGATCGCATGATAACGCAGGATATTGTCAGGAAACTCTGGGATGAAGCGGGGAACGGGAATATTGCCATCTGGGATGACGGGAGCATGACCGTAGTCCCGGTGGATTATTGCGGGCAGACAAAAGGGAAAAAGCCTCTTTCCATCCTCAAGCCCATTGCCCTTGTGAACCGGTATGAACATCTGGACTTTGCCCTCACTGATGAGGAGCTGCTGATAAAAATTGAGACGATTGTACGGGCAGACGGGGGAACAGTTACCCGTGGCCCTCGATCATAATCCCTCTGTTTCCGGCTTTTTTGGGATCCGCAGGGATTATTTTTTATTTGATACTGTCAAGCTTCTTTTCCAGGACATCAAGCCCCTTCCTGACATCGTCAAGGGTCTTACCCCCCGTGAGAATGATCTTTCCTGACGAGAAGATAAGAACAACGATCTTCGGGTCTTTGATCCGGTATACCAGCCCGGGGAACTGCTCGGGTTCGTACTCAACATTTTCGATGTTGAGCGTGACGGCCATCTTGTTGAGATTGATGTACCGGTCGAGGTTGTAGGAACAGACCATATTGGTGATCGCAACCCTGGGTTCCTTGAGGGGTTTAATCCCTGCTTCTTTCAACGACTTGATGACAATGGCAAGCCCGTCCTCGAGCGCCTTATCGTTCCGTACACCGGTGATCACGATCTTCCCGGACGAGAAGACCAGGCACGCAATCTTGGGATCCGCAATACGATAGACGGCACCAGGGAACCGTTTCTTATTGAGTTCGCAGTTCTTTACCTTACTGGAAAATTCTACAAGATCAATGGATTCCGCGATAACACCGGATGCAACGATGTTCTCAATCTTCAATGATTCGTATTTCTTATCGACCATCTTCTTTCTATGACGCTCCCTGAATCATAATACTAATGGACAACCTTTATGATATGTTCCCGGATTTCACAAAAACAGGCACAATATCCGGGTCCTGCGTCCAGGACCTGGCAGGGTCACGCGGTACGGTGCACCTGGGGAATTTCCGGGGATATGGGGGAAATGGTGGATATTCATTCGACAGGGAATCAAATCTCTTTTTGGTATATCACGACATCCAGAATTTTTCCGAATTTCTCGCCAATATTTTTCAGGTATGCACAGCGATTATATCCGGCCTTTTCCATCAGCCGGATACTTGCATGGTTCTCCCCGCACAGGGTTCCGAAGATAACGTGGATACCGGCTTTTTTTGCAGCGTCTTCAAGATGCTTGAGGGCAACAGCGCCAACGCCCCTGCCGGTATATTCCGGTTTCAGGTAAATGCTCATCTCGGCCGTCCTGTCATATGCCGGTCGCGTTTTATACCGGGTCAGGAAACAGTATCCGACGATCTCGTTATTTTCTTTGACGATAAATGACGGATATTTCGGGTGAGCAATGAATGAAAAATCCCTCAGTTCAGGAATCGGGATCGGTTCATTGTGAAACGTTGCCGTTGTATTCAGGACATAATGATCATAGATCTCCCTGATGCACCCGGGATAGTTTTCCGTGACCGGAGAAAACACGACCCTTTGAGTAACTCTTGTTTCCAGCCTGTTTGTTTTTTTGGTGAACTCTTTCCATCGGAAAATGGTTCGCGGTACAGCCGTGAGCCGGCACGGGGGGATGGTGGCCCGGTTCAGGCAGTTCTCCCTGCGGAGATCAACTCATGGGATCCCTGCAGGAGACCGGAAAATGTGAACCGGTAACCCGCGGCCGGGAAATCTAAAACCATAAATACACCCGCACTCTACTACTGCCCATGAGGGAGCAAAAAGAGAGCGTGCGGAAGATCCTGCGCCAGAGAAAAGAGGCAGTACTGCCGGAAGACCGGCTCGGTAACAGCCGGAGGATCTGCCATCATCTCATGAAGATCATCCGGGACGGTGAGACCGTGATGGTCTTCACCTCCAAGGAAAAAGAGGTCAACACCCGGCCGCTGATCATGGCTCTTTTTGGAAAGGGAAACCCGGTCGTTGTCCCGATCATTGTCAAGGAAGACTGCAGCCTCCGGCTTTCCTACCTGCGCGATTTTTCTGCGCTTGTCCCGAGTACGTTCGGGGTCCCGGAACCCATCGGGAGCGAGATCCCGGCTGATGCAATGGCTATCGGTACAATCATCCTCCCGATGCTCGGGTTTGACCGGGAAGGGGGACGGATCGGGTACGGTGCCGGCTATTATGACCGTTTCCTCTCAAAAAACCCGGGCCTGCGGAAGATCGGGATCGCATTCGGCTGCCAGGAAGTGGAGAGCCTGCCGGTCGATGAGAATGATATCCGGATGGACATGATCATAACCGAGAATGGCATCGTGTATCCGGGGGGAGGGAAAAACCATGGAGATCAACGGCACAAAAATTCTTGACACCTTTGCCGAGGCATTCCCGGTCTGGCTCTCCCGGGTTATCATCACGGCAGCAACACCGGAATGGGCGTATAAGGCTGCGGTCGAATCAACCGGGTTTGCAACTTCGAAGATCAGCTGCCCCTGCGAGGCCGGGATCGAACGCACTTTCTCTCCTGACGAGACCCCGGATGGCCGGCCCGGTGTCTCGATTCTGATCTGCACCGAAAAGAAGAATATGAAGGCCAATGTTGCCGCACGGATCTCCCAGTGCATCCTCCCGGCACCGACTGCTTCTGCATTTGACGGGTTTCCCGATGCTGCATCCCGGTTTTACATACGAATGCACTATTTCGGCGACCGGTATGAAGCGCGGTGCATGGTCGGCAACCGGAAGTGCTGGAAGATCCCGGTGATGGAAGGCGATTACGTGGGAGAAGAACGGTTCGGGACCGTAAAGGGGATTGCCGGCGGGAACTTTCTCATCATGGGAAAAGACCAGCGATCGGCACTTGCCGGTGCCGGGGCTGCAATGAAAACAATCACCGGCATGCCGGGTGTCATCACCAGTTTTGCCGGCGGCATTGTAGCAAGCGGCTCCAAGGTCGGGTGCAGCAATTACCGGTTCCCGATGCCGGCAAGT
>JBAZHD010000027.1:0-34519 GCA_041652515.1 Methanoregula sp.
ATTCCCGGTCTCCATCGCGGAGATGTCAGGGCCGATAATGGCGATCGAACCATCGGTAACCTGATCGGGTGTCCGCACTCTGACCAGTTCGAATTTTTCCTCAATATCTGGTCCGCCAAGCTCGACGTACATGTCAGTTTTACGGATCCGCTCGCCTGCATGCACGAGCCCGACATCGACCGGTATATCCTTAAACATCTCTCTCAGTCCTCCACGTGCTCAATGATTGCTTTTAAGTTCTCCAGCCAGTCCCTGCCAGATATATTTGAAAACGACCAGCACGCGTGAGGCTGGTACGTATTGTCGAGTGTCATGGTCCTGATGTGTGGGGCGAAGTGTTTGAGTCCTGACAGGATCGTGGACTCCATATAATTCGGCAACCCGGCAAAAATTGCGAGGTCGTAAGGTCCTTTTCCGTCAATCCCTTTCCAATCAGGGTCTGTGAGCCGGTGTCCGATCTCAACTGCCGGCATGATCCCTGCTTTGGTGTAATCACGCTTCAGGAGCGCCGGGTTCGTATGTGGTGTTGCAATGACCGGTATGTTGCCCTTTTGCGCCAGATCAAGAAGGTAGTCGAGCATCTTTTTATCATCAATGTCGATCTCTGCCGCACGGTGCCCGATGATCAGGACAGGGTGTTTCGCCCTCGTGATGCCATCACCCCAACCCATACTTCCTATTCCACGGCGTCCGATGACTCGGACAGAATGTTTTGCCCTCCCGGTGCTGCCCGATGCCGTTTCCGGTCCTGCGACCCCGGCGATCTGCCGCGGTTCAATAATCGCCATACTTCTTCACCGCTCCTTTTTTGTAATCTGATGCGCCAGGAGCGTTGGATCGGGAATGATCGTCTCCTTCCAGCCCCGTTCCTCAAGCACCCGCGTTATCTCTCCTTTCATGGTGACGGGAACGTCCATTGCGGTCCGCACAAACAGGGGGATATCATCGGGAATGGTGCCAAAAAGCTTCCGGTGGAGGTCGATGTAATGGGTGAGCTTGGTCGCCCTGCCCTTTACGGTGTCGTTCGGGCGCATGCAGAGTTTGGCGATCATCACCATCGCCTCTTCCTTGGTCTCTGCGGCAAAGAACAGGTGCTCGGGAACCGGTCCGACATACACCTTCTCACCGGTCCGCCGGTCGTGCACGTACCAGTCCTGCTCCCGATCTGCTCTCCCGAGCAGCATCCGGCGATACTTTGTCCCGTGCGGTCCGACCACAACGGGGATGCCGAGGCGCCAGAACCCGCTCATGATCGACGCTGCTTTCTGGGACATCGCCCCCCATGCAACGCCAACCGCCCCGACACGGTTGTGGACATAATCTGCGATCTCTTCGTAGTTTCCCCGCAACGGGCGTCTGCCAAAGATGCTTGCAATCTTGACTGCCGCCCCTGATATATGGGCGTTTGCAACACAGGGACCCACATTCACAATGCCTCCCGCTTCAAAGGATCCCGGATACATCTCGTACGCGGTTTTACCCTCCTCATTCCGGTACATGCCGGCTGACATCGCAGAACACCCGGATGTACAGACAATATACCGCCGCTTTGCAAACTCCATGCACATCTCCGCAACCTCCTGGCCTCCTTTCGGGTAATTCGAACAGCCGACAAACGCCACTACGCCGGGTATGTCTCCCAGAACAATCGGACCTCCTACCTTCCGTATCTCGGTGTCCTGTATCGCCCCCCTGCCGGTACGGATCTTAAAGGTTTCCTCCCGCATCTTCTGCGCAGCCGCAGAAACGATCATGGCGTAGAGGGGGAGACCCTGCGGACATACCTGTTCGCACCGGGCGCAGCCAACACACTCGTCGTATATGTCTATGAGTTTCCTGAAATCGCCCTGGCCTGCCGCCTTTATGCTGTCCGGGATGTTGAGGTCGTTGGGACACGCACGCTGGCACACCAGGCACATATTGGACTGGGTGCAGATCTTCGCATAGTCGATGATCTCCTGAGAGGGGAGTAACGTGCCGGATTTTTTCCGCTCCGGTGCCACCGCACACGCAGTTTTGACGGCAACTTCCCCCACTTTATCGGGATCGAGAATGAGGACGCCGGGATCTTTCCCGCTTACGAGGTCAGCGACAATCTCGTCGGCAGGATCCCGTGTCCGGTCGGTAAGACCGAGGCAATTCTTTTCCGAGGTTGCAATAAAGGGTGCCCGGATGCGCTCCGCTTCGATGAGGCTGTCGCAGCGGATACACTGCTCATCCACGACGATCACATCGGGAATGCCGCTCCGGATATACCGTAGCTGCCATGACATGGGTCCGATGATCTTTGCCTTCGGTGAATACCGCGTCGCATCGATTGCGGTGCAGCAGATCCCCGTGACCTCGACTTCATCGGAAAGGTGTTTGTCTTTAAGGTAATCGATGATATTAATTGCAGGAAGGACGTTGTGTCCGATGACAAGAATGACCGGTTTTTTTATGTCCACAGCTCCCATACCGATATCCACGAGCGGGGCGTTGGGATCCGCTTTCGGGAAACCGAATACAGAAATCTGGGCGAGGTCCGCCACTTCCATCCCGACCTGATCAATCATGCCTGCATGAAGCACTTTTGACTCAAAGTCGATGTTATTACCTTCCTGCCCGGTATGGGTGGTGGAGATGAGATGGGTGAGCTGGTTTTCGAGATAGTCGAGCACCGTTTCAAGGTCGCCAAGATTTTCAGGTTTGATCCCGCACACAAGCCGTATGGTGGGCGCCTCGACCCCGACGGCAAGCCCGCCCGGGTCGAGCTGGCGATCGCTCCCGAACTTCTGGATTGCGTGCGTGACAAGCTCCCGTGCATGGCTGGTGTGCGTGGCGGCTCCAATGCAGGCAGTCAGAAGGTAGGTGCGGGATTGTTGCGTCGATATGTTGATCCCACACGCTCCCCGCTTATTACCCGTGAGATCGCATTTCCCGTAGGTGCAGAGATCGCAGTGATCACTGAATGGCATGTAAAACGGCTGGTATCGCGCGAGAAGTTTTTTATCCCAGTCGCGAAGGGCAGTCATCGAGGGGAAGGGTGTTGGCCCCTGAAGTTCGGTCCAGTTGTCCTGCCTGAATTTTCCTATGGAGATCTCAAGATCCCTGATATGCCCGGTATTGGACTGCAGTTCCCTGATTTTAAGATTGATGCCCTTATCCGTCATGTGCTCCACAACCGGTTTATGCGTCTTTTATACTGCGGGTCGGGTGTGTAATCCTTCACATCGTCGACGAGTTTGACATCAGATGATTCCTTCATTCTTTTTGCACCTTTTTTGGTTCTGGTTATACCAGATACTCGTAGGAGTTGTCCTGAACCGGATTTCATCAAATCCAGCCGGCATCCTTATGTTCAGCGTCGTGAAAACGACCACTCTTCCACAATTGACACCTTACGGTAAGTACGGTTCAATTGCACAAGGGTTCGCAGAGGAACCCGGTCATCACAGAACGCGGAAGTCCAAAAACTTCCCCGATACTTCCGCAAGAAGAGAATTACAATGATTCTCTTTTTACTGCACTACTTCCTGCTACACTGCCATCTTTCGGATTCTTCCCCCTGTTAAAATATCTATCATGATTAATCATTATAATTAAAAAAGGCTTTTGGTTGGAAATAATCCCACCATCAAATGAGAGAAAAGTGCGTGACATCTCTGCAAATTTTTTATCGCTTATCTGTCCCTATGCACATCACCGCCGCCCGCGTCGCACGCTTCGTGCACCTTCGGCGCACTCGCACCTGCTCCGCGACCGGCTTCTCCTTTTCCAGTAATTATGCATAAATCAATAACACTCCAACCCGTATCTTGAAAACAGGATTCCAAAATGGGGAGTACCTGCGCAATGGACAATCTCACTGCACTTATCCGGCATGGTGAAGGCGAAACCGTGGAATTCAAGGAGCAGTGGAACGACCACGGCCTTGAAGCACTTGCCTCATTCGTCAATACCAAAGGCGGGACACTCCTTATCGGAGTGAGGGATAACGGTACGGTTATCGGCTGGACCGGCGATGACCGGGCACAGCAGGTCATCATCAACCAGATTGTCGAGATCCTCCGGGTCCAGCCAGCGGTCTCTGTCCAGCAGCACAACGATCAGCCTGTCCTTGTTATTGAAGTAAAGCCCGGTACAACCCTTGCCACATGCCGGGGCAGATACTTTCAGCGAATCGGCAACACAACCCGCGAGATCCCAGCAGAGCAGCTCGGGCGGTACTTCATCACAAAACTTGGTATTCAGTGGGACAGCATCGCTGACAACTATACGCTTGAGCAGATCGATCCCGCAGCAATCAAACGCTTTCTCGAACTTGCAAAAAACCGGCTCCCTTTTGCCCGCGATGATGAGTCTGCTCTGAACCTCCTTCAAAAACTCGAGTTAATCCGGGACGGAAAAATTACCCGTGGCGCGATACTGTTATTCGGGAAAAACCCGCAGGCATCGTTCACCTCTGCCCAGATTCATATGGGCAGGTTCAAGGACGCTATTACCATCATCGATGATAAAATACTGAGAGGCAACCTTTTCGCGCAGGTAGATGCAGCAGTGCAACTCTTCCAGCAATATATTCAGGTCCGGTATGAATTCGGCGAAAAGCCGGAAAAAATGGAGCCGCTATCTGCAATGCAACGAACCGAGATTTGGGATTACCCGATCAAAGCCTTGCGTGAAGCGGTGATCAATGCGCTTATTCACCGGGATTATTTTCAGACCGGCGCCGAGATCCAGATCCGCGTTTACGATGACCATGTGGTGATCACTAACCCCGGTGGGCTTACGGGTGGGATGACGGTCGATGAACTCCGGCAGGAGGGACATCGTTCATTGCCGCGAAATACACTGCTCGCCCAAGTCTTTTATTATGGTGAATTGCTGGAGAAGTGGGGCACGGGGACAAGCCGCATGATTACCCTCTGTCAGAACTACGGGATTCCCGAGCCGGAGTTTTCTGCACATCCGGATTGGTTCAGCGTGACCTTTGACAAAAATTTCTACACGGATGAGCGGCTCCTCGCACTGGGACTTTCCGACCGGCAGGTTCAGGCAGTGCGGTATGTCAGGGAGCAGGGCGTAATCACGAACAAAGTGTATCGGGAACTTACCGGTGCAATTGATCGGACTGCTCTCCGGGACCTGAATGATCTTTGCACGAAGGGGATTTTCCTGAAACGGGATAAGAAGGGCAGGGCTACTGAGTATGTCCTGGTGAAAAAGAATCCCGACAATCCCGACATTAGCCCGACATAATCCCGACAATCCCGACATTTTCTGACGGTTGTTGAATTCCCCTGTTTTAAAAATCCTCTTTTGAAAACCATCCGGGTTTCAAATTTCACACCCCGTATAATGCGCGTATTGCGCGAAAATTGCGTGCATTCCTCAAATAGTGGTAGTAAGATTGTGGGGGCACTGTACCCACAATTCCCGCGATATAATTTTTTCCAAGAAGAAGCGATTGTCGAGGCATCGCTACAACAATTGCGCAGACACTGTTTGCGCAATTGACCGGAAATTTAGTCCACCAATTGGGCAGACACTGTGTGCCCAATCCGGACGACTGAAAAATCCGGGAAAAACATGGATCCGAATCAAATAATTGC
This sequence comes from Methanoregula sp., assembly GCA_041652515.1. GTDB lineage: Archaea > Halobacteriota > Methanomicrobia > Methanomicrobiales > Methanospirillaceae > Methanoregula. The sequence continues at coordinate 5,595 of JBAZHD010000027.1, forward strand.
ATCGTCTATGATGACGCAAATGTGATTCATAAGTTGTGTATAAAAATAATCAATACGAAAGGGCGTAAGGGGCATCAAAGGGGCACTAAACGGGCATAAGGGGCGTTAGTGAAACATCGCTGAGAACTACCGGACAACAATTCCCCCGGGTTTTCACCCACCTTTGATTTTTCCTTATTCGACCAGAATGGCTTTAATGTTATAATAAAAAGCAAATTGAAGCAATCCGGAAACGGGTGACCGATGAAAGAACAAACCATTCAGTTATTCACCGATAAGGAAGAGGAATTTGTTAACCTCCTCATTGAGATCGGCACAAAGAAGACCGTTGCACAAATGCTGGTATTCCTTGCAAATACTCCGACAGCAACATCACGAGACCTCGAACGCGGAACGGATCTGCGCCAGCCAGAAGTGAGCATCGCGATCAAATACCTGGCCGGGCAAGGTTGGATCAATACCGGTGAGGCACCGTCCCAGCATAAAGGCCGGCCACAGAAAATCTATTCACTCGCTGTACCGATCAAACAAATTATTGCTGCGATTGAAAAAGCAAAGAAAGACGAGGCCACCGAACATCTTGCTCTCGTTAAGAAAATGAGAGATTATATCTGAATACCCCCGAAATCCCAATTTTTGAGACCTCCGTCGGAGAAAAAACCCTTCACAATGGCATTCTGGCAGAGGTTTCAAATCCGGTGGGGGTAAAATAGGTGGCAAAAACCGGCACGATTTAAAGGCCTTTGGTGGCCTTTTATTGAGACGCAATTCTGCCGTATTTTGGCAAACGGAGTGATTATAGGGCACATTTTCCACAGGAACTAAAAGGGTGCATTTTACGGGGTTTTCCGGTTTTGAGCCGGAATGAGGGGCGGGAAAAGGAGCCCGATTTGGGCTTGTTTTCCCTCAGGGTTCGGATCTCCCTATCAAAGGGTTCTCCGACGAGAGAAAAAGAGGGATTATATCCCTATCCCAGTAATAATCCCAACTACCTGCTGCGCCGTCACCGGGTCCAGGACCTGCGCAACAACCAACCCGGCCATCGAGATGAACAGCGTCCAGAACACTTTCTTCACCTGCTCGTTCTTCCCGAACGCATCGACCACGGCAGCCGCATCCGCCTTCATCGCACGCTGGATAAGCTTGGGCAGGAACACAAACAGCGGCAGGAACAAGACCGCAGCACCGATGAATGCAAGGGATATCTCCGTCCGGCCCGCCATGAAGATCCCGAGCGGGACCGCAAACACTCCGGCCAGGATCGCTGCCATCCCGACCTCGCCGAACCAGAAGTAATGCCGCTTCTCCGCATAGGTAAACCGTTCGATGTCAGTCAGTGCGGGAAATTCGAAGATCCCGAGCGTGTTCAGCATCCCGTACCAGACCGCGTGCGTCTCCTCCGGGTCCGCAACGAGACCAGATAGACTTTGACCGTTTTTTTGAGATTATATCTGCAATACTGCAAAATTACAACAAAACCATTATTTCCTTCGATTAGACAAACTAACCTTAATAGAAATAATCGTAAAAAAAAAGTATGAGATTTTGTCATGTGTGAATTTTGTTTACAGCATGGAGACGGGAAAAAATGGTATCTGGCACATGAGAACTATGTAAAAAAAGTTGCAGATTCTGACAATCGTGAAGCATTCATTCGGGACTTTTTTAGTAACTATGAAAAAAATTATCAAAAAAGTGTAAAGATGGTGGATATCGCTCTTCAAATACCCTTTGTGAGAGAGTATGCAGAAAAAAAAGTCAGGAATTTTTTCACCCAAAAACATGCGGGCCAAGTGATATCACTGGAAGATGCAATAGCAATTTGTGGAATTCCTGGCAGGGTAAGTGTTATTGACTGTCCCTGCAGGAAAATGCTTTTTAATAAAAGTGAAAAAAAATGCATTCTGTTCGGTACAACTGCTGAAATTGTAGAGAATCTGCCTGATAATCTTCATATTCTGGATCTGGGACATGAGGATGCTATCGATTTACTGACATCAGTTGAAACGGAGGGGGAGGTCCATACCATCTGGACATTTAAAACACCGTATATCGGTGCGATATGTAACTGCAGAAATACCGAGTGTTTGCTGTTTCATTTAAAAACAAGGTATTCCGTTCCCGAAATAATCAGGAAAGGCCATGAGATTGCATCAATAAATGAATCGCTCTGTAATGGATGTGGAAATTGCCAGAAGGTATGTCAGTTTCAGGGAATTGTAATTGAAAATTACAAGGCAAAAGTCAATCACAACTGTCATGGTTGTGGTATTTGCAGACGTTTTTGTCCCGAGGGTGCAATCAGGTTACAAGCTTTTTGAAAAATCCTTCACAGGACCAGAGAATTCAGAACTGCCGTGGCATGCTGGACAAAAAAAAGGGGATTTAAAGTATCAATGGGATGGAGGTCCAGCAATATACCATCAAAGCCGCTGCGATACATATGGTAAAATTATCGGTTCCGCGTGGACTTACTGCCTCGATATACGCTAAAATCAAACTTATCAGAAGTGATACGATCACATTATTTGTAGCGAGAAAAACGATGAGTCCGCAGGTTATCATCACCGCGAGAGATCCTTCCCATGATCGCTGAGACGGGTGTCCAACTAATGAGTGGACAAAATACTTGTGTTTCCCCAGGGTTACCCCAACTGGTTCTGCGATGGCATCTCCAATGGCAACGCATAACATACCGATTTCAACATAAGGATGACCTAAGAAAACCCATGCTACGCACAACCCGAGAATCGTACTCACCATCGGCAGAATAACATAAAAAATCTCATACGGTGCATCCGATTTTCTTTTCATCCCTTCCAGCCATAAAAAGCCCTTTCCGGAAAAACAGGAAATTGCAACATAGAGAATTCCGGAAGCGATGAATGAGATGGACGCTCCGAATGGCGCATAATGTAAAAAAATAACGATCGAAATGAAGCCAATAAAATGGAAGAATTTCCGGGTATATCCGTCTTTTATGCCGTTAATATTGAGGTACCCGGCAATACTCAGAACCAGCGCAGGGCCGATAAACGCGTATATTACCCATAAGAATGGGAAAATATCGAAATTGGTATTAAATAAAAACTCGTACAGGATTTTAATCTGGATTCCCGTAAGGATGAATCCCAATGATGCTCCGGCGATTACCTGAGCCATCGTATGTCGGTTCAGATACACCCTGCTCCACATTACGAGCGGGATCAGTAACGCAAGGATTAGTCCGTAATAACTAAAGGTAAAAAACAGCGCAGTTGATGGTCCGGCAACGCCCATGGAATGAACGCTGATTTTCCAGTACAGGTTGATAAAAAAAACAATCAGGGTGTTTGAGAAATAACAAAACATCAGACAGGTTGTTATCGGGGGTGCGTTTAATGCAAATAAAAAAACCGTGCCGATAAAATACGACCCGATTACTATCAGAAACGGATAATGACGATCTTCTTTTTTTGGAAGATCCACTTCATCTTTTTTAATTGATTTTGTCCAGAAGATTAGGATACCTACGGGAAGCAGTGCTGCAAAAAATACACAGATACCTGAGATCAGAATAAAGTTTATCCAATCTAATAAAAAAAAATTCAGAATAATAAATGCCGGGATAGAAAGGAGTGGTGCATGGGTTACATTCGATATGAACTCAGCAACCCTTTTTTTCAGGGTTTCTGGTACATCAAATTCCAGATAATTCATGTTTATTCACACACGGATAGTTTTGAATTGCCCGATCGGTATTTCAAACTCTGGATAATAGAATTTATCAAAAACTTCTGACGGTAATCATCATCAATCTGCATTATGTCCAGAATTTTTTTAGGATTGTAATTAAATTCTAATTTTATCCATTTGGACATTTTCGACAATTGCTCTAACGAGATACCATCGGGTTTAATTATCGGATGCCGATAATCCCATTTTGAGTAATCAGGTTCAACTATTTTGTCTTCCATTGATTTTCCAAATTCTGTCCAGGGAAATGGTGTAGTAAAATAAAAATGCATTAAATCCGGATTCCATTCCTGAAAAATTAAACCAGTCTTCTGTAACGATTCCATCGTTTCGTCAGGAGATCCAATAAGGACCTGGACAATACTTATGATATCATGACTCCTGAGAAGTTCAAGTGATCTCTTGTTGAGATCTGTTGTCGTTTTTTTATTGAAATAGTTCAATCTTTGCTGTATTGCCGACTCCATACCAAGATCAATAGCAAAAATACCGGCCTCACGATATAAGGGAAGGTATTTCTCATCTCTGATAACATGATCGACCCTTGTGTTTAACATATGATGAAATTTATTATTATATTTATCATTAATTGTTTTTAAACCATTGAGGACCTCGATCCATTTGTTTTGGTCCTGCGCTGGGTTCTCATCCGCCCAAAAGAAAAATGTGACACCGTAGTGTGTATACAAAAATTCTACTTCGTCGACAAGAGACTTCACGGATCGACTGTGCCATTTTTTCCAGAGTTGCCATTGTCCGCAGAAAATACATCGGTGATTGCATCCCCGCGAGAATTGAAATGTTGCAGTTATTTCATTATTTGCTGGTGCACGATAGTATTCCCAATTCTTTATCAGATTCCATGCAGGTGAGAATTCATCCAGATCTGCGATTTCCGAATTTTCATCATTAACGATGTATGTATCACCGCCATTTTTCGGATTTCTCCAGACCAACCCCTTGACTTGTGCAATATCGAGGTTTTTTACCAGGCAATCGATCAGTTTCTGGCAGGTGAGTTCTCCTTCTCCCCGGATAATGAAATCGATACAAGGATGGTTTTCCATGATCTCTTTATACATAAAGGTTGGATGTGTACCTCCGAGGACAATTTTTATTTCATTATTAATTTCCTTGATTTTTTGGGAAATCGCAATACTGCGGGACAAACTTGCAGTAGATGCCATACCTCCAATGAATAGTATTGTTGGATTTTTTTTGGTTATGTATTCACCAATGTCGGAATCATTTTTCAAATCAGTCTCATTCGTATTGAGATCGATTAACTCAATATCTGAATAACCACCTTTAATCAAGGATCCCCCGATATAAAGCAATCCTAGTGGGGGTAACGTTCCAACAATATTTTCTGGGCCGCCAGAGTGAAAATTTGGATTAACAAGTAATATTTTCATTTTTTTCACCAAGGGAAAAAGGATTGTTGGTATTTGCATTCTAAACTCAGGCCATTTTTATCGAGGGCAATTTCTAATAACGAGACCATCGCCACAATCAAAACTGTAAGCAAATGATTGCTTATCTGATAAGATTTCATTTTTCCAGACCTCCATTTTAGACGTAATGGGTGGAGGCATGAACCAAAATCTTCATTATCTCATAAGTAAATGGACTCATGCCTACGGGCAGGCGAGGTTCATCTCTGTTTCGAAGCAAGGTGAACCCCGTCCTACAACTTCTTGGTTATTCTTACGATCATATATAATCATAAGATGTCGATTGTTCGATAACGTTTTTTCTTTCACAACGTCGAATGAAAATTTTAACGCCATTATGAGATTATAACAGCATTAAAATTTTCAATAGTGTTGTAAGTGTTTTTTGGATCTCCTAACAAAAACGGTTTTAAAAATCGTAGGGGTTGATATATCTCCCGGCGTCATCCCTCACACCCCCATGCCCATCACCACCCCAACCACCTGCTGCGCCGTCACCGGGTCCAGGACCTGAGCCAAGACCAGCCCCGCCATCGAGATAAACAAAGTCCAGAACACTTTCTTCACCTGCTCATTTTTCCCGAACGCCTCGATCACGGCAGCCGCATCCGCCTTCATCGCACGCTGGATCAGCTTCGGCAGGAACACGAAAAGCGGCAGGAACAGGACCGCACCGCCGATGAACGCAAGGGACAACTCCGTCCGGCCCGCCATGAAGATCCCGAGCGGGACCGCAAACACCCCGGCCAGGATCGCAGCCATCCCCACCTCGCCAAACCAGAAGTAATGCCGTTTCTCGGCATAGGAAAACCGTTCGATGTCAGTCAGTGCGGGAAACTCGAAGATACCGAGCGTGTTCAGCATCCCGTACCAGACCGCGTGCGTCTCCTCCGGGTCCGCAACGACACCGAGAAAGAGGATTGCGATCGGCACGATGAGCAGCAGAGGGGGAAGGTGGGCCAGCACCAAGAGCAGCCCGAGCAGGATCCTCTCTTTTTTTATTCCGCGTGTGACAACTATTGATCACCATGATCAATTCCCTTATTATTAAAGTGAAAGGTTTTCTCATGAATCCTGGGGAAACCTTCCGGCAGACCCGCGATGATGACCCGTATGTCCTGTTAACATATTTTTGCGCACTTCTCATGCTCAATGTCATCCTCTCTGCCCTGATCGAAACAATTTTCGGAATTGGAAACATGCAGTTGCGGACAGGATTATTGTCGGGAGCAGCGATTCCGGTCATGATTATAACAATGGTCATGGTATGCAGTCTTATTCTCACCCTCTTTCTTGCCGCATGGATTCACCTGTGGGTGTACATTTTTGGCGGGCGTAAGGGGATCATGCAGACCTTTAAAGCGATCCTGTATGGAGACACCCCCTTTCTTCTTCTCGGGTGGATACCGCTCATCGGAAACCTTTTCGCACTCTGGTCACTGGTTCTTGGCATACTGGGTATCTGCGAGCTTCAGGAACTCAGTATCGGTAAAGCGATCCTTGCCGTTGCAGCCGCCATCATCACCATCTTAATCCCCCTCGCCCTGCTGATCGCTTGGCTCATGTCATCGAATATGGTATTCCTTCCGGTCCCGTTCTCATGGGCCGGTTAAGGATCTGACAGTGAGGTTTTTTTGGGGCAGTGGCACGGGACAATATTACGCGGGCACGCCGGTGCCTGTTTTTCTGGAACAGTATGCAGCGGTAAAAAAAAAGATGATTTTTGTTGTTCCCGGCAACTGGGCTGCAATCAATAGACAGGCAGCCAGTTCGTTTCCGTGAACATAGTCCATGAGGGGGGCCAGTATCCCGGCGGTGCCTGGGCTATGTGCCCGCCCTTGGTCTTGTATGTACCCGGGGTTACATACAGCGAGTATCCGGCTTTGACATAATAGACATTATATGCGTTCTTGTAGTCAAACCCGTACACGACATTATTATCCCTGCGCAGTTCCGATGCCACGCTCATATAGGGCATCGTGAACCACGGGTAGGGAAGCCAGACCTGGCTGTCCGATTTGAAACTCAGTTTTGCGGTGAAGATGTCCTGGTCAATGTAGGACTCCGGGTGGACAACGATGCCGACAAGGGCAGCCATTGCACTCATCTTATCCGGGGACTTCTCAGCAAATGCCGCATTCTCTTTTGTGGCGGTTCCCTTATGCGGCTGCGTGTACAGGAAATCCCTTGTCTCTTTGGGCATATCCGCTAACGCTTCCGGAAATACTTTCTCTAAAAATTCCCCTTCGGTGATATCCTTGCCATCAAGCTCGTTGATGATCTTCAGCTGCTCCTCGTTTGCCGTGAACGAATGTCCTTTCTTTACATCGTCCTTTGACAGTTTCCGGATTTCGGTCTTCACGGATGCCGGGATGTCCTCGTTGTTCTTTCCTTTGGAAATACCGGATGTTGCCGTGAAATCAACCGTATATCCTGCCTCGGATATCTTTTCAAGCGTTGCATCAATCTTTTCCACGGATTTCTTAATCGCATCTATATCCTGCAGATGGACCGCCTGGTTATACTCAGCAACCTGTTTGTCCAGGACTGCAACCAGTTTTTCCTTGACACTATCCCTGCCGGCCGTTTGATCGTCAGCACTCACCATCGGCACCATCGCCATCCCTGCCAACAGCAGTGCCAGCAGGACGACGCCAATTTTTCGTATGTTCATGTTTTCAATACCTCCTTTTCAAGAAAGATCACAGAGGCATGAACCAAAATCTTCATTATCTCAGAAGTAAATGGACTCAATGCCTACGGGCAGGCGAGGTTCATCTGACTTGCTAGGTACGGTGAACCTTGTCCTACGACTTCTTGGTTATTCTTACGATCATATATAATCATAAGATGTCAATTGTTCGATAACGTTTTTTCTTTAACAACGTCGGATGAAATTTTTAACGGCATTATGAAATTATAACAGCATTAAAATTTTCAATGATGTTGTAACAATTTCCTGAAAATTTCTTATTAAAACAGATTTCAAAAAGCAATGGGGGGAGGTATCCATTCACACCCCCATCCCCATCACCATCCCGACCACCTGCTGAGCTGTCACCGGGTCCAGGACCTGCGCAACAACCAGCCCCGCCATCGAGATGAACAGGGTCCAGAACACTTTCTTCACCTGCTCATTCTTCCCGAACGCCTCGATCACGGCAGCCGCATCCGCCTTCATCGCACGCTGGATCAGCTTCGGCAGAAACACGAAGAGCGGAAGGAACAGGACCGCAGCGCCGATGAACGCAAGGGAGATCTCGGTCCGGCCTGCCATGAAGATCCCGAGCGGGACCGCAAATACTCCGGCCAGGATCGCAGCCATCCCGACCTCGCCGAACCAGAAGTAATGCCTCTTCTCGGCATAGGTCAGCCGTTCGATATCCGTCAGCTCAGGAAGCTCGAATATCCCCAGAGTATTCAGCATCCCGTACCAGACCGCATGAGTCTCCTCCGGGTCCGCAACAAGACCGAGGAAGAGCACCGCGATCGGTACAATCAGAAGAAGAAGGGGAAGATGGGCCAGCACCAGGAGGAGCCCGAGCAGGCACCCAGTCCCGCAGATGGCGGCCCGGGTCTGCAACTCATTCTCGAACATCGGTACTCTCCGCAATCCGGATCTCAAACACCGGGCTGGTGTACCCACCATTTACCGGGCTGAAATCCCGGACCCGGCCCATCTGGGCAAACTTACGGCGACCGGTCCGGATCTGGACCGTGTGGATACCAGGAGCACGCGGGTAAACCCGGCGGCCATCGATGTCGTGCATTTCCTCATAGGGTGGAATGTCGAACCAGTCCGGCCAGAACCGGACACCTCGCGGGATATCCGTTCCCCGGTACAGGTCCTGCAACCTCATTGGCGAGAGGTTGTCGTAGATCACATCAATGATCAGATTCTCGGTGCCCTGCTCCGGGTGCAGGTCCAGTTCATAGAAAATGGGGTTTCTCCGTACCTCGTCCCGGGTGAGCGGGGTGTTGACCGTAAGTGGCTCAAGCCCGTAAAACTTTCCACGGTACAGGCCGGTCACAGTTGCGACCGGCTGCATGTTCTCAGCTTCCATGACACTCCTCCTTGATGTGTTCGTGCTCGTCCCGGAGTTTCTTGAACTCCTCGACGACCTCATCATACTTGCCGATCTTCTGGTAGATGGCAAACAGCATGGGATAGATCGGGAGCACGGCTCCGAGCACAATTGCTAAAATTTCAGTTTCCATAGCGGTCCTCCGCACGTGACGAGCAGACCAAAAAGAGAGGTGACCGGGAGGTCTCCTCTCCCCCGGGTTTTGTTCGTCTGGCGATTCTAGGCGAGTGCCGCCACGGTGTCTGCCCAGGTCTCGACCCGGGTCCGGATGGCTTCATCCGAATAGGACGTGAGGGTTACCCGGTCACGGGAAAAGGTCACCTGGTACAGTTCGCCGTTCGTGTCGTGGCAACGGAGGGTCGCACTGTACGCTTCGTTGTCAGTGTCGCGGAAGGGTGTGCCACCGTGCGCAGTGGAGAGGGCCGTGCTCGCGAGAATTGCGGTGGCTCCTGCATTGAACCCGGCGATGGTGGTGAACTTGTCCGACAGGGTGCCGACAGTCTTTGCTTCGGTATCCTGGTAGACGATCTTTGTCGTGTACCCTTCCTTGGTCTTTTCTACCGGGTTGTGGTTCTGCCCGGCGGTCATATACGCTACACATGCAAACGGGTTGTCGGTGATGACCGACTGGACGATCGTGTTGAACGCCGCAACATCTGCAATCGGGTCCGCGAGTTGGCGAACCGCACTTTTGGTTACATTGCTCTGTACGAAATCTGCCATAAGTTTTCTCTGGCTCCCGCCCTTGGGCCCTTGGGCTAAAATAGTACTCTGTAGGACGGGGAATTTAGGTTTTTATGAAGGGGGATCATATTGGCAATTTTTAAATCGGAAATTATTTCCCTCATATTTTTTAATGATCACTGTGGACATCCTTGAAAATTAAAGAAATTATGTCCTGTAACCCGATAGTGATACCTGGAACGACTTCCATCGCCCAAATTGAAAAAATTTTTAAAACACATAAAATTTGGAGCGTATTAGTCGGAGACTCACGAAAATATCTAGGTGTCATCACAAGAAAAGACCTAAAATTTCGACGTAAAGATAGAAAATCTTCTACTTCCGCCGTTGAAATAATGTCAAAAAACGTATACACCATTGATCAAGAAGACGACGTAATTAAAGCCATATCTATAATTCTTGAAAAAAATGTCAATGGTCTTGGAGTGACGAATCATGGATTGCCATGTGGAATAATTACGCGATATGATATTCGAGAGAAATACAATCCAACTATCTTTAATCGTACACCTTCTCAAAATAAACAAAAAATACACGAAAACCATTCTCAAGAACCAAAAAATCAAAAAGCAGAAAAATATGATTCAATTCATGATCATCCATTTCAGATTGCCCTTTCATTCTCAGGAACATTTAGAGTTCGGGTTGAGGAAATTGCACATGGCCTGACTGAAATTCTCGGCGATAATACTATTTTCTATGATTTTTTGTATCGGGGCCATCTTGCTCAAGCAGATCATGATCTCCTTTTGCAAAAAATCTATAGAAAAAACTGTGAATTGATTGTTGTTTTTTTGTCTCAAGACTATGGCACCCGAGATTGGTGCAAGATTGAATTCAGAGCAATCCGAGAATTGATGAATACGGGGCAAAGTGATAAAATAATGTTTTTAAAATTTGAACCATGCGTAATCCCGGGTCTTTTTCAACACGATGGATATTTCGATATTCAAAATGTAGTTTCGTCTGAAGTTATCGAACAAATTATCCAAAGACTTCGAGGGATTCCAGTCAATAAAAATACCTATTTTATTGAAGAATACCCTAAAAGCCCCGAAAATCTGGCTCAAAACTCAATGAATACAATTGAATCACCCGATATAATGATGAGCGCAAGAAAAACTAGGCTTGATACTACAAGATCAATAACAGAAATTACTCGAGATACAAGGAGGTTAAGATAATGGATTTCCGAATAAATCCTGAAGACATTACAAATGAACTCTACAATTTTGTTACAACGGGTAATGGAATTCTTACCGGTCATCCCGGGGCTGGAAAGTCATATGAAATTGACAAACTTGTAAAATTTTTGGAAGAGAAAGGGCATACAGTATTGTTTCTTCCTATCGACAAATTAATTGCCGAATCAGATATTGAACTTCAAAATGAATTAGAGATAAAATCGGATCTTTTTGAATATATTGCAGCTGAAGAGCATGTTTCAAGTTCGAAAAAAGGTGTTGTAATTATTGACGCTTTTGATGCTGCACGGTCTGGAAATAAAAGAAATTTTTACCTTAAACTTATCCGAAAAATCATTGCCAAGTTGAGTGAGGAATGGAACGTTCTTGTAGTAGTGCGGATATTTGACGCGAAAAAGTCGAGCGAATTGTTAAATATTTTTTCTGATAACTCCAAATTGAATCAAAAGTTATCATTAAAAATATTAAAAACTTCAAAAGAAATTCCCTGCAGACATGTAATTCTGCCCGAATTGAATATGGATGATTTAAATTACATTCTTGTTTATCACCCCATCATATCAAAATATTCAAGTGATTTCAATCCCCGGCTCAAGAAAATGTTGTTAAATCCATTTTACATTTCTTTGATTATTTATCTCATTCAAACCGAAGAGAGTTCACTAAAAATAAATTCTGTGTATTCTGAAGTTCAACTCCTTGATCTATATTGGAATTCAAGAATTGATCTTCATCAATCTGGGATAAATTATGAAATTATTCTCAACGAATTAACGAACAAAATGGTAATAACACATTCATTGTCGGTCCCCATTTCAGGGTTAACAAGTTTTCAAGCGGAGAACCTTGTTTATTTATTGAGTACTGGGATACTGGCGAATGTTGGAATCAACAAAAACAAAATTGCGTATACTCATAATATTCTCTTCGATTATGCGGTTTCAAGACTTGCAATTAATGACGATGAAAATGGATTGATATCGTTTATATCGACAGATAAACCAAACATTGTGCTTCTTAAACCCAGTATTCGGTACTACCTTACAAAAATCTGGTATAATGACAAGGACTTATTCAAAAATATTTGTTCAAGACTGTACAAAGCTAAATCTAGCGAAATTCCCCTAATTGCAAAGATCATGGCAACTCAGGTCCTGGTCCAGGAAGCTGATTCTGTTAATGATTGTAATTTCATTTATTCACTCTACGACGAAGACACTAAATACAGAGATTGGCTCCATGCTACGATATTTTCATCTTTGGAATCATTTGAGAGAGACTTGGAATTTCCAAACCTCCCTAATCGAAAATTCTGGTTAAATTACTTTGAACAAGTGATTCAGAATACGTCTAATCCTCATGATTTCAATATCGTGAATTGGCTATACAAAATCCAAAACGATGATAAGAATTCAGATGTTCAACTCCAGATTGGGAGAATAAGTCGGAAGATGCTTTCAACGTGTCTGGAACTGAGAAAAAATAATAAGAATATTGATAATTTCGCTTCCCATCTTCCGGTATCATTAGTCGTAAAAACATTTGGTTCAGATCCATATCAGTCACGGGAAGTCCTAGAAATAATATTCGAAATTGTGAATGAGGAAGATTTTGATCTTTCGTATTTAATCGCCGTTGCGTACAATATAAAGGAAATATTCCCATTTGATCAGGAATTTGTCTCAAAATTCTACACTTTTATTTTTTCTCGAACCGAAGATTCTTCAAAACAAACCGAGATGGGTACCGCCGGATACTTCCGATTGACCAGTAATCGAAGACAGGACTTTGAGGGTATCCGTTATCATCTTGGGCAGGAATCTGGATTGCTCCTTGATTCTGACTTACAAATGGGTTCGAGAACTCTGATCAAGTCAATTAATTATGGCATTTGCAGGATGCATATATTGCCCTATTTACAGGAAGGCCACTCGATCCAAGAAAGAATCGAAAGTTTCCCCTTTAACGAAAAGGAATCGAAATTCCTGGAGGATTTTAGTTACATATGGGGTGATTCATATTTTCAAATGGAATCTGAATCTGAAATGCTCACCCAGATAAAAAATAAGATAAACAAAATAGCTACAAACCCTGACGACAAATCCCTATTGAAGATCGCACTAAATGAATATAGGGACTATGCTGTCGTCTCCATATTGTGGAGAGATTTGATCAAAACCATCTCAACCAATCCTGAACCATTTTCATCAGTAATTTTAGATCTGGTGTGTGCAAAACCACTTCAGATGCACCCAGAAACAATTAACGAACTGGCTGACCTAATTGAATCTTCGATTCAGTATTTATCAGACGATGAGATCAACAAAATTGTGATGAGCACTCTGAAAACTTTCAATGAAATCGATGACGTGGATTATAAAAAATATATGAACGAAAGGCGAAATTACCTCCTATCAAAAATTCCGTTAAAATATTTACCTGCTGGAATATCAAAGACTGAAGTTGAAGAGTATCTTAAAAATAATGATGCACCCCCTCGTAGACCAATTGAATTTAGTGAAACTAAAATCGGTTTTGCTTCTGAAGAGGATATTTTAGAGATAAAAGAAATTGATTCGAGCAATGATAATAATCAACTGATTTTACCGAACATTTCGATAATAAAAAAATTTAATGACAAATGGATTAACGAGGCAATATCAGAAGCAGATGCTCAATCAATCCTGCAACAGTTTAAAGAACTATATATCAAAATTGAAGATCAAAACACATCAATTCCTAAAGAAACAATTGATTATGCATGGGAGGAGCTCTCAAGATGTGCAAAAATTATCACAAAAGGAATAAAAAATCCAGAATCAGAATTATTCCATTATTCCCTTAAAGTCCTGCTAAAATCCGCAACAATTCAAAATAAGATAAAAAATGAGGATTTTCCTCCCGATTATGATCCTCTTTCATGGTCACCAACACCGGTCACGAATGCTGTTGGAGGGTTGCTTATTCTATATTCCCTGCAAAAAGACGATGAGATTTGGAGAACAATTAAAAGATTATCACTCGACGAGGATCCCGTTGTTCGATCGATAATAGCAATCGATTTAGTTTTTCTTCTTGAAAAGACTCCAGAAAAATATTGGGAAACTATTGATGCATTCATTGAGCGGGAAAATAATTACAAAATTCACGAATTAATCTGTCATAGCCTTAATGTTGCATTCAGGAAAAAACCCGACTGTAATAGTGAAGTAAAGAAGAGGTTGGAATTAATATGGAGAAAATCAGAAAAACTTGGCGATAAGGGACTTGGATTAATCAATAACAACTGCTTCCTTGCCTCGGTAGGTTATCTTGCCTTTGTTGACGAAATTAATTGGGCTAAGAATTTTTTCGACGAAGTCCAAAAATCCGAACCGTATTCAACATTACGACCAAAAATCGTTTCACTAATTATAAACCAGTATTTCACGACCCCCACAATTTTTAATGAAAAATACGATAATGCACGATTATCTATCAGCAGATGGTTAAACCAGATAATAAAATCAGTTTTCCATGAGATTCAACAAGAGTTCTTGGTAAGAACCAAAATTATCGATGTTGATATTAAGCAACTTGAAAATCTTCGCGAAGTTATAGGTCAATATATCACGAGATTTTATTTCGCCATCGATAAAAAATTTAATAAAATCGAAGATCCAGAGTCAGCGACCCAGGCAATTAGTACCATATATAGATTAGAAGTGGGAACAATCGAATTAATTTTAGAATCTCTTTTAAACTCAGATGAAAGGGTAGGTTTGCGAGGGGATCAAATGCAATATCTGATGGGAATCCTTGAATCCTGTATGAGTCAAGATCCCGAAAAAGTTCTCGAATTAGCAGTTAAATCTTTGAAATTTGGACAAAGAATCGGGTATTCAGCAGATTATTTAGGTAAGACGGAAATTCAGGGATTTATTGATCACTTTTTAGCAGATCATCGTGACATTTTAGAAGGAAAACTGGCGATGAATAATTTCACTGATCTGTTGGATAACTATGCCATGGGGAATAGCCCAGAGGCGATAAAGTACGTTATGTCACTTGATCTGGAATATCAGTGATTATAGAACATTATGGTAAAATTACTTAAAATTGAAAAGTTATTAAAGAAAATACAAAATCTAATATCCATATCCTCGATATTCGGGAGAGAGTATTCTGATTTTTTGACTATCCTCCATTGAAAATTTCGCACTCGCAAAAATATAGCCGAATAAACCAGTTTTGAGATAAATTCGGTGAGGCCCAAGATTCTCAAAAGGTTCGCCCTGAAGTAAAATTGGTTTATAACTATCTATGGTAAGTTGAGTATGTATGACATTGTAATCGATGATCGTTGAAAGCGTCTCTGGATGGGTTATGAAAAGTGAAAATAAGCCGGCTAGCGCATCCATTGTTGCCTTCATTGTGGCCTGCTCTTTATTCCGGAAACGATCATGTTTGATGTCTGTATATCGTCTCCACCAGTCGGGAGTTCTTTGATCACTCCAATCTCTGAATGGGAAAATTGATGAGTAGTTTCGTAATTCAAAAACTTGTTTATTTGAGATCTTATATCGAGTCTGAAAAATTTCTCGATATAATTTCATGGAATGTTGATCATCAGCACGAATCTCATCAATTTTTGGGTAATCGTTTAATGACACACAATAGATTGCATTTTTAAAAAATGAATCAACGCTGCTTCCAACATTATTGAATAAATTCACTAAGGGATATGACCATACCTCATAATGTTGAGGGGAGAGAGGAACATATTCCAAATAATTTAGAAACTCTTTCTCAAGTGATTGATACATCTCCCACACAATTTCTGGCTTCTCACGCATCGTTCCACCTAAATATCAAATACTCATTAATGTCAAATGAATGCTCGTGCTGCAATATTTAAATTCGGTTTCCCCATCCTTTATGCCTATATCAATATTATGAATGGAGGGCTTATAAATCAGTAAAGAAGAAAACAAATCCTCATATTGATTTTCTATGACGACCGATGAAGATTCAGAAAGGGCGAATGAAAAAACCTATCTTTCAATTGTGCTTGGCATCGTATTATTTGAACTCTTCATTTGGTTGTCAGAAATCCTATACCTCAGTTTAAAATCATATATCGATCCTCGTTTTTGTGTTGCGCTTGGTGGAATATGTGTCATTTTGCTTTATTTCTCAGCGATATTCTTTAATAAACCGTCAATAGAAGAAGTAAAAAGATATTCGGAAAAATACGACTTCATAAGAATTGTATGGGGCCTTTTTTTCGTTCTATTTTCGGTTATCATTTATTCGGCTAGTTTAATGTTTACAAATTCGCCATCTTCAGATATTCTTGGTTTATATATAGCCTTCTATTTGACAGGTGTGGCTCTATTATTCGATGGTGCCTGGCCGGGAAAGCAAGATTTGAAACCCATTAAGTCTCAACAAACTACAATCTCCGATGAAATAACGAAAATTTCAGAAAATCAGACTGAGATGATCGATAAATTAAAGGTACTATCGGAAAGAGTGAATAAGATTGATCAGAAGGTCTCTGAAAAACACTTCTGTTCAAAAGTGCGTTTTAAATATCGAAAGTAGTTTTTTGCCCATTCCGAGGAATCGACAAGGGAGCCTTCAAGAGCAGAGAACAAAAAACCAATTCCGGAGTATTCAAAGAAATTATAACAGTTGTAAAATTTACGCATATCAAAAAAGTTATGCTTGTAACTATTTTCTAGAAATTTACAAACGCTGTGTAACCATGCCCCCCAACATTACGCACTCCAGTTCCCCATCCACAGAAACAACCATATCGTTCCCCTCCCTACGATTGACTTGAACAAAAAGGATCTTCTCCCATGCCTTCCCAACCGCAGATGAGTATCGAGGAAATCGCCGAACTGCTGGATATCGAAGATCTTGCCGAAAGCACCTACATCGAGATCAAAAAAGCAGCCGGGGAAGACGGAAAAGGCCAGCTTCCCGAATCGTTTTTTCCAACCTACAGCGCATTTGCCAACACCCAGGGCGGCATTGCCCTTCTCGGATTCCAGGAAGTCTCTCCCGGCGAATTCGTCCTGACCGGGATCGCCGAACCCGGCCGGGTCATCGATCAGATGTGGAGCAACCTGAACAACCGCGAAAAAGTCAGCATCAACATCTTAAAAGACGACAATGTTTCTGTCGGCACGCACGAGGGAAAACAATACATCCGGATCATTGTGCCCCCGGCCCGCCGCGAGCAGAAACCGGTATACGTAGGGAAAAATCCCTTAACCGGGACATTCCGCAGGAACTTCTCCGGGGATTACGTTTGCGACGAAGCAACCGTCAAGCGGATGATCGCCGAGCAGGTCGAAGAATCCCGGGATGCAAAATTACTTTCGCATTTCTCTGAAAACGATTTGGACAGCACTACGCTCCGGTCCTATCGGAACAGATTCAGGAGCACAAAACCCACGCACCCGTGGAACAGCCTTGATGACCATGAATTCCTTCGCTCGATTGGAGGGCTCACGCGGGATCGGGCATCCGGAGAGGAAGGTCTGACCCTTGCCGGACTCCTGATGTTCGGCAAACTGAGGCCCATCCTCGATGCAGTTCCGTATTACCTTGTTGATTACCAGGAGCGCAGAGCGGAAGACGATGACGGGACCCGGTGGGTGGATCGCGTCACCACGGACGGCACCTGGTCCGGCAATCTCTACGACTTCTTCCAGATTGCCATCCAGAAACTGTACCGGGACCTCAAAGTGCCATTCAAACTGGCCGGGCCTTCCCGCATCGATGATACCCCGGTTCATGAAGCCCTGCGTGAAGCTCTGACCAATACACTCGTTCACGCGGATTACAGCGGGACGGTTCCGATCCTCATCATCAAGCGACCGGATATGTTCTCGTTCCGGAATCCGGGCACGATGAGAGTACCGGTCGAAGACGCAATTCATGGGGGTAACAGCGATTGCCGCAACCGGAACCTCCAGACAATGTTCGATCTCATCGGCTATGGAGAACGGGCAGGTTCCGGCCTTCCGAAAATCTTCCAGAACTGGAGAGAACAGCTTTGGCGTCTTCCGGAACTCAAGGAGAAATTCAATCCTGAACAGACGATCCTTGTCATGCGGATGATGAGCCTTCTTCCCGATGCCGTGATGAAGAGCCTCGAAAGCCGGTTCGGATCGGAATTCAATGAGTTGTCCAAAGAGCAGAAACTTGCCCTTGCCACGGTCGCGATCGAAGGCAGCGTAACCCATGCACGAATCAAAGAGATGTCGGATATCCATCCGCATGATCTTTCTATGGAATTAAAAGACCTTGTCACCCGCAGATTCCTCCAGTCTGCCGGGGCGACCCGGGCAATGGTGTACACATTCGCTGGTGTACCAGTGGTCGATACTGAAGGTACGGTTCAGTCCCGGTTCGATGCTGTTCCGGAACAACAGACGGGGAACCCCCTACATAACGGGGAAAACTCCCTACATAGTGACAAGAGCCCCCTACATAACGGAGAGACCCCCCTGCATAAGAGATTTGGAACTCGTTATGAAGCACTCAGTCAAATGGTGTTTTCACTGCTCAAAGGAAAAAAACGGGCATCTCCGGATCTCATCCGTCAGGCGATTATTATCATTTGCAAGAATGATTTCGTAACGGTGGATGAAATCGCCGCAATGCTCAGCCGCTCGCGTGATACGGTGAGTATTCATTATATTTCCAAGATGGTGAAAGATGGACTGCTCGAACTCAGATATCCTGAGAATATCAGTCATCCTCACCAGGCATACCGGGCCAGAAAGTAACTCATATCGTGAGCTGACACCGATCGGAACCACGGGTAAAGGTACGTACTACATCCTGTCATCTGCTTGCCCACCCAAAGAGGACATAAAGGGGACATAAACGGGACATCCGTCGTAACAATCGGGACATGAACGATACATAAATCAACCATTGACTGATTGTGGAAGAAGAGCAGGCTGGTATGAGCCGTGCAGGGAATGGGACATCTCCTTTAAAAATACCTGGCAGTCCTGCTGACCGATGAATCCGGGTGTGGTTTTTCCTTTACGAATCTCAAGAATTTCCTTGTCTTTTAAAAAAATATTTTGATGACGAAATCTCTGATGATGAAAAAGCTACACAGTGTGTAGCGAATTGAGCGGGTCCCAT
This sequence comes from Methanoregula sp., assembly GCA_041652515.1. Taxonomy (GTDB): domain Archaea; phylum Halobacteriota; class Methanomicrobia; order Methanomicrobiales; family Methanospirillaceae; genus Methanoregula. Next base: position 24,975 of record JBAZHD010000027.1, read on the forward strand.
TACCGGATCCTGATGCCGGTCGAGAACCCTGCCGACCGGGGAATATTACATCGGCGAAACGAGAAGCCGGAACTAAGAGACGCTGCATATTGTCGTAAAAAAGGAAAGGGCCGAAGTACTGCCTATCCACTGAATGATCCTTTCCGGACATTTCCCGACATTTCCCGACATTTCCATGCATGATCTCAAAACACAATCCGGCTGAAAATTTCCTGCGGTTTTTTGTAAATGAGGCAAGATATCACCGAATGGCCTGAGGGGTAATTCGGACATATTCGGACATTATCGGACATTGCAGCCAAATACCTGCGACCCAGAAAACGAGTGAAATTCAAAGGAAAATCAAAACCGCTGAAAATTTGAAGGGGAACGGGGAGATTGATAGCGGACACATTACGGACAAAATTCTTTCCGACCCGTGAAGGGGTACATCAAAGAGGTACTCACGGCGTCACCCACACCGCCCCAATCCCGGAAAATGCCTTCTCGAACCGCTCCGGTCTTTCTCCAACGTAGAACAGTGCCGGTGAAAACGTCGGCCCTGAATCATTCCCCTGCGGACCAACAAACCGGATACGAACCGAAGGAAAACAAACCCGGCACGATATCGCTGTCAGCGTCTTCCATGCAGCGGTCTCGGTTGCCGACTTCCAAAGTACAATCGCCTCCGTGGTCCGGCCTTCGGACCGCTCCAGGTATAGTTTCGAGAACCACCTCTCAACCCCGAACCCGAAAGGTGGATTGAGAAATACCCGTCCCACCCACGGCTGCACAAGCCCATTGTCCTGAGCGGTGTAATGCCTCGCTGCTGGCACGTTCGGGATCTCCCGGCTGTTGCTGCACGGATCCAGATCGATCGCACCCATGCAGACGATCACCGCATCGAGGATGTACTGCGGCGTGTAATGCTCCGTGCTCTCGTGCGATAGCAGGGCAGATGGAACAACCACGTCAGCCCGCCTTATACTCCATCACTTTCCCCGCCAGCCGCCTGGCCTCCCTGGCCCGCTTCTTGACAGACCGATCCTCGTGCTCAAACACCGGATCGATCTGGTCCCGGATACTCCAGCGCTGCGAACCATCATCGCCCATAGACAACCATGCAGACAACCGGTACAGGCACAACTCCTGCTCCTCCCGATTTTGGATCTGGCGGAAGAGCCGGTTTCTGATCTGGCGCGTCAGGACCATGACCGTCCCCTCGCAGATATCCGAGAGCAAACTCATCCTCTCCTTCATCCAGGGTGATGCTACCGCGTTCTGGTTACATGCCGCGAGATAATCGACCGTGAGAGAATCCTTTCCCTCGAAGATCTCCACCATCCCGATTACCTGGATCTCAAGGACCATGTACTCCTCTCCTTCCAGCAATCCACGTCGGGCTTCTTCCTCGGTCTGCTCTTTAATCTCCGGCCGGTATTTTATTTCCGTTACGACCTCAAACGTATCTTCAGGCATTCATTTCCCTCCGTTTTTTTTGTAACACCAATCACATAATCGTTCACGTAGCGCTTCATCAGGCATTGCATCCAGCCTCCTGTGCACTTTCCCTCAAACCTCTCCCATAACAATGCTCACAGAGCTTCACACCGGCCTCGCGATCGATCCACACCGCCTTCGCAATCCCGCACACCGAACATTTCCCCACATCCGCCGTCACGCGGCTGCACCGGGAAACATCCACGGTGCCCGGTAAAGGAACCGAAGCCATCTGCTCCGCTTTCACCGCTTCAGTATAACACGAGCGGCACACCCGCCGGGCATCCTGCAGGTCCTTGGGCCGGGCCCGACGCTCTTTGGTGAATTTTTCAATAAACCAGGAGCCTTTCTTTCCGCAGGCATAGCACGCAGTCTTTGGCTCCGGGGGTTCGAGTTTCTTGTAATCAGCGGCCCGGATGGACCGGGCCTGATCCTTGTTTACAGCAGAGGGGGTCGAATCCGGGCTCGTTTCAGCAGTTTTACAGCACGTGTTGTAAGTCATCGGAGCGTGTTCTGGTATTTTATTCCCGGATTGCGCGGAAATTTGCAGAGATCGTTTTTCATTTACAGCAGATTGGAAATCATGGAGACACTGAGTATTCTGCAAACCGGGCCCTACCTGAGTAGCAGCATTCTCTTTTTGCTGTAAATTACCTTCTCTTAGTACAGAATTATTATTATAAACAGGGTTATGGGGAAATCCGGGTTTGGAAATTGCGCCATTTTGATTTACAGCAGTTGCTGTAAAACTGCTGTAAACGTGCTGTAATGCTGTAAATGACCCTGCGCTACCATCATCATTACCGCCGTGCGGGTCGTGGTCGAGCCAGCAGGATCCGCCATTCGCCCACTGCCGGAAGATCTCACGGTTCCACGTGAACGCTTCGGTCCTGCGGCGGACCGCATACCCGTCAGTCTCAGTTACCGTCACCGTACGGTCAGTGAACGATAGGGCAGGGCATTTCTCCAGCAGGCCCGTGTAATTCTTTCCCCGGCTGTCGTAGCCTTTGATCATCCGGTAAATTCCCATGTAGGACGCACCGGTGAACCGCTGGAGATCCTGGATGGTGAACTCCGGCTGATCCGCCTTCTCAATAATCGCGAGCAGGTCCGACTCTTTCTTCGTCATCTTCGATTCCTGGCCGCCAGCCGTGCCGTTCAGGAGCGTGAAGACATCGTTCGCCGCAGCAAAATCCGCCTCATCCGCGTATATGCAGAGCGTCCCGTCCCCGCTCATCTTTTGCCGGCGCTGCATGAAGAAGAGAGCCGCGTGACTCTTGATCAAATCATAGAGCATGTCGGGGTTACGGCGGTTGCAGATCGCATTGAACCGTACCCTTTTCGAATACGGAATGATCACCCAGATCGTTTGCTCATGCAGGATCTCCCAGATCTCCCGGCAGGTCCGGAGCTCAGCGGTCTCATCAACAAATGAGTCCGGGTCCAGCATCTCCCGTTCCTGTTTCGCGACCAGTACCCGGGCGTCCTGTGCTGATGACTCATCAATCCAGCAGGTAAGCATCCGGTTCATTACCTGATCGTCACCGGTCCCTTCCTTCTTTGCAATCCACCAGACGCACTGCTCGGGAATCGTGCAGACCCGGGAAGTCAGATCCTTCGTGACCGTCGTGTGCGTGATCGGCTCGTGGAAGTTCGAAGTCGCGGACTTCAGGATCTCCTGGATGCCGTCCGAGAGCTCGGTGTCGTCACTCATCAGCACCGTCCGGGGCTTGAGGTCTTTCATGTAATAGAGTGCCTTGTTGCTCACCGTGCCTTTCACCTTGTACCGGTCCGGGACCTGGCGCATCATCTTCTTGAAGGCGTGCGTCTTTCCTTTACCGCTGTCACCGGTCACTGAGACATGCAGACCGTCTGAATTCTTCACGGCCTGTGATGCCATCGACAGGATCATGCACCGGGCGAGGATCTCGTCACCAACATGCTCCTGGGCAAATGCCGTGAGCATCAAGGCCGCCGGGTCACCGTGTTCCAGCACATTGATCGCCTCGGCCCGGGCATCGGGGTTTACCGGCTCCGGTTCCGGGCCCGGGTCCGCAGTACATTCACTCTCAATCTTGGCCTTCGCCCGGTCCTTCCGGTAATTCTTCTGTTTCTGCTCCCAGTCCTTCCGCTTCGCTGCCCGGTCCGGCTCGAACTGTTCGCGGAGTTCCTGCCATCGCTGAGTACCACTCCCGCAGGAAGTGTGCTTGCAGCCGGCAAAGACCGCACCGTTGCCGAACTGAATTGCAAAGGCCCCATCCTTGTGGGCCGATGAGAACGGGCACTGGTCGAGAATGTACAGCGTACCGCCGCTGTATGGTTTCTCGGACCGGACCCCGATCCCGTGATCGGAGAGCCAGTGGTTCAGGTCGAATCGTTTGTCCTTCGTTGCGGTAGGCTGCTGCTGTGCTTGCTGCTCAGTAGGCAGCCGGGCCACGAGATCGCGGAGCATCTCGATGCTCACAACCTCAAGAGATTCCGGGGCCGAGAGGATCCGGCTCCGCCGGTACGGACGTTCGGGTGTATTGTCACCCTTCCGGGATACCGTACCGTAAAGTTTCCAGATGCGGGCCGCGTTGAAGTTCGCCGTATCCACGTTCACCCGCTCGTCAGAGAAGAACGCGGAAAGCGTCGTGAGGCAAGCCTTCACGAGCGCAGTCGCCGCTTCATCGTTCGGCAGGTCGATGCGATAAAGCAGGTGAGCCCCGTTGCCGGAGTCGGCCCGGACCGGGTCCGGGAAGCCGAGCCCGGCTATCCACCGGGCAATCTCATCGGCTTTCGCCAGGGCCAGCCCGTGCTCTTCATCAGTACTCGATACCCCGCTCGGTCGCAGCGGATCGATGTCGATAGGCAGCCAGCGGCGTCGCAGGATATCCGCGTCGCTCGTGGTGCTGTCCTTCTTGCCGAGCCGCATCTTGATCCGGTTCGCCCGGCGCGAGAGCAGGGCCGGGTTCACTTCATTCAGCGTGACATAGATGCCGTGGACCGAGCTATCGGCATCGAGCGGCTCCACTGACCGGACGAGCGCATCATGATCGCTGAAATATCCGCTATGGGTGAACTGGTCGGTGAGCGCCCGGACCTCAACAACCTGCCCGGGCCCGGCTATTCGGGCAATTGCCTCACGCAGCAATCCATCCACGAGTCACCACCCACACCCTGGCTTCCATCCGGACTCAGGAAGAAATAATGGTTAGCCATGCCCGTCGCCTTCTTCGGGGACAGCGTATTCCGGATTCACCGCTAGCAACTGTTTGGCTTTGTTTTCTACTGTTATCGTAAATTTGTGATGCTGTTTCCGCACTACGTGGATCTGGAAGATCGCATCACCATGTTTAATGACCAGGGCTTCGATCACATTCGAGATCAGGTAGAGCGGGATGCCCCCTCTCTTGTCAGTCGTGACTGCCGGATTCTCATCTTCATCCGGCATAGGCTGCCACCTCTTGGAGAGAATCTGGCCGCACCTCGTAACAATGGATTGAACCGTTCGGTGACACGACCCAGATCTCGCAGCGCAGGAACACACTGCCCGGGTATTTTGTCAGGAACGAACGGAACTGGCAGCACTCGAACCTGCAGAACGATTCAACGTACGGCACGCTCACCGCACCGTGAGCGATCCGCAATTTCACACAGAGAGCTTCGTAGTTCCCCCGCAATCCTACAAGGTGGAGCGGGATGTAGCGGGTGAGGAACCTGCTGTTCTCCGGCAGGACCGGCTCGAACCCCCGGGAGATGAGCAGCTCGGTGGCCCGTTGCTTCGAGGCGTTGAACGCGCTCTGCGCAATCATGCTGCACTTCCCATCTGCCCGGCAATCTCATCAAGTGAAAGAATATCCCGCAGCCCGTCGCGGGTGAACTCAAAGCTCTGGAAGGTGTTTGAAGGAATGGAAATCCAGACCTCGTACCGGGGGAGTGTTATCTCTGGTGGCATCCGGTCAAAGAATTTCTTCATTCGTCGTATCTCGTCACGACACAATATCGCCGCTTCATCAAGAGACCTGATCGCATGCAGGGATATTTTCAGTTTTACCATCACGACATCGACAGTTCCGCTATCCCGTTCCTTACAGGCAGTCAGGTTGAACGTGACGTACCGGAAACACCGGGAGTCGTTCACGATCACCATCCCATAGCCCAGCGTTTTGAGAATGTTTCCCGCTTTCCGCTCCAGCACCTGGATGCGGTGAACGGCGGTCATGCAATTCCTCCGGCCGGCGGAGAGGACTGACTGTACAGGGTGAGTTTGGGAATTTCCCGCACGCTGTCTTGTTGTACTTCGAAACGCCGGAAACCGTAGCTCAGGGAATAGCACCAGATCTCGTAATGGAGCCCGGTCTCTCCGGAATGGAGCGCTTGATGCTTGCGAAGCTGCGCAAGACCCACGTAACATCTCTGTTCAACAGTCTGCACCGAGGAGGACTGGTGAAAGAGTTTCGTAATCCGGATAAACCGTGTCTCGCCCGATGGCCGGGTTGCGACAAGGTGGGCCGGGGGAAGCCGCTTGTTGAATCCTACGGGCAGGACCCGGACCTTGTACCCGTGAAACTGGAGCAGTTCGCGGGCTCCGTCCTCGATCAGCCTGCCGCGACGGCTGGTCATCCCCACACACCTCCGAGGGGGCGCTGTGACAGGGCAGCACCGGATCGCAGATCGATGAGCATATCCGGCAGGACCTCGATCGGAGAATAGTTCCCAAAGGGCATCGAGACCCAGACTTCGTAGTGCTCTCCGGTTTTTTTGGGACTGGCTCTCATCATCCTGCGGAGGATACGGATCTCGTCATTGCAGTACCTCGCAATTTCTTCTCCGTTTGTCATGGTGTTGGGCGAGAGTTTCAGTTTCACGTGAAGGGTCTCTTCAGCCCCGCGATAGCAGATGAATGTCTCGGACGAATACCGCTCTTTGAGTGAGATCGTTCTGACCACTTTATAGCCACGGCTCTTGAGGATCGGTACAGCATTCATTGCAATCGAGTTAAGCAGGCTCGGAATCATGCTGTGCCTCCCTTTAAGGAGATTATCTCTATCTCATTTTTGTCTGATGGAATCTCGAAGATGATGCACGAGATATCCTCGCCGAATGCAACCGCGAGGAACCGGTCACGCGGGACCATAAACCGGGCCGGGCCGATCTCGATGATGACGGATCGACCGGGAGCGTTGAGGTGGACCCTGCCCGAGACCTGCGGGCTCTCGCTCTCGGAAGGGAAATTCTTCAGGAGCGGCACCGTATCGCCAACGAAGAAGAGCATTCCCAGCTCTTCCGGGCAGATGTAATGCGGTGCTCCGTAAATTTTGACGTGGACGCACCCTTCGCTCCCGCCCATGATCTGTCCTGCCGAAAAGGGGGTCATGCTGTACCTCCCATCTTGCTGACCCGTTGAGTGAGGGATTTAAAGTCACAAACAAAATTACCTGTGGCAGTCTCATGGCATGACTGGGTAAGTTTCGCTCGTGAGCTGCCAATCAGTTGTGCCGGCATGGTGTCTCCTCTTTTGCGACAATCTTCCAGCGACCGTGTTCAACCATCTTCTTTCCAATCCCGAAAAAGCCCGTCCGCTTTTCATAAGCCTCGACTGCTTCCTGAGTAACCCTCAAGGGTTCGATTGCAGATCTGTTCTGCATAGTTTCCACCGTTTTTTTCCCGAATTGTTCACCAGCAATACATAAACGAGCGGACAAAGGAGGCATCCACTCGTACATGATTTTTTAAAAGACGCCGGGTCCGTTGTTTTTGTAGAGCCCGGGCTCAAAATCGGGTCAATTATGCCCTGCGAAGATTCGGCAGGTCCCCTATCGGATGATGACCACAAGCACTACTCAAACACCGGATACCGACGTCTGACGATTACCAAAAAAAGTGAAGAGCGAGAATATGGGGGCGTGGCCGCTCGTCAGTCTGTACCGAAGCCCCAGGTTCAACGCATTTACTGTACCGGTTGGGATTACGTATCCGGAGTACTGGGTGCGGGCTGATACTGAGGGTGTACTGAAATAATCGGTGATGGAATTAATTTTGGCATTTATGGCCTTTACCACCTTTTTGAGCCTCATTTTCAGGTTCGCTGCAATTTCCCGGAACATTGTAATAAAAGAAATCAGCACATGCACGTATTTAAACTAGCCTCAACCCCCAGGTTATCCGAATCATTTTTGATGGAAAATCTGCCCGTACAATGGTTTTTTTAGTGATTTTGTTGGAAATTTTTTGGGGCGCGGCTAAAATATTTTGAAAATTTGCACAATCAGATGAATATTGTGGTCGAAATGGATTTTGGAAGCGGGAGGTGCCGCAAAAAATTATTTTATATTTTCCAATAGTTTTTCCATTGCTGAAAGATGCAATGTGTCGGAACCGTGCCGGAACGATCTCAAAAATTCTGCCGCTGATTTCTAAAACTGCTCAATCCATTGCAGAGAACCAATGACAGGCTCTTTCGTATTATGCCGCGATGGCAATCCAGGAAAAAAGAGATGAGATTATCAGACAATTGCAGTGGGGGCTGTAAAAAAACTGAGTTCCCCTTTCCGCTTCATCTCTTCGATCTTTTCATCAATGAGTTGCCGCAGGATATCCGGGTTGTCCCGTATGACGCTCTGCTGGATGCCCTCATCAGTATCGATCACAACATCCGTGAGACTCTGGCCGCAGGAAACACAATAGTTCGAGACCGGAGGATTGATCTTTCTGCAGTGCGGGCACTGACAAGGTTCCAGCCGTGACGCATTGCTGTTATTATCTGTGACGCTGATGCCGTACGACTTGAGCATCGCGGAGTCTATGTCCTGCCCGGTGAGATGGGCGTAGGTCCGGAACATGTCGGTGCTGATGTTGCCCCACATCATGAGCTTGATCACGCTCTCGGGCACACCTTCCTTGATGAGATGCGTGATCCGGCTGTGCCGGAAGACATGGGGCGTGATGTGTTTCTGGATGCCGGCTGTCTTCGCGATACACTTGAGCCGCTTGTTGATGGTTGCATGGATGAGCGGCTTGCCGCGTTCGTTTATGAAGACCAGTACATTGCCGCTCGGGTCCGGCTTGTAGCAGGCCCGCCACTGTGCCAGGTATTCCCGGGACATGATGAGCCGGACGTACCGGGGCATGTTGGTCTTGAAGTTCACGTTCGCGATGACACCGTATTTGTCGAACGTGAGATCTCCCCAGGTCATGGTCCCGATCTCGCCGATACGGAATCCTCCTTCATAGAGCGTCATGACAATGGCCCGGTCAATGGTCCGGGTGCAGGCCTTCATCATCGCGGTGATCTCATCCGGAGTCAGCAGGTCTGCGGCCACCTTGGTCATGGTGTCCTTGGGCGGGGTCCGGAGTTTGTGGATTTTACTTTCGGTGAGGGGGGAATATTTGTTGTCGATCATCCAGAGGTAAAACTGTTTGAGGATGGCGATGAAATCGCTGATGGTGTTCTGTTTGAATGGCGTCTCACGGCGGCTCTTTGCATTTCTCAATTCAGGGATTGCAGCATAAAGATCACCGATGGGATTGTCTGCAAACGGACCGATGAACCTGCGCCAGGTAATGAGCGTGAAGGTGAGTTTGTTCGCCCGCCCGGCGCTGATGTTCTTGCAGGACCGAAGTTCTGCAATGAATTCCCGGATCTGGGCCGCATCAACTGTCGTGATGGTGAAATTCTGAAGGGCGGTCTTGATGGCGTTTTCTGCCAAATCGGTCCTGATGTTGTGAAAAGAGCTTTCAGTAATTAACTGAGCGACTGGGTAAGTCATATACGAGTGTCTGATTGAAGCGGTTTAAAAAGAGAACTGAACGATTCGCACTTCGCGTCCAGATGCGAGGGATGGGATTCGAACCCAAGAACTCCTACGAGACTAGGCCCTCAACCTAGCGCCTTTGACCTGGCTTGGCTACCCTCGCACGGGTAATGAGGATTTGCACAGCAATGCAGCGGACAGATCGTGCCCGGGGCCCTCGACCGGTTTCTTTGACCGGGGCTGACTACCCTTGCTCTCGTGCCATTACAAAAAGGCTGTCTATCTTATAAAAACTTGCGACAGGCAACGGGGATTATCCGGGATTACCCG
>JBAZHD010000028.1:0-34511 GCA_041652515.1 Methanoregula sp.
GTGTCCGCACGATATCCGGTCGTGCCCGCACCAGAGACCCTATATCCCGGCAATTCCTACTAACCGGCAACGTGAAGGAAATCCCATGTCGCTCTTCAGAAGACCCGATCCTGCCCGTTCCCCGGCCTCAGCCGAAACGATCAGCCGGCAGTGCAGCGATCTGAGAGCAGCGAAGACGCGGGGCGAACTGGGAACGGCTATCGCACGGATCGTTCTTGTGCATTCCCCCAAAGAGATCCAGCAGATGAAAAGCAACTTCGATACAAAAGTCCGGGACCTCACCCCGGAGTACCGGGACCGGTTGTCCGCAAAGATCACGGAGCACCTCCTCGGCACCTTCCAGAGAATACGGCTCGATGACCAGCAGGGGACATTACGGACGCTGAACCAGGCGATACCGGATGACCAGCGGGGATACTGGGATATGGTCGGGCGGCAATGCTCCGGTGATGGCGAAGCGGATGTACCCGCACTCCGGTTCCTGAAATACCTGCTTGCCGGGTACTGCATGCTGGTACTCGACGAGCCCGGCCACCCGGCCGGAACACCCTTTCCCGGCGGTGACGAGGTCGAGTTCATGGACGGGGTGTATTACTGCCCGGTGAAGGATAAGGAAGGCGATGTCGACGCGGCTCTCTGCCTCTGGTGCCCGGCCCGTCAGACGCCCGCGATAGGATACCTCCGTCCGGCAACACGGCCAACCGGGCGGAACCGGCAGGAATTTATCGACAACTGTTACCGGTACCATAACTTCAACGGCTGAATAGTATGGTGGAGATGCTGGTTTTTTTGTTCTGGAGAAACAAGAATGTACCGATCCGGTTCACTCCTGAACCATGAAAATCGGCATATAATTATTCCCCCGTCCTGATCCGCCGCGGGGGCGCCCCGTCGGGGGCGGCGGCGTTTATCATATTCGGGGGTATGGGGGTCTCAACCCCCATCAATAATTCCAGAAGTGGCGGTTTTTATGGCAAACGGATATGATGCCGGGAAGGCCACAGGCACACAGGATAAAAATTTCGAGGACATTTTCATATTAAATTATTTGATAGTAATCATGACGCTCCCGGGGGCTCCGTCCCCGCTGTCAGAACATCTGCTGGTTGCGAAAGTGCCGGATTACCGGTACACAATCGTGGAAAAATTCCCTGTACAGAAAATACTGATGCCTCGCAATACAATGGACGCAGGGCTGACGCAAGAGCAACAATCATACCTCATGAAACAGGCCTTCACAAGAGCATTTTTTCAATCACGATACCTCATTAACGGGCATTGACGTTCTGTTACGGCAAGAATTTATTTCGCATGAACTCTATGTCTACTGATGATAAAACCGGAAACAGCCGGGTCTGACCCATCCCTGTTACGGGGTACTGATCATGGATACATCTCAAAAGCCTCCTGACACACCATTGCATTATATCAACCGCGAACTGAGCTGGATTCGGTTCAACCATCATGTACTGGATGAAGCGCGGGATGAGACACACCCGCTCCTTGAACGCGTCAAGTTCCTTTCGATATTTGCCAATAACCTTGATGAGTTTTTCATGGTACGGGTATCGGGTCTCCAGCGGCAGCTGGCAAAGGGTGTCCTGAAATCTCCCCCGGATGGCATGACTCCCGCGCAGCAGCTGTATGCGATACGGCAGATGCTGATCCCGGAGCTTGTTGCCCAGTACGCAGCCTGGCATGATGAGATCCTGCCAAAACTCGATGCCGCCGGTATCCATATTCACATGTATGCAGGTCTTTCAGAAAGCCAGAAAGATGCCATGCATACATTTTTTGTCAATGAAGTATTCCCGGTCTTAACGCCTCTCGCCTTTGACAGTTCACATCCTTTCCCGTTTATCTCCAATCTTTCCCTCAACCTTGCCATAATTATCAGCGATCCTGCAAAAAAGGAGTATTTTGCCCGGGTTAAGGTGCCGACAAACCTGTTCTCGCGACTCGTGAGGATTCCTAATGCCGATGCCAGCATACGTGCCAACGATAACGAAGTGCACCTGATCTATCTTGAAGAAATTATTGCTGCCCATCTCGATATGCTCTTTCCGGGGATGGATGTTGTCGCGTCTTTCCCGTTCAGGATTACCCGCGATGCAGATCTTGAGATTGAGGTTGATGAAGCGTCGGATCTCCTGACTACGGTTGAGGAGATCATGGAACAGCGTGCACGGGGTAAACCCGTCCGTATTGAAATGGAGTGTACTGCCCATAAAAATATCTGCCACATGCTTGAGAAGAAACTGGGTGTGATGCCGGATATGATCTATCAGGTCGGCCACCCGGTCGGTATGGCAGACCTGATGCAGCTTATGTCTCTCGATCGTCCTGACCTCAAGGACACACCATTCCTCCCGGCAGTTGCTGAAGGTCTTGGCGAAGGGGAGGATATTTTCGCCACAATCCGCAGCCATGACATCCTTCTCTACCACCCGTACGACAGTTTCTCACCGGTGGTCAATCTCCTCCGGCAGGCAGCCCACGACCCGGATGTCCTTGCCATCAAGATTACACTCTACCGGGTTGGCTCCAATTCCCCGATTGTCAAAGCGCTCATGGAAGCACGGGAGAACGGCAAGGCTGTTGCAGCGCTGATCGAACTCAAGGCCCGGTTTGACGAAGAGAACAATATCGGATGGGCCCGGGCGCTTGAACACGAGGGTGTCCATGTCGTCTATGGTGTCGTCGGCCTCAAGGTCCATGCCAAGCTCTGCATGGTTGTCCGCCGGGAAAAAGACGGGATCCGCAGGTATGTTCACCTGGGAACCGGCAATTACAATGCCACAACAAGCCGGATTTATACGGATTTCGGATTTCTCACAGCAGACCGGGCGATCGGAGATGATGTTGCTCACCTCTTCAATTTCCTTACCGGGTATGCCCGCATCGACAAGTACCAGAAACTGCTCGTTGCACCGGTAACGTTACGGAACGGCATCATCGATCGTATTGACCGGGAAATTGAGAATCATAAAAGGAACGGGGACGGGCATCTCATTTTCAAGATGAATGCCCTTGTTGATCCCTTCTGTATCAGCGCCCTGTACCGGGCATCGCAGGCCGGGGTAAACGTGGACCTGCAGGTACGCGGGATCTGCTGCCTTTGTCCCGGAATCCCCGGGGTCAGCGAGAATATCAAAGTGAGTACTATTGTCGGAAGATTCCTTGAGCATGCACGGATCTATTATTTCCACAACGGGGGAAATGACGAGATATTCCTGGGCAGTGCCGACCTGATGCCGCGAAACCTTGACCGGCGGGTTGAGATCCTGTTCCCCATTGAGGATCCCATCATCCGGCATGCAATCGCAGCAAAAATCCTGCCGGCACAGCTGCATGATACGGTCAAGCTCCGCACCATGCAGGCTGATGGCTCCTACTGCCGCGGCCTTCCCGTTCCGGGAGCGGAACCCATGAATGTACAGATATGGATGGTCAATCACCGGGGATCATGGTATGACCGTACAACGTGACGTCGTAACCCCTCACAACGGGCTGTGCTGGTACGGCATGCAGAAACTGCCGGGCCTGCTTGATGCATTTACCCGTGAGATTGCCGGCGTGAAGGAAGCGCAGGATATCGAATATATCCACCGCATGCGGGTGGCATCCCGCAGGCTTCGTGCAGCACTGCCCCTCTTCCGGACCTGCTTTCCGGATAAACAATACGTGAAATGGATGCAGGAGATTACCCGGATCACCCGTGCATTAGGTGACGCCCGGGATGCGGATGTCCAGATTGCCTTCCTCCAGAAATCCCTCAAAAAATTACAGAAAGATCCCGGCCTGGAAAAGAAACGTGCGTCAGAAAACCAGCCCTCAACGGAACCCGCCATCCGGTTCCTGCTCCTGGGATTGCAAAAAAAACGCAGTATTCTCCAGAAACATGTCGTGTCAGCGATCTCCGGGCTGGAAAAAAGCCAGGTAACTGGCGAGATGCAACGGGTGTTTGCAGCCATGAGAGACGGATACCAGACAACCCGGAAGAAACCGCTGCTCTCTGGCATCCCTCCTGTTGCAGCGCTCCGCATCGGGAAACGGCTTTCAACGCTCCACTCGTACGAACCCTGGGTACTCCACCCGGAAGCAGTTGCGGAGCATCATGCCACCCGTATAGCTGCAAAAAAACTCCGGTATACCATGGAGATCTATGGGTCTGTTTACCGGAATAACCTGGAAAAATACCTTGCACGGGTAAAAAAAATCCAGGAAATCCTTGGAGATATCCATGACTGCGATGTCTGGATTGATCAGATCACGTCCCTCCTGTTACGGGAACGGACACTCCTGCGAACCGGAAAAGGTACCAAAAGGCCTGATACCACAACATTGTCCAGCCTCCGGCTTTTCCTCGATGACCGGGATGCTGAACGGAAACGGCGCTACCGGCAGTTCGTGAGATACTGGCAGGCACTTGCACGGGTGCAGCTCTGGGACGAACTCCGTTCATCCCTGGACACCGGAAGAAAGGTCTCTTTCCGCCCGCCGGAATCATACAGTTATGAGGGAGCAACCGGTGCTGTCAATACCCTGGCAGGGACAGATCCCGGTATCCGGTCCCACAGCACGCACGTATCGAACCTGGCCCTGATGTTTTTTGATGATCTGCAATCCCTGCATAACCTTCATAATCATGATCGGTTCTTGTTAAAATGTGCCAGTGAACTGCATGATATTGGATGGAAATATGGAGAACAGGGACATAACCGTCGTGGAGCAGAGATGGTCTTTTCCGATGAGACTCTTCCGTTCGATCTTGAAGAGCGCGGAATCCTCGCATTCGTTATTCTCTCGCACCGGGGAAAAGTCCGGCTTTCTTCATGCCCGTATCTTGATTTTATCGCAAAAGAGAGTCGGAAGAAAGCACTCATACTTGCATCAATCCTCCGCGTCGCTGATGGACTCGATTACCCGCACACGGGATCGGTCCGGCAAGCCCACTGCAGTTTATCTGACGGGGAAATACTTTGCACGGTGACCGGGACGGGAGTTATTACCGGTGAAAAAGAACATGCTCTCGGGAAAGCGGATCTGTTCAGGCAGGCATTTGAAAGAATCCTGGTGATCCGTTGAAATCGAGGAAGATCGGCCCAAACGGGCGTGTTGTTTCATTTATCGATATCGGGACAAACTCCGTCCGTCTTCTCGTTGTCCGGCTCAACCCGAATCATTCGTACACCATCCTTTCCCGCCAGAAACAGCAGGTAAGGCTGGGTGAGGGAGAGTTCGAAGAGGACGAGATCCAGCCGGAGGCCATTGAACGTCTGGTTGTGGTTTGTAAGAAATTTACTGATCTTGCACGGACATTCTCCACCGAAGAATTTATCGCAGTTGCTACATCAGCCATGCGGGAGGCCGCAAACCAGAATGAGATCCTTCACCGGTTAAGGCTGGAAGCGCAGATTGACGTCCATGTGATCTCGGGACAGGAAGAGGCCAGGCTCATCTATCTTGGCGTGGCAAGCGGAACCCATATTGAGGACCGTCAGGTTTTTTTTATCGATATCGGGGGAGGGAGTACAGAGATTGCAGTCGGGGGTGACCGGACGTATCAGTATCTTGAAAGTTTCCGGCTGGGTGCAATCCGGTTGTCAAACCTGTACCTGCCTCGTGAAAATTCAGGTCCTGTGTTACCAGAGCAGTACAAACGTGTTCAGCATCATGTCAGGGATACGATCATCCATTCTGTTAAGAAAATCCGCAGCCTGGAACCGGTGATTGCAATTGGCAGTTCGGGGACTATCATGAACCTTGCCGAGATTGCCCAGAAAGCAATTCACCAGAATGGAAACAACAGCGATCCGGTTCTTTCTCTTAAAGATTTGCAGAAAGTGATCGCATTGCTCTGCTCGCTCCCCCTTGACCAGCGCAGGAAAGTACCGGGTATGAACCCGGAGCGGGCAGATATCATCATTGCCGGGGCGGCAATTCTCGATACCATCTTAAAAGACCTGGGCATCGACTCGATTCTGACGACCGGCCGTGGCCTGCAGGACGGTCTTCTCGTGGATTATCTCTCGAGAATCGATGCTTTTCCTTTACTGGGTGAGTTGTCACCACGCCAGCGCAGCGTGCTCCAGCTTGGCAGGTCCTGCGGGATCAACGAAGTGCATGCCCGGACCGTAACGAGCCTTGTCCTCGAACTCTTTGACTCTGCAAAGGAGCAGGGCCTGCATAATTTCAGCGACTATGAACGTGAACTCCTTGAATATGCTACCTTCCTTCACGATATCGGTTCGTTCATTTCCTATTCAAACCACCATGCTCATTCCTATTATATCATAAAAAATTCCGAACTGCTGGGATTTGACCAAAAAGAGATCAAATTCATGGCTAACATTGCCCGTTTCCACCGGAAAAAGGCACCGAAAAAGAAGGACCCCGAAGTTATGGATCTCGAATCCCGCGAGCTGGATGCACTGCGGGTCCTGACCACGTTTATCCGTCTGAGTGAAAGTCTGGACAGGAGCCACACCGCGCTTATCCAGCATGTAAAATTTTCCCGTGTCGACAAAGAGTGTATTCATCTTGAGGTTGTCGCCCGCGGTGACTGCCAGCTGGAGATCTGGGGTGTGGAGGCAGAGAAAAAGGCATTTGAGAAGATCTTCGGAAGGCAGCTCGTGATTGAACGAATCCAGGCAGAGTAACCCGGTACGGGTATCGATGAACCAGTACATCTGCAGTTCGAACATTACCGGTCTTTCCGTTCTAAAATTTTTATGGGAAAAAAGAAAACGCGGGGATTACGATTTTCCGGTGAGGATGCGGACGTCTGCAGTTACGGCATTTCCTGATATCTCGATACGGTAGGTGCCTGGCGCCCGTACCATGAACTCCTGCTGTTCCGTGACACCGAACCCCTTATTGAATCCCTGCTGCTCAACAATCGCACCATTGCCGGCATCATAAACATTGACCTTGAACCATGCGTTCGGGCTCACATAGGAGGTACTGACCATGTTGCCGACATCATCAACTTTCTCCCCGAGTTCGATCTCCGGTGTGATTTTAAACTTGATATACAGGGGCGGAGATCTCAGGTCCTGGGTAAAGACCTCTTTTTGTCCGCCAACAAATGCACGATTGACCGAATAGACCTGGTTGTACGTCTCCGTGTATTTCTCCTCATAGGTCTGGCTGGCAGCGGGGATATCTGCGGGGCCGGGCGTATTGTCCGGCACGGTCGGGAGGATTGTCGGCAGCGGAGTCAGAGCCTGTGTCTGGGAGACACTGGCTTGTGGAAGAGTCGAACCTGAAGCCGGTGATCCGCTGATCAGGGGCAGACCGATAAAATAGACACCGGCAATTAAGACCAGTACGACAAGGATTCCTGCAATGATCATGGTTTTCCCGGATCCCCCGGAAGGACTTCCCGGGACCGGCTGGGGGGATACAGGAACTGCAGGCACCGGAGGAGGGGCTGTTGGCGCAGCTGGTGCAGAAGCAGGTTGTTCAAGGGGGGTTCCGCAGTATTCACAGAATTTTTTACCGGGAGGAACCTCCTTTCCACAGGTTGTACAGAACGGCATATAATCATGATGTGTCGTTCCGGTATGATATTATTTCTTCTCACCGGATGACGTTTTTAGGCACGCACGAAAAAAAAAGATTTTTTTCATGATTATTGCGGGGCGGGGTCAGCAGGCTGATCCGTGCCCCGTCTTTATGAATATCCGTGAGATTAAAATTTTTTAACGGCCTGGATGAGCTTACCGACAGTTTCCTGCGCATCGCCGTAGAGCATTCTCGTGTTGTCACGATAGAATAAATCGTTCTCGATGCCGGCAAAACCTTTTCCCTGGCCTCGTTTCAGGACAATGACATTCTTTGCCTGCTCGACATCGAGGATTGGCATACCGAAAAGCGGGCTTCCCTGCCGGTGCGCTGCCGGGTTGACGGTGTCGTTGGCTCCAATCACAAGGACGACATCCGTACCCGTGAACTCCGGGTTTATCTCGTCCCTGTCGAAAAGGCGGTCGTAGGAAACGCCTGCCTCCGCAAGAAGGACATTCATATGTCCGGGCATCCGGCCGGCAACCGGGTGGATCGCAAATTTTACCTGAACATTCTTACTCTCGAGCAGATCGGTAATTTCCTTGACCTTCTGCTGGGCCTGGGCTACTGCCATACCATAACCGGGTGCAATGATTACCTTGTCTGCATAGGCAAGCATGACGGCAACGTCGTCAACATCGATTGCCTTCATGCTGCCCTGGATTTGCGCACCAGTTTCTTCCGTTGCTCCGAAAGCGCCGAAGAAGACATTTGAGAGCGGGCGGTTCATCGCCTTCGCCATATTAAGCGTGAGCAGCGAACCTGCTGCTCCGACAATGATACCTGCGACAACCATTGCATAGTTCGGGGTCGCAAACGAGAAACCGTCGAGCGCAACAGCAAGCCCGGTGAACGCATTGTACATCGAGATTACAACGGGCATATCTGCCCCGCCAATCGGGAGTGTCATGAGCAGGCCGAACCCGAGTGCGAGGACAAAGAACAGCGGAAGATACATTGACACGGAGAGGGGTAGCCAGGCCGGCTGCACGATAACGAGCACACCGGAGACTACGGCAAGGACCAGGACTGCCATGTTGACGATCTGCTGGCCCGGGAAGGTGATCGGCCGCGGCCGCATCCAACCCTGGAGTTTCATGAACGCAACGATGCTTCCCGTAAACGAGATGGCCCCGATAAGGCCGCCAATAACGGCGAGAGACCCGGCAGCAGTGGTTGTTGTGCCAAGAAGCGCGACAGCCGAGATACCGGCTGCCGCACCGCCGCCCATGCCGTTGTAGAGTGCGATCATCTGGGGCATGTCGGTCATTGCCACACGTTTTGCCGCAATGTAGCCGAATCCACCGCCTATCACAATTGCAATCGCTATCAGGGCGAGGTTGTTGAGGTTTGGGGTGAAGAACGTGACAATCGTTGCGATCAGCATCGCCGCACCGGCCCAGACAATCCCGCTCCGGGCGGTGAGCGGGTGGCTCATCCGCTGCATACCGATAATAAAGAAAAAGATCGTGATGATGTAGACCGGGTCGATCAGCCACGAGAAGTCAGCCATCTTATACCTCCTTTCCGGGCTTCTTACCGCTGCGGTCGAACATCTGGAGAATCCGCTCCGTGACAACATAACCGCCGGTCACGTTTGCCGCACCGAGGATAACGGCAATAAAGCCGATACCCTGTTCGAGAGGCGTGGTCGCAAGGCCCAGCGCAACCATCGCACCGACAAGCACGATCCCATGGATGAAGTTGGATCCGCTCATGAGCGGTGTGTGGAGAATGGCGGGAACCCGGCTGATGACAACATAGCCGGTGAATGCGGCCAGCATAACGATGTAGATTGCAGTCCAGAATGTAGTGATGTCGGTCATGGTTTTCCACCTTTCAGAAGATCGCGGGTAGGTCCGTGCCGCACTTCGCCAGCATGGACCAGCAGGCTCGCAGTCAGGATCTCATCAGTAAACTCCGTGACAATTACCCCGTCTTTGTCAACGAGAAGTGTCAGGAATGACTGGAGGTTTTTCGCGTACATCTGGCTCGTGTGGAACGGTATACGGGCCGGGAGATTCTGCGGCCCTATGATCAGGACCCCGTGTTCATGGATGGTCCTGCCTGCCTGGGTGAGTTCGCAGTTGCCGCCCGATTCAGCGGCCATATCGATGATGACGGCACCGGGCCGCATCATTGCAACGGTCTCTTTGGTAATGAGGACCGGGGCTTTACGGCCGGGAATGGCAGCGGTGGTGATGATGATGTCAGCCCGCGCAACCGCGGCAGAGACCATCTGCTGCTCCTGCACCTTCTCTTCCGGAGTAAGCTCGCGGGCGTAACCGCCCTGGCCTTCGGCATTGATCTCGAGTTCGAGGAACTTGGCGCCAAGGCTCCGGACCTGTTCGCCGGCGGCTCTCCGGACATCATACGCCTCGACAAGGGCACCGAGCCGCTTTGCCGTGGCAATTGCCATCAGGCCGGCAACACCGGCACCCAGGATAAGAACCGTGGCCGGTCGTATCGTACCCGCGGCTGTTGTGAGCATCGGGAGGAACTTCGGGCAGTTGTCGGCACCCATAACGGCTGCAACATACCCGCCGGCCGTTGCCTGGGAACTGAGTGCATCCATACTCTGGGCGCGGGAGATCCTCGGAACGAGCTCAAGAGAAAATGCAGTAATATTCCGGTCCCGCATCCGGGCAATTACCTCAAGGTTATTTGCTGCATTCATGAACCCCACGACAATCGTGCCTTGTGCAAGTTGATCGATATCCGCAACGGTCGGGGGCTGGACCCGCAGTACAATACGGGCGCCGTCAAGGAGCTCGGACTGGCTGGATACAACCTTTGCACCGGCTGCACGATAGAGATCGTCAGGATAGAAGGCAGCTGCTCCCGCGTTATGTTCGATCCGTACTTCATAACCGGATTTTGTGAACTTCTGCACAACTTCCGGTACCGTTGCCACGCGCTGTTCTCCCGGGGTCTGTTCTTTTGGAACCGCAATAACAACCGGCAGGATTGCCGGGTTTTTTGAACCGGTCTGGAGATTGTCTTTTACATTTTGTGCTGTGGTGGAGTCACTCACAATTTCCACCCCGGCAATTCGGCATTTATGCTATAGTACAACCTTTTCACTCCATGGATGATCTGCAATGCATCGTACTGGTTAAACCTGTAACCTCTTTATTTTACGCACATGAACCGCAACCCCGCGGCGGGAACGCTGCATCTCGTCCGCCGGTAAGGCTGCACGGCCGGTCCCGAGCGCACGCGCACCGACCACCAGTACTTCATCCCCGTCCCGGATTGCCGGATCTGCCGACACTACACCGGGGACGAGGATATCTCCCTCCGGAATAAAATCGTCAATCTGTACCCGGTAACCGTTGGGGATAATTTTCCAGCCGTCAAGGGTGGGACGGAGCATACCGGTCCCGGTATCAATGGAGAAGAGCTGGACATTGTTCCTGCTGTAGAAGACTTCCGGGAAATGTCCCCGCAGGGTTGTTCCCTTTGTATCAACATCACAGTTGAACTGGTACGAGATCATGCCATGGAGCCGGTCATCTTTTATCTTCCGTTCACCGGCAAGAGCGGCATCGAGATCGTTGAGGGCGATAGATCCGGTCGGGTGTTCCGTGCAGGAATATTCAAGGGTAATCCCGCATTGCGCTGCTGCCATCTGTGCGACTTTCATGGCTCCGCCTTCAAGATGGGCAATGATACGCCGGTAGGAATGTTTCCGGAAATAGCGGGCGAGAATATCCGCGATGACTGCGCATTCCTCGGCATCCCAGAAACCGGTGACCGGGACATCGTAATGCCCTGCCGGGTATACCGTTTCAAGTTCACGGGGGACCAGCCCCAGCGGTGATGTGACAATCAGTTCATGGGCACGTCCCCCGACAGCCTGCTGGAATTTACGGTGGCTCTGTGAGAGTGAGTAGGGTTTCCTTGCCGAGCAGGGAAGGAGCACCGCGACATCCGTCTTTGGCGGGATATACCGGTCAATGACCCGGTTGGCAAACCTGATAACCTCCGCCCGCTGCATGGACTCGCCCGAGTTTGCCCGCATAATCCCCGACCGGGAAATGGGCTGCACCCGTTCCATGAACTCGTACTTCCGGTCCAGGTGACGCATGATCGCAACCTGTGCTGCATCCAGGCGACAACGGGATTCCACAAGGTCGCGAAGTTGTCCCAGCGCGATAAACCGGGTGACAAGCGCAATCTCCTGCCGCAGCGCATGCCGGTTATGCTCCCGCAGGTTTCCCGCGGTGCAGCCCGGGCAGGAACAGATCCCGCTTTTCAGGGCATCTGCCGGGAAATCGCCTTCCGGGGTACAGAACCGTCCCTGTGCCGATTTCAGGTCTGCTGCCGTGTAATCAAAAAGGTCAAAGCCGGAATAACAGAGGATTGCAACGGTTGACGGGAGGGCGGCTGCGGGTGCGTACCACGCAGTATCGACCGGTGTTTTCTCCTTCAGGCCGATGAGCCAGTCGACATAGGTTCGCGGGTTTGCCATTGCGGTGTGCCAGCTGGCCAGCATGACACAGTCCCCGCTGACGGCCCGGTTATCGAGCTGCGGGTGGATTGCAACCGGCTGGATCCCATCTTTTGGGGGGAATTGCCTGACGATTGCCGCGGGAGCACAGAGCGGGATGTTGGTACCGGCAAGGGAATCCAGCGCGGGAAATAATTCCCTGCAATCCGCAACACCGGGGAGCCTGACCGGAGGGATTCCCTCTGTTTCAAGAATCCCGGTACGGGCAAGACCATCGCGTTTGCGAAAACTAACTCGGGTCATGGGTCACCCCGATATCTCCCAATACTTCCCGGACAACCGGTACCCAGCGCGGGCTGCACGATATTGTGATCCTGCTTTCCGGATGACACTCCTGCAGGATGCGGATGCCCCTGCATCCCTGCCGTACCATGGCCTCGTCCCATTCCGGGATCTCGGAAGGCCCGATGGGGAATGTCTCTTTGAGTTCCTTCAGGTACGGTCCGAACGGGGGTTTGAAGAGCAGGGTTGTATCGAATGCATCGCGTTCCCCGCCATCGAAAGCGATAAGGATATTCTTGCCGACCGGGAGCCGGCCAAGCTGCTGCTGGTAGTGGAGCACTTCTGTCCGCCTGCAGCTCTCGTCGCCACGGTAAAAGAACCGCCTTTTTGAGATCCGGTCATGCACTTCCAGCTCGGCACTGTGATCGAGCAGTGCCCGGTACCCGGAAAGGAGCTGCGGGTGGCCCCGGCACCGTTCATCCACGAGCTCCCAGAGCGTGCCATCTGAGATTGCCTGGCGAATCCTGGCAATCTCGGCAAGGGTTACATGCAGGTTGTGGAGCGCGAGCAGGCGTTCCCGGTCGGGAGCGGAACGAAGCTCTTCTGCGGTATGGGACCGGCAGACCGCACAGGCACAGGGAAGGTCCGCGAGTTCGCTGATCCGGAAACTCCCGTGCACGGTGAGATACCGTCCGTCTTTTGCATACAGTGCATATGCCGCGGAGTCAAAAAGATCGCAGCCCATAGCGGTTGCAAGGGCAAACATGGACGGGTGGCCGGCACCAAAGAGATGGGTGCATGCCGAAGGCGAGAGGGTACGCTTTGCTGCCATAACCACGCTGACAAGATCGCGGTACCGGTAGGATTCCATGAGGGGGACCACTGCACCGATCGGGCAGAAGGAAAAACCAAGGTCTGTCACTTCGCGCCCGGCACGTTCACGGAGATCTTCGAAGATCCCGCCCTGTACGGGGCCGGCTATTGGTGCGTCTTTACCAAAAACCTCTTTTGCCTCTTTGAGGCGCTGCATGGTGATGGCGAGTTCCTGTTCCGTTGTCGTACGGTCGGAGGCGGGGGAAGTGGGAATATCGAGCGGTACCCAGATGTCGCTCTTGATGTCCCGCTGGAAGGAAAGGGTCTCGGTATTCGTGATCGAGACCTGCCCGTAGACCGAGAGCTGGAATGAACCGGAATCGGTCATGATGACGCCGTCAAAATCAAGGACCCGGTGGAGCCCTTCACTCAGGGCGCGCTCCCGGAACTGCTTGCTCTGGGAGAAAATATAGGCATTCGTAATCAGGGCCTCGACACCCATTGCCTGCAGTTCTTTCGGGGTCACGAGCTGCAGGTGAGGGTTGATGACCGGAAGCAGCGCCGGGGTCTTCACTGTTTTTTTACCCACGCTCAGCTTACCGCTCCTACCTGCGATATCGCTTGAAAGACTCTCGAATGCTATTCCCATACCCGCACCCCCTGTGTCCCGATCTATACGCTGCAATCAGGTTAAACGGTTGTCCTTATGCATGTCGTGAGTGTTCGGAAAAGATCTGACCCTCAAACGTAAGGATCTCGACATTTTTACTGGTCCAGCACTTTTCCGAGAGCCCGGCTTTCATGCAGGTATGATCGAGGAACGTCTTTGCATCCCAGCCATAGTCAGTCGCCACCTGAGGGAGCAGAAGACCGCTTGTGCCCATGCCCCGTACAATCAGCCCGTGTTTTCCTATGATCACATGCAGCGGTCGTTTTACCGGTTCCCCTTCGAGCGGTTCGGGAACCGTAAGAATGGTCACTTCCAGAGAGATGGCTGCAAGCTCATCCTTTGTAACCGGGGGAAACCGCGGGTCTTCCAGTGCAGCTGCACCCGCTGCATCGACTATCGCTTCGGCAAGCGGCATGACCGGGTACGGGAACCCGATACACCCGCGGAGGTTTCCTCCCTTCGTGAGCGTGACAAAGACCCCGCGTTTCTCATGAAAGACCGGTGTCAGGTCAAAGGAGATTTTCGTTTTTTTTGCTACTGCGTGTTCGATGGCGGCGCGTGCAGAGCGGACCGCCATGACACCCTCATCGTCCGTGAGTAACTGCATGACATACTTCCCCTTGCTTGTGACTGTCTTAGCGTGCTCATCTTTAACAATCTATCGAACCCTGCGGTTCTGCAATAACTGCATGTGAGTTGCGCTGCGCTTATCTTCTCAAATATCCTTGTACTATACGAGAGGGAGAGAGCGGCCGACGGTGACGTAACAGTCGCTGAGGAAAGTCCCCCCACCCACCGGGCACGCAGCCGTACGCAAGTACGGGTGGCGAGAGTCACGGCAATGGAACAGAAACGACACGGCCTGTTTTCAGTCATGATGCGGTTGAGCCGAAAGGCGAGAAGCATGGTCTCCATGCGAGTAACCCGCTGAGCGTTAACAAACAGGATACGATGAAACGGCGAATCCCTGCGGGTGCAAGCCAGAACAGGACAACAGGACGCCCGGTCTCCGTCCGGGTTTGGCGCCGAGCTGAATGCCGCATGAACAGAAGGAGGCTTACTCCTCCCACTCATCTTTTACCCGCGATCTGTCAATCTTATTATTGCTAATATTTTTATCCACTACCGGCAGGTATTCGATACAAATTTCTGCTTTACAGAAAACATCCAAAGATCAATTTACCGGAAGAAATGGGATCCGGTTCTGCGATCAAAACTGGATCGCGATTTTTTTCGGAATGGTTTTCAATCGCGATCGTGATCGCGATTGCAGTTTCAAAACCGGGATCCGATTGTGAGATTTGTGAGATGAAGTTCCATAGAAACAAGCATGAACCGATCCGGTTCACACCCAAACCATGAAAATCGTGTAAATACTGGATATCGGGAGGGCTTCCCGCCACAGCGCCTCGGTACGACACGGCGGGGCAAGTTCGGTTTCCGGGAAAACAGGAAATTGAAGCCGCCGCGGGAGCGCCGCCGCGGGGGCGGCGGCATCAATCGTAATGGGGGTATGGAGGCATCAGCCCCCATAATATTTCTTCCAGCGTGATTTAATATGGAAATGTCCTCACAATCTCCATTCTGTGTGCCTGTGGCCGCAGGCATCGTGCCCGTTTTCATAAGAGATCTCTCTTGTTACCGGTAGAGAATCCCCCATAATAATGCAGGACCGGAAAATACACACTCGTTTTGTTTAGAACCGGTTTTTTCCGTAATCGGATAAGGATACCCGCGGGATTTCGGGATGAATATGCTTTCTCGTACAGAACGATGACGCAACAAGTTTTTCTCGCGGCACCCGGTACCATATACTACTGGAAGTGTAATATGACAAAAAAATCATTATCCTGGACTACCTGCTGTGTATGTCTGCTGCTCTTCGGTATTGCATTCGTCGCAATACCCGCGGGGGCCGTTGACCTAGACCCGGTAGGTTCAGCCTCTTCGAAAACCGTTACCATTGCCAACGGGGACTCAGTCTTTATTCATGGCATCGCAACCGGTCAACCCCGGAACGGGCTGCAGCTCTGGATCATCAGCCACAACTACCTCAAAGTCACTACCCTCAATGTGAACGATGACAACACGTATCTCTATGAACTCAAGCCTGCCGATACGCTCAATCTCGCATCCGGCCAGTACTTCTTCCTTGTCCAGCATCCGATGATGAACGGACAGTTCGATATCGTGTATAATCCATCTACCGGAAAGATCATCAACAAACAGCTTGGTAACGGGAATGGGATGGAGATCTTCACGATCTCCGGATCGGGAAGCCTCCAGGGACCGGACAGTGCGCAGGCGCTGGTCAATGCCATCGGAAGCCAGAACATTGATGACACGTTTGCCACGTACTCGTTTTTCATCTCCCCGCCAAATGCCTTCATCAATCCGATCGCGGATCACTATGTCGGCGATAAATTCACCATATCGGGCTCCACGAACCTTGCGGTTGGTGACGAACTCATGGTTGAGGTCACCTCGTCCTCTTTCAAGCCCACTGACAAATCCCAGGGCAGTGAATTCTCCGGAGCCTCCGGCGTGGTCAAAGTCGTAGAAGGAAGCGGAGGATACAACCGCTGGTCCTTTGATGTAGATGCAACGACATTCAAACCGGATGAATATATCGTTACGGTCTCCGGTATTATCCAGGACGTGAAAGGTTCAGCTTACTTCAATATCCTGAATGCACTCCCGCCAACATCTGCAATAACAACAGTTCCCGTGCCGGATACTACAGTAATCCCGACACCAACCATCCTGCCCCCGACCATTGCAGCCACCACTAAATCACCGCTCCCGTTCTGGACTGCGGTCTGTGCCCTGTTCGTTCTGGCACTCGTGAGAAAAAGGAATTAACCGTTTTTTTACCAGCCAAGGAAGAGTGTCCTGGTACGGGAGTACTGGTCGACGGCATGGGACCCGTTCTCCCGGCCGATCCCGCTCTCGAGGTTCCCGCCAAACGGGACTTCCGGGGGAACGGTCAGGTGCCGGTTTACCCAGATGATGCCGGCCTGGACTTCATCAAACACCCGTTTTGCTGTATGAAGATTTTTTGTCCAGACCGATGCTCCGAGCCCGTACCGGGATATATTTGCCGCAGCGATTGCTGCGTCCAGGTCCGGAACGGCCATCACCGGCAATACAGGGCCGAATACTTCCTCGGTAAAAAGGCAACTGTCAGGTGCAACATCCGTCACTAAAGTCGGGTGATAAAAATGTCCGGATTCGTATGCTTTTCCCCGCAGGACGCACCCGCCGGTGAGGACGGTACCGTCCCCGCGTTCCCGGGTCGTGTCAACCATCCGGACAATTCGTTCCCGCTGTTCTGCACTGTTGAGCGGGCCCACATCCGTCTTCGGTCCAAGGCCATTTCCCACATTCAGGGCATTGATGCGGCCTTTGAGTTTCTGGACAAATTCACCTGAAATTTTCTGGTGGACATAGAGACGCTTGACGGCGGTACAGGTCTGTCCCGCATTATAGAACCTTCCCCGCAGTGCACCCTCCACCGCTTTGTCAATATCAGCATCGTCCATGACAATCATCGGGTCAGAACCCCCGAGTTCCAGCGTAATGTCTTTGAGATGTGCTGATGCGAGTTCCCGGATTCTCCTGCCCGTAACACAGTTACCGGTGAACGATATCTTTTTTACCGCCGGATGGCTGACAAGTGCTTCGCCGGCAACTCCACCACTGCCGGTTACCACGTTCAGGACACCCGGCGGGAGGCCGGCCTCATCAAGGATCGCTGCAAGACGGAGATTTGTCAGGGGCGTGGTGGAGGCCGGTTTCAGGACAAGGGTATTTCCCGCAAGCAGTGCCGGCCCGGTCTTCCAGCCCATGATGAGGACCGGCATATTCCAGGGGATGATCGCACCGCAGACACCGAGAGGCTCGCGCACAACAAGAGCATCGCCCGAAGCGCCCAGCCGGACCGTTTCGCCGGCAGGCTGTGCAGATATTCCGGCATAATATTCGAGAATGTTGGCATACCCGCGTACCTCGTCAATTGCTTCGCGAAGAGGTTTTCCCTGCTCCAGGGTCAGGAGCCGGGCAAGGTCCTTGTGCTGATCGCGTACTTTCTGGGCAGCGTGGAACAGGATCTTTCCCCGCTCACGCATACCCGTCTTTTTCCAGCCCGGAAACGCTTCAGCCGCCGCCTCCACAGCTTCTGCGACATCGCCCGCAGATCCTGCAGGCACCCGGTCGATCAGTTCACCGGTTGCCGGATTTTTTACCTCGATCCACGCATCATCGGGTGATGAAACCTCTTTTCCGCCAATTCTCATCTCCATAGCCCAGCACCTGCTTTTTTATGATCTTTCTTACTGTCCGGTACATGGTATTCTGATAAATAGCAGATGGTGAGGAGGGTAACAGCCTCGCGGCAAAACAGGTACGCGCTGCAGGGACAGGATTCAGGATTTAAATCATGAATCCAGCACACATTCCGTGAATTGCCCGGAATACTCCGGTGACAAAAGATCTTTTTGTGCCTTCCACTCTCCGCAGATATCCTTCCCATCCCACATGAACGCGTACGAGATTTCTTTCCATGCCTTGTCAAGAAGTCCCCGGTAATAAAGAAGGTCAAACCGATCCGCAGCCCATTCTGGATCAACCCGGTACGTGCGTGCATCCCGTACAACGTACCTGATCTTCATGCCCGGCGCAATCTCCATTCCTGCATCCCGGTATGCCTGGACTGCCGCTCCCTCGATACACCTGTGGGCATATGTTGTGCGGCTGATCCTGCGGCTGATCGCAAGGGTCAGTGGATTGGCATGAGGGAGATTACCGGAGGCTTTGCAGTATACCTGATAGACCGTGTCCCGGATCTTCGCAAGATCTGCCGGGGTATTGACGGTTGCCATGATCGCCAGCATTTCCTGCTGCATTGCGCGAATATACTCCGGCGTATCATGCCGCCGTGCAGCAATCCCGCGCACTTTCACGCTGCCATCGGATAACCTCCCGTAATAACGGTTGTATGCACCAAACCCGTCATTGAGAGGCAGAAAGACAATCCAGTCAAAATGCTCGTTCTCCGCAGACAGCCCGGTCTTCCGGTCCACTTCGGCGCACAACATTTCAACATTATCCCCCTGCACCCACAGGCAGTCCACAATGCCGTGCAGTACACGAAAGCCCATCGATTCGGCTATATTTTTTGTCTGCATCAGGATTTCGCGCGACTGCCGGGTAATTGCCTCGTGGACCTCGATTCTCCCGAATTTTGCGTTCTTGTATCCCGTATACCCAAAACAGGTGACAAGCATCCACTTCAGCATAGAATCAATACCGGCATACCGTAAGTCGGTCTTTTTTTTCTTTTTCGTCTCTTTTCGCAGGGTAACTACAGGCTTCAGGACAGATGCCAGAAATCCTTCACGACCCGTGGTCCCAAGAGTCTCCGGAGAGAGATTGGAATTCACGATGATGGATGGATACATTGAGGTAAAATCTATCTCGTCAACATTCCCGTATACGCCGGCCACCGGCTGGAACATCATCCCGCCGCGGTCAGATGCCTGGAGATCGGAAAATTTCCGGAGTTTCTCCACATCAGATTTCCGGAACGGTACCACGATACCGCGTCTGACTGCTTCATACACCTCATAGCTGCTGATAAGTGTTCCCGGTGTGAACCGGGAAGCAAGGTTGGGAGAAATCCCGGAAAGGCGGGCAGCCATGAATACCCCGTCAAGCCCACCCTCGCGGTACACAAACGACTGGTCGGTGTCAATGAGTACCCGCCCATCCGGAATAAGTGCAGCGTCCTTGTGTTCCACCCGCCCGTAACTCCAGTACGAGCGGGAGTCCATCTGACGATAGTGTCCGTTACGGGAGAATGGCAGGGTAAGTCCCGCATTCTGTGCATATCTCCGGAACTTTGGCATCCACAGGTCGGCCTGCGACATCAGTATCACGTCGGGATCGATGGATTCCAGGAGCGAGAAGAGATCTGCTGCAACCGTGGGGCCCGTTCCGTGCAGCAGTTCGGTGCGTTCATGGACAAATTCGACATCGGTACATAGTGATGAGCGTGCGGGATGATCGTGGATCCGGATTTCTACCTGAGGGAGATCATACGGGAAATCAGGTGAGTAGCGGGACTCACCTGCTTCCCCGCAGGGAAAAATCCCCTGCCCGGCCATAAACCGCTGGTCCCGTCGCACGTCCACGTTGAAGAGTTGTGCATCTCCCCGGGTCTGCTGCTCGATCGCTTCCGCAACGTCCCGGCCGGCATGAATGCTGAACCCGTCCAGATCCCCGAACAGTGTCCTGAACGTGCAGGCTTCAGCACGGAAATGTTCCCCCAGTGCATCGATCATCTCATGATACGCATGGGGATCCGGCAGATACAGGTAGAACGGAGGGTCGTAGTCGTGGTGCCGGCATTTTACGCTGCCATCCCGGTACCAGAGATCGACACCATTCCGCCAGGCAGAGTCAAGGATCCACACCGGCTGAACCTCCGCCCTGCAGTTTTTGAATTTCCGGGAGTGCTGAGAGGACCCCCGGTTCCAGCGCATCATCACATCCGGAAAATGCTTTGCCTGTATGGAACTTTACCATATCAGCGAGTTGCTTACCGGATCGCTTTATCTGCGGGATACGACATGACAAGCGTGCCCACCGGGCGGTGATGTCCGTTATATGCTTCTGGACACCGGCTAAATTCCACATCGTCAGAACACTCCCAGGGTTTTCTGTGACTGTTCTGGTGAGATGCCATGCCGGCTTGATCTGCTGCTCCGGTACTGCCCGGTGTATCCCGGCTCCCCATCCTGCACAATTTCAATGACCCGATCGGCCTGGCGGGCCAGTGCTGCAAAGGGCCGGTCCATGGCAGGGGAATAAAGGATCACCAGTGCCTCGTGCCCGGTATCCCGGAGTGCGGCAGCAATCGGGGCCAGCAGGCGCTCTGCACCATCAAAAAGTGTGGGATCGTGCTCGATGAAGATAACCGTATGACTTGCCTCTTTTAAAGCGGTGAGGAGCTGATCGGCAGTAAATGGCCTGCGGATCTCGAAGTTTGATGAAGTCCGGTTGATCCGGGGAAGAATGCGGGAGTAGTTGCCGCAGAGGAAAAGGAACAGGAACCGCCCGAGGTCAGGATTGTCATTGAGTGCGGAAAGGATGACTGCCTCCGGGGCAATAACTGCAGTGAATGTGCCCTGCTGGAGCGTGAGACCTTTGCGCAGCATGATCCGCATAGTACCAAATCCCTGCTGCACCGCAAGGGAAAAAGACCGGGATTGCGTGGGGCGAAAGTAAGCTGCACGGTTATTTGTTCCGGGATCTACGACTATGGCAGGTGGGTCAGTTACCGGGAAGTCTGGATCACCGGAAAAAATTTTCAGATGATTTCACGTGCAGTTATTGGTCTGTTCTGGTCAAACGTGCCGGCTGCACCCGCATTTCTCGGCTGCATCAGCAACGGCCTTTGCCACGGATTTTGTCACGTCCTTGTCAAGGATGTTGGGAAGGATACGGTCGCGCTGCGGCCGGGGTACATAATCTGCTATAGCGTGCGCTGCAGCAATTTTCATCTCGTCAGTAATCCTTGTTGCACGTGCATCGAGCGCTCCGCGGAATATTCCCGGGAACGCGAGCACATTGTTAATCTGGTTGGGAAAGTCACTGCGGCCGGTTCCTACAACACCGGCTCCTGCCCGTTTTGCCGCATCCGGCCAGATCTCCGGAACCGGGTTTGCCATCGCAAAGACAATGGGATCCGCGTTCATTGACCGGATCATATCCTCATTCACCACTTCCGGGGCAGATACTCCGATGAACACATCCGCGCCTCTCATTGCATCGGCAAGGGAACCTGCAAGAGCCGGGCGGTTGGTTTCTTCGGCAATGATAAATTTGTATTTATTCTGGTAGAGGCCCTCCCTCCCGCGGAATATGGTGCCCTTTGTATCGCAGACAATTATCTCGTTCACGGTAGTGCAGACATCCGGGTTATACCCGATACATTTCAGCAGGCGCGTAATCGCATAACCGGCTGCACCGGCCCCGCAGATAACAATGTTCAGATCCTCAAATTTTTTGCCGGTGACTTTACAGGCATTGATGAGTGCAGCAAGAACGACGACTGCGGTCCCATGCTGATCATCGTGCATGACCGGGATGCCAATATCCTGAAGCGCATCTTCCACTTCAAAACATTTGGGTGCCGCTATGTCCTCGAGGTTAATCCCCCCGAATACCGGTGCAATATTCCTGATCTGATCGGTGAAATCTGTCTGGTAGTTTTCAAAGCAGAGGGGAAACGCATCGATGCCGGCGAACTCCCTGAACAGGATAGCTTTCCCTTCCATCACCGGGATTGCAGCATACCCCCCGATATTACCCAGTCCGAGCACTGCAGATCCATCTGTCACGATTGCAATCGTGTTGGCTTTCATGGTATAACGGTAAGCAAGATTCTTATCTTTTGCAATCTCCCTGCAGACTTCAGCAACACCAGGGGTATAGGCAAGGGAGAGATCATGTTTGTTTTTTAAAGGAACTTTTGATCTGACCTCAAGTTTTCCTTTATGTTTTTCGTGCAGCGCCAGGGCTTCTTTATAGATCTCGTCACTTCCCGGTGAAAACAGCATTTTGGCCTACCTTGTACGAGATAAAGCCGGTTCAGACAATGAATGTTACGATGATCATAGTGCGATAAATGGACGCAGAGTATTGACAGGATGTGTAAGATAATGTGACACACCAAGTTACTTTTTATACATGAATGAACAAAATTATACATAGGAGTATAAGTTAGTTCGTGGGCCGACCCCGGTTGCACTGGACTGGCCGGGTACTGTTTCCTTAATGTACTGATGTGATGTTACCATGAAGTCAAAAGATATTGCCATAGTCGGAATCCTGCTTGCAATTGGTGCAATCCTCCGGTTTTTCCTTGCAATGCTCCACACGCCGCTTACACCGAATATGATCATCGCGTTCTACTGTCTCGCAATTATCCTGATTCGGCCTAAAATCTTTGAAGCGCTCGGGATCGGCATTGTTGCCGGTGCTCTCTCGATGGTGATATCGAGCTCGATGTTCCCCCCGGCAAATCTGATCAGCGAACCGATTGGTGCCCTTGTCTGCTTCGCGCTCTACGCAATCGCAATTAAATTCAGTTCAATGAAATCCGGCATAATGCAGTTCAAGTCACAACTGTCAGGAATAATTATTTTTTGTATGATAATCTATGTTATCGGTTATCTCTCAATTATCACCCTGCCACAATATCTCCCGGTTACAACGGGTTATTTTGAGATCAAGATTATTATCGGAATCATTGTGAGTGCAGTTTTTGGATATCTGACATATAATGCCGTGAAAACCGGTTCAGCGATCGGACCGGCATTAGTCACATTTTTAAGCACACTTGCAAGCGGATTTTCGTTTGCTGCAGTCGCGATCTTCTTTGTTGGAGCAACAGTCCTCACCAAGTACAATGGCGACCTGATGGCTTTTGTTGCAGTCTTTGTCCCCATCGTTGTCGTAACGGCAGTTTTTAATGCAATTGTAGTCCAGTTCCTCTACAAACCCTCAAACAGGGTGCTTCTTAGAGGACAGGAATGATTGAACTCAATAACGTCAGTTACACATACCCCCATACGGTGCAGCCAGCCCTGCACCACATCACACTTTCTCTTGAAAAAGGCCGTTGTATCATGGTTACCGGCCCATCGGGGGCCGGGAAAACCTCGCTGTGCCTTGCAGCCTCGGGGATCCTGCACCACGAATATGGCGGGAAGAAAGAAGGTTCCGTTGTTATTGACAAAAAGAACGTCTCTGAGTACAGCAGTCTCTCGGACCTTGCGCAGAATGTCGGAATCGTCTTTGATGATCCCGAAGCCCAGATGATCTTTACCACTGTTGAGGAGGAGATCTTATCTGCACTCGAACACCGCGGACTTACTGCTGAGGTCATCGAAGATCGGCTTTCCAGGATCATGAAGACGACCTATCTTGAGGAACTCAAGGACCGGTCACCCCACAACCTCTCCGGGGGCCAGAAGCAGCGTGTTGCCCTTGCTGCAACACTTGCGCTCGGGAACGATATCCTGATCCTTGATGAGCCTACATCAGAGCTCGATGAGCATGCGACCAGGAGGATTGCCGACATCCTGAAGGATCTCAAAGACCAGGGGAAAACCATTCTCCTTATCGAGCACAAGTTCGGGCACTTCCGGGATATGATTGATACTCTTGTTGTCCTGGAGAATGGCCGGATCACATCCGGGGGCGCTCCGGATGAGGTCTTGAAAGACGATCATATCCGGGGCATGGTGCTTCCTGATTTTTCAAAGGTGAAAAAGAATGCCCGATCTGCCGTTACCGGTGAACCGGTCATCTCCGTACGAGATCTTACGCATTGTTACGGGGATGTCCTGGCACTCTCCGGCATCAGTCTCACCATCCGGAAAGGAGAATTTGTAGCAATAGTTGGCGAGAACGGCTCGGGAAAGACGACACTTGTCAAGCACTTTAATCAGCTCCTCTCCCCGACAAGCGGGGATGTTATCGTAAACGGGAAGAACACGAAAACCTGCAGTATTGCTGCACTTGCGTGTGATGTAGGTCTTGTTTTCCAGAACCCGGATCATATGTTCTTTGCGGATACGGTCCGTGAAGAGATCGCGTATGGTGTGAAGAACCTCAATGTTAAGAATGGTAACGCAGTTATCGATGCAGCGCTTCGCGATGCAGGACTCTTTGAATCGGCAGGCCTGTACCCCCGCTGGCTGTCACGGGGTGAGAGGCAGCGGCTGGGGATCGCATGCGTTGTCGCCATGCAGCCCAGCGTAATCGTGCTTGATGAACCGACTACAGGGCTTGACGGGTACGAGGCGCTCCTTGTCATCGATATCCTCAAGAAACTCCAGGAGAGCGGGCATACCATCATCATCATCACGCACAATCGGGACATCGCAGACCATTGTGCGGACCGGATCATCACCATGGAGAGCGGGAAGATCATTTCTGATACCGGGGGTGCGTGAGAATGGCCGAGATCCTCCAGTATGTGCACAAGGATACGTTCCTGCACCGGCTCCACCCATATACCAAGATTGCATTAATCATTGTTGTATGTGTGATGTGTATCATCGCAACGAGCATGGTTTTTCTCACCATCATGGTTCTTGCCCTTCTCGTCTTTGCAGCATACAGCCGGCTTCTTACCGAATCGCTCCAGCAGCTCAAACTGATCCTCGTCATGAGTGTCCTCTTCATCCTCGTCACGTTAATCACAATGCCAAATGGTGATATCCTCGGATATATGATTCCCGAGGGAGTCCCGGTTATCGGAGGACTCATCCCGGTGACCAGCGGAGGGCTTGAGATTGGCCTTGTCCTTACACTCCGGTTCATGATACTCATCTTTGCATTCCAGCTTTTCCTGATCTCGACCCAACCGCGGGATCTGGTTAATGCCATGGAAAAAGTGAGGCTCCCGATCGATTATATCCTCATGTTTATCATTGCGCTCCGGTTTATTCCCACGCTCCAGATCGAGGGGCAGCGTATCCACGAGGCACAGCTGGCCCGGGGTTTTAATCCCGGTACAGGATTTGTTGGCAAGATCCGGAGTGTTGCACCTATCGCGATCCCGCTCGTGTCCAATGCACTGCTCCGCTCTACGGTTCTTGGACTGACTATTGATATGCGGGGATACCGGACCGGGAAGAAGACACACGTGCGCGAGCGTGTCCTTGCAACACGTGATTATGCTGTTCTGAGTGTGCTGGCTGTTGCAGGGTGTGGATTTATTGCGCTTGTTATGGCGCAGATGGTGTAAGATCCAGGATTAACCGGGTTTGCAGAAACCGAATCCTGGTATTTTTTTCCTGATATAACAGCTACTTATGAAAAAAAGATTTGATTTTAGTATCGTCTGTAGATCTTTGATTCTGTTTTCAGCAATGGATTTCTGCACTTGTTATTTGTATAGGTCTTACATGACCGCAATCTCATGATGCGATACAGTGAGATTAAAAGAGATTTTATTCAGGAATATTCTCACTGTTTCCTTCAGATACTGGAAAGGAGCGATAGCTGTCAGGTATGATAATTAGAATGTCGTGTTTTATAAGAGAATATTTCAGGAATCAGAAATTGAAAACAAAAACGCCCCGGCCGGGACTTGAACCCGGGTCAAAAGATCCGCAATCTTCTAGGATGTCCACTACCCCACCGGGACGCGTCTACAGTTTACTACCTGCCTTACTTAAGTCACTGTTATCACTTAAATAACTCACTATTTTAAGGGGGATCTTCCATGATTATATAACGTTCATTGGATCCGTAAATGAAAAAAGATGACTGTTTATTTTTTTATCCTTTAATTTTATTTTCCGGGGTCCAGGTGTATATTGCGCCTTTAATCGTGGTCGGTTTGGCAGTAGCAATTGAATCACGGCTTCCCTCCCAGTACATGCAATTCGTAAATTCTGACAAACGTGATTCTTCAAAATTTCCAATGGGTTTTACCCAGATGGTTGCTGATGCTTTTTTTAAGTCATTACCCCGGAACTCTACCAGAAGGTCTCCGGTTTTCATTACTTTCAGGGTTCGGGTCAGGTATGCCTGGTACCCTTTACTATCCCCAAAACCGTCCTGAAGAACAATCTCCTTGGTCGCACTGTCACGCACCGTTATTTCAAACCATGAGGTGGGACTATAATCTGAGAACGTTTTCGTTACAGTTTTCTTGGTATAAGAATCCGTATATACTTTATTCACGGTCACATTCTTTGGGGTTACCGAGTAGTTGATATACATTGGGGGATTTTTCAGGTTAAACGTAAATGCCGTACCATTATAACCGGATATATCTATGGCGTGAATCCGGCAGGTGATGTCTTCAGGAATCCGGGTTGTGGGAAGAAACGTGGTATAACCGGCAGGGATTGGTATGGTCGAGGTTAATGCATCGTCAGAAAGAGTTACTTCTGAAACAAAGGAGGATTGGGTTTTTGTCAGTTGGACGGATTTATTTTGATCTCCTGATAACAAGGGATTGAACGTAGAGTTTTCCTGAGGTGGCGCTACGCAGCCGGCAGTGAAAAGCGCAAAAATAATTGCCAGAGCATATACCGGATAAAGGTATTTTTCATTCATCTATGAGAGTACCGTTATTCTTCATTATAAAGTATTTCAATAAAAAAAAAGAATCGTGCACTATGAAACGGCATCAATTGAGAATAGATTCCAACAACACAGCTCCCTATCGTGTATTTTAGCATACATTTTCATGAGGACAATATCTGAATCAGATTGACTGTTAATTTTCATTGGAGCGTGCGCGCAATTCCTGTAAGAATTACGTAATAATATGATGTAAATATTGAAAAGAATTTGAATTATTCCCCAGGCAAATGGTTTGTTAGCTGTTAGACAACTGTCCGTTTTTCCCAGGTTTGCATTATTCAGGATTTAATTTTCATGAAAGATACCGCCAATCTGTTTCAGTTCTCCCGACGGTCGTAAAATATTAATAGGGAACAACCAAACGTTTTGATACAAAATTAATTGAATTAAATCAAGTAAATTTGTCTGAACGAAGATCTACCGGGTGTATTTATGCATATAATGGAAGGATTCCTACCCTGG
The DNA here is from genome assembly GCA_041652515.1 of Methanoregula sp. GTDB lineage: Archaea > Halobacteriota > Methanomicrobia > Methanomicrobiales > Methanospirillaceae > Methanoregula. The sequence continues at coordinate 27,423 of JBAZHD010000028.1, forward strand.
CAATGGTGTCTGGTGTGGTGGCTGGTGGCACTGCCTTGTCTGATATACGGGGTTTACCAGTTAAAAAAAGTCCTGGCTGCTGACCGCGAAGCCCTTCCCCTGTTGGGAGTGACCGGTGGGTTCATATTCATCCTGTCTTCCTTAAAGCTCCCTTCTGTAACTGGCAGCTGTTCACATCCTACCGGGACCGGGCTGTCTACGATATCATTCGGACCTTGGATTACTGCGATGGTCTGTGCAATTGTCCTGTTATTCCAGAGCCTGTTCCTTGCCCATGGCGGTCTTTCCGTACTGGGTGCAAATATTGTCTCCATGGGTATTGTTGGCCCATTAGTTGGTTATGGCATATACCGGCTGTTCCGGGATACACCGGTAAATATTTATCTTTCAGTATTCCTTGTTACGGCTCTATCCGATATTTTCACGTATATTACAACATCTCTTCAACTGGCCCTTGCATATCCGGCAGAGATCGGTGGATCGATCAGTTCGTTCATCCTCTTTCTTGGAGTATTTGCTGTTACCCAGATCCCGCTTGCAATTGTTGAGGGCGTCGTCCTTGCACTGGTATTCAAGTATATCATTGCACTCAAACCGGACATCCTGATCCGGCTGAAAATATTCTCTGAAGAAACGATCAACACAGCACGGAGTGAGATCTGATGAGGCTCCGGTATTCTCTGGAAATCCTGACCGTGATCGCAATTGTAGCATTTTGTGCGGCATTCCTCTATACGAATTCTACGATGACTGATGCTGAGTTTGCTGGATCGGATAATGTCGGGTCCAGACTTATCATGGATCTGTCCGGAAATCCTGAAGGAAATTTCCAGCCCCTGATCCCCCAGTGGCAACCCCCAAGTGCTGAGATCGAGTCCTGCCTCTTTGCACTCCAGGCGGCAGTTGGCGGGATCCTTGTCGGGGGCGTATTCGGTTACTGGATAGGGCAAAAGAAGAAAGCATAATCGTTGCAGGAAGGAAAGTGTATATCCATGTTTGAGGAACTTCTGGAAGATATTGCCCAGAAGAACGGATTGCGTGAAGTAAACACGTACCTGAAACTTATTGCAGGACTGGGTGCAATCCTGCTCTGTCTCCTCTCAACGAGTTATATTCCGCCACTTTTTATTGCTGCGGTGCTGACCGGTGCAATCCTGCTCCTGGCCCGGGTAGATTTGAGAACATATACAGAATTATTCGTCCTTCCGCTCTGGTTTGCGGTCATGAGTGTTGCCGGCATTATCCTCATTACCGGAGGTAACGATATATTCTGGCAATGGAATATCCTGCCAGATTTCTCGTTGTCGGTTACCCGGGAAAGTATTAACCAGGGCGTATTTGTCTTCTGCCGGGTTGTCGGAGGAATGTCAGCCCTCTGTTTTATTTCACTGACAACGCCTATGACGGACATCTTCATTGCTCTTCGCCAGTGCAGGATTCCGGAAGCGGTCATAGATCTCATGATGATCATCTACCGGACGATCTTTATCCTGATGGACCAGGTCATCCAGATCTATCATGCCCAGGTTATGCGGCTTGGTTATTCCGGTTATGGTGAATCTATCCAGTCTTTTGCGACATTATGCGGGGCCGCGTTTATCGCCAGCTGGGATTCCGGGGATGACCTGATACGGGCAATGGATGCCCGTTGTTATGATGGGAAATTTGCCCTGCTGGGAGAGAGCCGGCCCGTAGAGCGTATGCCCGGTCTTGCGGTCGTTTTTTTTCTGGCATCATCCGCACTCATTGTGATTTTATCTGGCAACGTAACCCTGATTTAGGAGGATTATGAGCAGTATTATTCTTGAAGCACGGGACATCCGGTACCGCTACCCCCGGGGAATGGAAGCGGTTTGCGGCATCAGTTTCCATATCCGTAAAAAAGAGAAGATTGCCCTTGTCGGACCTAACGGTGCCGGGAAATCCACGCTCCTGATGATGTTCAACGGCATGATCCGGCCGGACTCCGGACTCATGCTCTTTGACAATCAGCCTGTGCAGTACGATACTCCATCGTTGCGAGTCCTGCGTAAACGCGTAGGATTTGTTCTCCAGAACCCGGATCGCCAGATCATTGCACCGACCGTATACCAGGACGTTGCTTTCGGACCAACGAACCTTGGATACACCGAGCCGGAGGTCAGGGAAACGGTCACCCGGGCACTCCGTCATGTCGGACTTGAAGGTTTTGAACGTCGCCCCCCCCATCAACTTTCCGGTGGCGAGAAGAAACGGGTAGCAATTGCCGGTGTGCTTGCAATGGATCCGGATGTGCTTGTTTTCGATGAACCGACAAGCGGCCTTGATCCCTCAGGCTCGGAAGATATCATGGAACTTCTTGATGAACTGAACCATGAAGGAAAGACCATTATCATTTCCACGCACGATGTCGAACTGGCATACCCCTGGGCAGACCGGGCTATCCTGATGCTCGGGGGTAAAATTCTCCAGGAAGATATCCCCGAAGTAGCTTTTGGTAATCCTGAATCTGTTCGCAGGGCCCACCTGTCCGTCCCCATGCTTCTTGAGCTGCACATGGAACTGCAGAAACGGGGATTTTTGCTGCACGGGAAGAAGCCCCGGACGGTCCTTGATATGATGCGCTGCATCGAAACCTTGTTTGAAAAACCCGGTTGCTCCCAACGTCAGGGAAAAATTACCGTGTGCAATGTTGATGCGGATAACCGTGAATCTTTATTAAAATGGCTGTCCCTGCAGCAGGGTATTTCCGTTGGTGCAATGGGAACACGGGCAAAACAGCATGCAGAAAATTCTCATATCGCTCTGGACTTCACCTATGGCGTTATTGACAAATGCATCCTGAAAGCATTGCTGGGCGAGGATTCCCTGATCCTGACAACGGAGAGTATGGTCAGGAGAGTATCCCAGCGTGTTGACGCCTACGGGCTGGAAAGCGGGATAATCATTCCCGTGCAGCCGCTCAATTCCGTTACCGAAGCAACTGGGGATAAAAAAGGATGCCGTTCATGATTTCCATTCCCCGCATCGTGATCGCCGGCACACACAGTGGGTGCGGCAAGACAACCGTTGCAAGCGGCATCATGAAAGCACTCACCGCACGAGGACTGAAAGTCCAGCCCTTCAAAGTCGGGCCGGATTTTATCGATCCCTCCCATCACACAAAAATATGCGGACGTTTTTCCCGGAACCTTGACCCCTTCATGATGGAGGAGGAAGGATGCCGTGATTCATTTATCCGGGCAACCGAAGGCGCAGATATTGCGGTGATCGAGGGTGTCATGGGCATGTATGATGGCGTGGATGGAACCGATCTCGCTAGTACGGCTCATGTCGCCCGGATCCTGCAGGCCCCGGTCGTGCTTGTGGTGGATGCCAAAGGGATGTCCCGCAGTGTGCATGCACTGGTTGACGGATATCGCAGGTATGATCCAACGCTTGAATTCTCCGGCGTGATATTCAATCGTATGGGAAGCCCCCGGCACCGCTCGATGATCGAACCATCCCTTGCACTCCCCGCTTTCGGGTACATCCCGCGTAACGATGACCTTGCTGTAGAAAGCCGTCATCTTGGTCTTAAGATGGCACACGAAACCGGGAGTATGGAGCAATTCGGAAGGATCATCGAAGAGTCCTGCGATCTCGATGCCCTATTGACAACTGCACATCATGCCCCCGCTCTGAAAAAAACGATCCCTGCCATTGATCGCGACCGGCAGGCCGGTTGTACGATTGGTATAGCACTTGATGAAGCGTTCTGTTTTTATTACCGGGACAATCTCGATCTGCTCTCCAATGCAGGAGCGAGACTTGTTTTTTTCAGCCCGCTCCACGACAGGTTACCGGATGTTGACGCTGTTTACCTCGGGGGCGGATACCCTGAACTTCATCTTGCAGATCTTGAAGCCGCGCTATGCACCCGCGACCTGAACCATGCAGCTGAACAGGGTATGCCTATTTATGCAGAATGCGGGGGACTGATGTATCTCACAAAAGAGATCCATGCCGATAAGACCTACCAGATGTGCGGTATATTTCCGTCAACCACAGAAATGACCCGCCATATTCAGGCTCTCGGTTATGTAAAAGGAACCGGCACCGGGAGGATCTCTTATATGCCAACCTCGCTGGGAATCACCGGTCATGAATTCCATTATTCCCGCCAGGATCCGGATACTGATGCAAATTATGCGATCAGCCTGTCCCGGGGAACGGGGATCATAGCCGGAAAAGACGGGCTGGTGTCCCACAACGCACTTGGTTGTTACACCCATGCATATTTCACACCGTCGTTTGGTCAAAAATTTGCTGATGCTGCAAAAATGTTTTCAAGGCGCTGAAAACCCGGGCAGTGCCTCTTTTTTATACGAAATATGAAATCATGGGACTGTGAATAGAGATCTGATAAAGTTCAGGAATGTTCACATGCGCAGTGATGAAGTGAAAAAAGGGTATAAGCGTGCACCGAACCGGTCGCTCCTGCGTTCGCTCGGGGTTACTGACCGTGAAATGGAGTTGCCGTTCATTGGTATAGCAAACGCTTTCAATACAATTGTTCCAGGACATATTCACTTAAGACAACTTGCAGAAAAAGTCCGCGAAGGGATAGCTGCTGCCGGGGGTGTACCATTTGAATTCGGTGTTATCGGCATCTGCGATGGCATAGCCATGGGCCATGAGGGGATGCGGTATTCACTACCCTCCCGCGAGAATATCGCCGATTCCATCGAACTGATGGCGCAGGCGCACCGGTTTGATGGTCTTGTCTGCATCGGCACCTGCGACAAGATTGTGCCCGGTATGCTGATGGCAGCTGCCCGTACCGATATCCCGACTATTGTTCTCACCGGCGGACCCATGCTCTCCGGGTTCCAGGACGGAAAAGATCTTTCGCTGATTGAGATCTTCGAAGGTGTCGGTAAAGTGGCAGCCGGGACGATGAGTGAACCCGCACTCTGCGAACTGGAACGATGTGCCATGCCCGGATGTGGCAGCTGCCAGGGCCTGTACACGGCAAATACCATGGCGTGTATGACAGAAGCAATGGGAATGTCGCTCCCGGGTTGTGCTGCAATACCTGCAGTGGATGCGGCAAAGCTCCGGATCGCACGTGAGACCGGCGAAGCAATCCTGCCTCTTGTCAAAAAAGGGATCACACCGCGAAAAATTATCACAAAACAAAGTCTCCGCAATGCGATACGGATGGATATGGCGCTTGGCGGATCGACAAACACCGTCCTGCACCTGATGGCCCTTGCCATGGAAGCAGATATTCCACTCTCGCTTGATGATTTTACCACCATTGCCGGTGAAGTCCCCCATATCTGTTACATGCAGCCATCCGGTCCGCATTCCATGCAGACTCTCCATCGTGCCGGGGGCATTCCTGCCGTTATGAAACGACTTGAAAAATACCTGGACAACTGCCCCACCGTGTCCGGTAAAAAAATCTCCCAGATCATAAAAACAGCTGATATCCGGAATGAAGATGTAATCAGACCTCTTTCAAATCCAATAAACAAGGAAGGCGGACTAAAAATCCTCTCCGGCACACTTGCACCGGATGGTGCAGTCGTGAAAAGTGCAGCCGTTCCAAAGGATATATGGAAACACAATGGGCCGGCACGGGTTTTTGATGGGGAAGATGCAGCAATGAAAGCAATCCTCACAAAAAAAATACGCGAAGGCGATGTTGTCATCATCCGCTACGAAGGTCCCCGGGGCGGACCCGGTATGGCGGAGATGCTTTCACCGACATCGGCAATTATGGGTTTTGGATATAAAAAAGTCGTTCTCATTACGGACGGCAGGTTCTCCGGCGGGACCCGGGGGCCCTGTATCGGCCATGTTGCACCGGAAGCTGCCATAGGCGGGCCGATAGCATTTGTAAAGGACGGGGATCTGATTGAAGTCGATCTCTTTAAGAAAGAGATTAACCTTCTTGTCCCGAAAAAAGAGATGGATATGAGGAAAAAATCCTGGAAGCCACCTCACAAATCACTTACCGGGGTTCTTGCCCGGTATGCCCGGACTGTTGAGCAGGCAAATCTTGGTGCAATACAGCGCTAATCCACCATTTCTTTTTTTTTAAGAAACCTCTCCCCCGATTCAGACGAGAAAATATAGGGTTACAAGCTGACCGGGGACGTTCCGGTAGCTTCTGGTAATTGCGGTGATCCTTCTTCACCCGCATTATAGACAAGAACGGAAAACCGTGCAGAAAACAGGATGAAGGGAACATAGAATATGCCGGTAAAGAGAAGTTGGAGGAAAATGCCAATGAGGGGAATGAACGAGAAGAATCTGAGGAACATACTGAATACATATCCAATGACGGAAATTGTGATCAGGGCAATGATGTAGTTAACCCAGCCGATACGCCCGATATGAGCGAGTATTGCAGAGAAGTTGAATGCCTCGCTGATACTGCCGGTACGAGCAAACCGGACAATACCCAGAAATGAGAAGAACGTGATGACAATGACAAGAATTACGGCAACTAAAAGGAGGAGGGCCATGAAACCTCCGGTAAGAAGGAGTTGCGATATCAGTTCCGGATGATTGTCCAGCCACCGTTCGAGCTGGGAATCAGACATAGAACTGAAGCTTTCCGAGAATACCCCTGCTGATAAAAGTGTCATGATAAACGGGATGAATGCCAGGAGTATCAGCAGGATAACCGGTGCCCAGTATACGATATGGACAACGAGCAGTTTCAGGCCGTCCTCAAAGAGCGTCCCCCATTCCCCGGGTTCCGGTGCCGGTCTCTCACCACGGTAAATCCTGACTATATATCCGAGAATGAGCGGGAAGATGATCATGCACCCGATAAGGACCAGCCAGCGAGTCCATTTATTCCATACCCCCTCTTTTGCATATGAATATGAATCGTCAAGTATTGAACCAAAATCCATCAGATCACCGTTTCTGTAAAATTTTCAGATGTTCAAGATGAAAAACTCATCTTACGGATAAAGGAAATGTTTTGAAGAAAAGGTCAAAAAAATGGTTTAAGTTATGCACCTGCGCTGTCATACAGCTGGCAGATGTAGCGTGAAACAAAGAGCATCCACACGGGGATCATACAGAAGTAAAGCAGCCATCCAAGGA
>JBAZHD010000029.1:0-33841 GCA_041652515.1 Methanoregula sp.
GTCTTCTCCTTCAGGATCACGATGTTTGCGATGATGAGCAGTGCAAACCCTGCACAGATGCCGGCCTGTGCAACCAGCCCCAGCCGGGTGATGAAGACGGATGCCATCATCGCATGGATAATGGTGAAACCGGCAATCCAGTACCTGGTCCGTTCCGCATCATAGATGGTCGGGATTGTCCGGAGGTCCTTTACACGGTCGTTGGCCTCGTCAATCAGGTCGTTTACGCCAAGATGGGCAAGGGCAAACGGGTAGAAGAAGAGGAAGTACAGCAATGCCGTGGTATCCGGGAGCCCGGCGCAGATGTATCCGGCGACAGGGAAGATGGCAAAATCCGTCCGGCCTATGATCTGGGGGAACGGGAACACCTGCGGGATTCCCTTCTCTTTCTGGTAGAAGATCTCCATCGCGTAGCAGTACATCGCCAGGAGCAGCACGTACACCGAGTGGGGATAGGGCAGGGTCACGATGAGAGCGGCAGCGATCCCCGCACATATCAGGAACAGTATGAGGGCATGGGTGGGCACGATGAGCCCCGACGGGAGGGGCCGGGTGCCGGAGAGGCGCCAGTATTTCGTGAGCTGGCCCTCAACGTCTTTTTTGTCGACGTCCCGGTCAATGTAATCGTTCAGCACAAGCCCGGCCTCGAACCCGAAGAAGCCGATCAGGGCGACTTTTGCAAGCACGAGCCATTCAAATCCCCCGTAACTCATGGTCGCCAGCAGGTAACCGGAGCAGAAGAGGAGTGGCCAGGCAAAAGAGAACTGCAGCCTCGTGAGATCGAGGTATGCCCGCAGGGTGGAATTCATCACCTAATGGTTCGCGCTGCCCGGTATTTCACCCTTTCACCGGGCGGATCCCCACGGGCCGGTTCAAATCTCCTTATACCCTCAGCGGTCCAAGAGAGAGGGATGGATTCATTTATTATCCGGCCGGAACGTCCCGAAGATATCGACGCAATTTTTGAAGTCAATCTCCAGGCATTCGGGCAGGATGGCGAGGCACGGCTCGTGAACGCCCTCCGTGACGATGGTGACTACGACCATGAACTTTCGCTCGTGGCGGTGTCCGACGACCGGATCATCGGGCATATCCTGTTCCCGCCGGTAACGATCGTCTCGGATACCGCTGAAACCGCAGCGCTCGCTCTTGCTCCTCTCGCCGTGCACCAGGACTTCCAGTGTCTCGGGATCGGTGCTGCCCTTATTGAAGAAGGACTCAAGGAATGCCAGCGGCTCGGGCACCGGATCGTTATCGTTGTCGGCCACCCGACCTATTACCCGAAGTTCGGGTTTTCTGTTGCACGGGACTTCGGGATCCACGCCCCGTTCCCCTGCCCGGACGAAGCGTTCATGGCACTCCAGCTCGCGAGCGGTGCACTGGACGGTATTTCCGGCACGGTCAGGTACCCGCTCGCGTTCGATGCAACCGGCGCTCACACGTCGTGACCGGTTACCGGTTGCGCATCAGCCTTTTTTCCCCACGGTCGCAAGGTAGATCACGAACTGGTCGGAGCCATTGATCCCGAGGATACCGTTCATCGCGTCATCGTCAAACGCGGCGACTGCGCAGACCCCGCAGTCCACGGCTTCTGCTGCCAGGTACAGGTTCTGGCAGACGTGCCCTGCGTCAAGGTGGAGGTCGCGGTAGCCCCGCTCGCCATACCGCCATGTCATCCGGTACGGGACCGCAGTCCAGATGAAGGTGACCCCGCTCCGGAGGATGAACTGCTGGTCGAAGCAGGCACTCGTGATCCGGTGGGCAACCGTGGGGTCCGGATCCACCCGCTGGAGCCGGTGGGTGAGAGCGAGGTAGCGATACACGCCGGGTCCGAGTCCCTCTACATCGTTCACCAGCAGGTATGTCTCGAACGCGTGCCGGGCTCCCGCCGAGGGGACCGTGCGGAGCGTGATCTGCTCTCCATGGACCTGCTGAACTCCCTGCGTGCACCAGAGAAGGAAGGAGAGTTCTTCAAGGGCGATTGGCTCGTGGACATACGAGCGGATGCTGCGCCGGCGCTCAATGGCCGTACGGAGGTCTGTTGAAGGGATCTCAAGGGACTCCGGCCCCGGGAGACCGATGATCTCTGCGGCGGTATCCGGCGGGAGTTCGAGCGGGGGCTGGCGCACACCCTTCTGCTGGTCGCTCTTCCCGATAAACCGGTACTTTGTCTTCTCCATGAACTCCGGCCCGGTGCCGTGAGGGTATGAGACGTCCTTCTCTTCCGGTGTCATCTGCAGTTCTCCTTATGGTGTCCTTGTTGTTCCCATATGGTCATGGTATCGTTAAGGGCAACGGACCCCGGATCTCCTTCATACACCCTTATCCCTTTATCCGCTAACCTACCATGTGACATGGTTACCGGTTCCCCACCTCCCGCTGGCGATGATCTGGTCCGTTATCTGAGAACGTTTCACGGTCCTGACAATCTTCCCACCATTTCGGAGGATGTGACCCACGGGCAGTGCACGACAAAGAAGTTCACCAACGAGTTCTGGACGTCCCGCCAGCGGCAGGCAGCCCCGATCCACGAAGTCTCCTATCGTGCATGCTTCAAACCCCAGCTGCCCCGGTTTTTTATCGATCTCCTGAGCCGAAAAGGGGATACTGTATTCGACCCGTTCAGCGGCCGGGGCACAACGGTCCTCGAAGCGGGGCTGATGGGCCGCGACGTGATTGCCAACGATGCCAATCCCCTGTCCCGGATCATGACCGAACCCCGCTTCTTCCCCCCCGATCTTTCCGCTGTTGAAAAGCGCCTGCTTGCCATCCCAAAGGGAAACGATCCGGCGGATATCGATCTCTCCATGTTCTATCATCCCGATACGGAGAAAGAGATCGTCTCTATCAGGACCTACCTGCAGAACCGAAAGTCCGGCTGCCGGGATGATATGATCGACCGCTGGATCGCGATGGTGGCAACAAACCGCTTAACCGGCCATTCGAAGGGTTTCTTCTCGGTCTATACCCTCCCGCCCAACCAGGCCGTGTCAGCGAAAAGCCAGGAGCGGATCAACCTGAAACGCCGGCAGGAACCGGAATACCGGGATACTCACCGGATCATCCTGACCAAGACAAAGAGCCTGCTCCGCGGGATATCCGGTGGGGAAACGAAAAACCTCATGCGTGCCGGGAAAAAAGCCATGATGTTTACCGGGGATGCCCGCAGCACTCCCGGGATCAGGGATGCCTCGGTCCAGCTCACGGTCACCTCGCCCCCGTTTCTCGATATCGTGCAATACCGTGACGACAACTGGCTCCGGTGCTGGTTCAACGGGATTGAAGCGGAGAGCATTGGCAGGCAGATCACCATGGCCAGAACTATCGGGGAATGGACCCGGGTCATGGGAGCGGTGTTTGATGAGCTCTTTCGCATCACCCGTCCCGGGGGCTTCGTGGCGTTCGAGGTCGGGGAAGTACGGAAGAGGACGATCCGGCTCGAGGAGCATGTCGTGCCGCTCGGTATTGCAGCCGGTTTCTCCTGCCCCTGTGTCATTATCAACCAGCAGCACTTCACCAAGACCTCGAATATCTGGGGAGTGGACAATATGGCGTCCGGGACCAACACCAACCGGATCGTGGTCTTTGAAAAAGCCTGAAGTCCTGCTGACGGCCTCCTTTTAAAAAATGCCGAAAGAAAGCACGCATTAAGTAGCACAACAACGTACCAGTATTTATGGTCTCCAGTATCAGGCGGTATGCGCAGATCATAGACGTGCTGGGCCAGTATGGCTTTGGCATCGGTATGGAGCGGCTTTTCCCCGGAAGGGCCCGTTTCCGGCTCCCGACCCCGCAGAAAAAAGGGAAAGCGTTGGAAACCTCCACGGTCTATGAGAGGATGCGGCTTGCTCTCGAGGACCTCGGCCCTACGTTTGTGAAATTCGGGCAGATCATAAGCACGAGAACGGAACTGCTGCCGCCTGAGCTAATCGAAGAGCTCAAGAAACTGCAGGACCATGCAAAACCTATCCCTTACACGGAAGTCCGTGCAATGCTCGAGGAGAACTGCCCGGACATCGATCTCTGGTTCAGCAGTATCGATGAGATCCCGGTCGCATCCGCCTCGATCGGGCAGGTCCACCGTGCCTGTCTCACTGACGGGACCCCGGTCGCGATCAAGGTCCAGCGCCCGGGTATCGCTGAGATCATCGAGACTGATCTCAGTATCCTGCAGTCGCTTGCCGATCGCATAGAGGTTGTTTTTCCCGAGACCCGCCTGTACAACCCGACCGGCATGGTCGATGATTTCGCCCACCAGATTGTCAAGGAACTCGACTTTACCCGTGACGGCCGTAACGCGGACCGGATGGCACGCAATTTCCGGGATATGCCGGGTATCCGGTTCCCGAAGATCTACTGGGAGTTCACGTCGCCCAAGGTCCTGGTCATGGAATTTATCGAGGGGGTCCGGATCGATGATGTCGAAGCCATCGAGAAGATGGGCCTTGACCCGCACGCTATTGGCGTACGGGGGTTTCATGCCTACCTCCAGATGATCTTCAAGGACGGGTTCTTCCATGGCGATCCCCACCCGGGCAACCTGCTCATCACAAAAGAGGGAGACATCGCCTTCCTGGACTTCGGGATTGTCGGCATCCTGCGGCCGGAGAAACGGCAGAACTTCATCAATCTCCTGTTTGCGCTCGTGAACGACGATATCGACCTGATGCTGCGGTCCCTTGAAGGGTTCGGTATCGTGATTGCGGAAGAGAACCGCGAGCTGCTCCGGGACGACCTTTACATCATGATGCACGATTTCGGTGGCGGCGGGGACGACGTCGGGCAGCTGAATTTTCCGCTCGTGGTCACCGAGCTCACCGATTCGATGCGGAGATACCAGCTTAAAGTGCCGATGAACCTGATGCTCCTCTTAAAAGTCTTCATGATGGTGCTGGATATCGGTGTCCGGCTCGACCCGAAGTTCAATTTCGGCAAGGAGACCACCCCGTATCTCACCGAGCTTGCGGATACCAACACACTCTCCGCGGGTTACATCAAGCGGGCTTCGACAACGCTCCTTGACTCGGCCGATGCCCTTCTCGATATGCCCCGCAACCTCAACCTGATGCTGCGCCGTCTCTCGACGGGCACGTTCAAGCTCGAGATCGTGGACACGGATATCCAGAAACTGCAGATGGCGCTCGACAAGGCTGCCGACAAGCTCATGGTCGGGATGGTCGTGGCCTCGCTCGTGGTGGGATCATCGCTCGTGCTGCAGGTAATCCCCCCCACCGAATTGCCAAACCAGATTGGCTGGGTGGCAGTTGCCGCGTATGTTGTGGCAGTTATCTGCGGGTTCTATGCGATCTACCACGTAGTATTCCTGAAGTTCCGGATGGACCGATAGTAAGATTCCTCTTATCTTTTTTCATTCCGTACGCAGGTCGTTCTTACGATCTCCCACTGCCGGACCTTCTCAATAAACGGTACCGCGGCATTCGCCGGGCTCGTGGAAGGCAGAACAACCGTAGGAATCCCCGGAACCTCCGCGAAGCGATGATAGAGGCGGCCCGCCGTGCTCCCGTTCAGGGCTACGAGCCGGACTGACGGGTGTGCCCGGACAAATCCTGCAATATCGTTGGGCTCGGGATCCCGGATCCGGCTGTCGGCACTTCCCGGGCGGGAACAGGCATCTGCCACGTCCCAGAGAGCGATTCCCTCCCGGGTGAGACGCAGGCATCGTTCATGGTAGGGGAGTGTTGCAGGGATGCCGAAGAGCTCTTCCATGATCGCCCAGAAACGGTTCCGCGGGTTGCCGTAATACTCGCTATGGGTAAGGGAAAGGACACTGGGAAAACTGCCGAGAATGAGGACACGGGGCTCCGGTCCGGTCACCGGGGAGAGTCCTCGTAATATATCCAGAGCAGGGTGTGAGGGACCGGCCATACGAGAAAGATCAGGCTTTCTTGAAATAGAGGTTGCAGTGGCAGGCGCCCTGGTTTTCCACCTCGGCCTTATGATAGACACAGGGACATTCGATGGCCCGGTCCTTCTCCTCGTCCCCGCTCCTGAGCCGGCAGGGGCAGTAGGGGTGCCCGAACTTGGTCTTGTTGCGTACAAGGCCCCTGATGACGGTACCCAGTTGTTTCTCATCCTGGTTGAGGACCCAGCCATGTTTCTGTGCATAGCCTCTGGCCCATTTCAGCATTTCCGCTTCTTCAGGTACTGTATCAGTCATGGTATCGGTCCGGGTTGGTTTTGTCAAAATAGTGTATGCATCCGGGACATTAGTCTTTGCGATCGCATCCCTGTCTTTTTACTATCCATACTTACCGTTTTTTAGCCTTTGATTTCACAACCGGCTTTTTGGACCCGCTCTCCTTCTTCTGTGCTGCCGGCTTTTTCTTCGCGACTGCCGGGCGTGCGGCCTTTTCCTTTTTTGTGATCCGCTGTGCAACGAGGTTGTAGGTTGCCATTACGTCGCCCTTGTTGAAGCGGTACACGTCCTTGTCAAGCGACTCCTTTGTCTTTTTGTCCCAGAGGCGCATCGAGTCCATGCTGATCTCGTCGCCAAGACAGATCGTTTTCCCCTGGCGGCCGAACTCGATCTTGAAGTCCACGAGAAGGATCCCCTGCTTTGCAAGGAGGGTGACGAGGAGACGGTTGATCTCAAGGGCAATCTTCTTGATCTTTGTCAGTTCCGCGGGAGTAGCGAGCTTCAGGGCAACGATCAGGTCGTCGTTGAGCATCGGGTCGTGGCGCGAGTCGTCCTTGAAATCGATCACGATAACCGGGGGATCGAGTTTTGTCCCCTCTTTGAACGGGTAGTTCCTGACAATGGAACCGGCTGCGACATTGCGCACAATCACTTCGAGCGGGATCATCGAGAGCGTCCTGACAGCCATGCGGCGTTCGTCCAGCATTCTGATGAAATGGGTCTTCACGCCGTGCTTTTCGAGGTACTCGAAGAAAAAAGCGGAGACCCCGGCATTGTAACTTCCCTTGTTCTTCAGCGTGTCCTTCTTCCCGCCGTCAAATGCGGTGATGTCATCCCGGAATTCAACAATGAGCGTATCCTTTTTATCGGTACGGAATACCGTTTTGGCTTTGCCTGCGTAGAGAAGTTTTCCCTGTTTCATGGTCCGCGCCTTCCATACACTGTTTGTGCGAGCCGGTTTATTAGGGGTTCTAAAGCCGGGTCGTACCACCCCTTCTCAATATACTGCGGGTAGATGCAGAGCCGCTCGCGAAGCCCGCGTGCGCCGGCCAGTTTTTTGAGTTCCTCCACGGCCGGCCACGGGTGTTCGGGGTTGACGTAGTCGATGGTGAGCGGCGAGACCCCGCCGAGGTCATCGACACCGCACCCGAGAAGCGAGGAAGCGTCGATGAGGTTGGGCGGGATCTGGATGGCGATATCCGCAGGCAGGATGTCGCGTGCCATCTGGATCGTCACGCAGATCTCGTCAGTCCCCGGGACCGGGTGGGCTGCCATCGGCGTGCCGGGCTTAGGGCAGAAGTTCTGGATGATGATCTCCTGGATGTGCCCGTAACGGTGGTGAATATCACGGATCGCAAAAAGGGAGTCTTCCCGGTCTGCCATCGTCTCCCCGATGCCGAGCAGGAGACCGGTGGTGAACGGGATCTTCAGTTTCCCGGCATCCTCGATCATGGCAAGCCGGACTTCCGGTTCCTTTCCTTTCGATGTTGCGTGCGCCGGTACCTGTGCGGTTGTCTCGAGCATGAGCCCCATGCTTGCGTTGACCGGGCGAAGGCACTCCATCTCTTCAAGGGACATGATGCCGGCGTTGGTGTGGGGCAGGACCCCGTATGTAATGCTCTTCTTACACATTGCTTGGCAGTAATCGAGAATGGTCGGGTACCCGGCTGCCCGGATCATGGCGGAAAAGCCCGGCTCCTCTTCCGGGCGCTCACCAAATGTGAAAAGGGCCTCGGTGCACCCCAGCGCCGCACCATTCTTCAGGGTCCGTTCAACCTCTGCCGGTGCCATCAGGCAGCCGTCCTGGACCGGTGTCCTGAAACAGCAGTACCCGCACCGGTTCCGGCAGACGGTCGTGAGCGGGAGAAAGACGTTTTTTGAGAATGTGATGGGCCGGTCCTGCATGAGAAGAGATGATCGTCTTTTCTCTTGAATGTTGACCCCGCCTTCACCTGTATTCAAAAAACCCAAACGATAACCCTAAAGTATCGTGCAGGTAATAGTTGTGGTTACCGGAACCGGACAGCATCCGCCAGTTCATCGAGGGAGTGAGAATGTACCAGGAGGGAAACGGGCAGGACCAGAGAACATGCGAACCCGGCAGTACGGGAGCGCAGGAGGCGGATGATAAAAAGACGATTGCCGAACTTGAGAAAAAGGTCGTGTTCCTGCAGAAGAAGCTCCAGATTGTCGGCAGTGTTACGCGCCATGATGTCCTGAACCAGATGACCGCGATCGTTGGGTATAACGAGCTGCTCGGCATGATGGTTGAGGACCCGAAATTCAGGAGTTTCCTTGAGAAGGAGAAGTTCGCGCTCGACAAGATCCGGCGCCAGTTCCAGTTTGCCAAGGACTACCAGAACATCGCCGTCGAGCCCCCCCGCTGGCAGAATATCCGGAACCTTGTGAGCAGGGTAAGCGAGGGCTTCACGCTGAACCAGGTCAGGATCATCGCGGAGACCGGGCCGGCCAGTGTGCTTGCCGACCCGCTCCTCGACCGGGTATTCCATCACCTGTTTGAGAATGCCCTGCGTCACGGGGAGATCGTGACCGGGATAACCATCTCCCTTCAGCAGCACGGTAATTCCGGGCTTCTCCTTGTGGAAAATAACGGCACCGGTATTCCGGTCGCCGACAAGGAGAAGATCTTTGAACGCGGTTATGGCAAAGGGACCGGCTGGGGGCTCTTCCTCGCCCGGGAGATCCTCGCGGTAACGGGTATGACCATTTCCGAGACAGGTGTTCCGGGAAAAGGGGTCCGGTTCGAGATTACCCTGCCCCCCGGGTCCTTCCGCATCGACGGAGGGGAATCTCCTGCCCTGTGAGAGTGCCCGTTATTGTTCTGGGATCACGATCCGCGGATCAGACACTCCCGGCAGATCGGGATCCAAAGACTTTTACATAATTATTGTTAAATATTACCTCGGATATTATCATGCGGATGAGCCGGGTAACCTGTCTGCAGGGCGTTGCTATTGTCGTCGTCCTTCTCTTTGTTGCGATGGCCGGGTGTCTTGAACAGGGGACACCACCACCTGCTGTATCACCGGCACACATATCCACGCCAGTGCTGTTAGTTCCAACCCATCCCCCCATGCCATACATCTTTTCCTCGCTTCTTTCGATCCAGAAAGATCGTGCGCCGGAAATAACGCTCGCGCTTCCCGCCTACCTTCCGGACGGTTTTATCTTTAATCATGGTACTGAGGCTCGGACTTCCTACGAATGGCCGGAACATGAGGGAGCTTACTCTTTCACCTACAACCGCGGTCAGGATGAATGGCTGACCCTGAAGGAACAGTCCCGGAACTCCACATCCTGTAATGACGGGCCGGAATACCGGGCTGTTGTCGCGGGAACCGCACTGGCAGCAATTGGAGGGGCCGGTGAACTGTGGTGGGGACGTGACGGGTTGTGCTATAACCTCTCCGGCACGGTATCCCGGGATGAACTGGAAAAGGTTGCCGCATCGGTACAACGAATGCCCTACCGCGAAGGCGTCACCCCTCCCTTCGAGTACCAGCCCCCGGAAAATCCGCTGATCCGTAATATTACCGTCAACCGGAGCTCAACAGAGAAGAATGTGACTATCACGGTTGAATACCTTGATTGTACTGCAAAAAAGTGCAGGGCCGTGATACGTCTTGGTATCCCTTCGCCGCCAATGGATATTGTACCTCCCCCGGGGGGGAGATCGCCCCCGGTCTCTCCCGATCCCCATGCAGAATGGCGGGTGGACGGCGGCCGTCCTCTTCTGAAAATGTCCAGCATCGGTTACCGTCCGGAAGGTGAATCAACCCTTATCTCCTGGAACCTCGAACCCCTGCCGGAAGATTCCCGGGAGCTTGCAGTGAATTTTACCCGTGTGAAGGGGATAAGCGGACCGTGGCTGATCTCCATCCCCTTACATGACAGCTCCGATATCGGCCACCCTGCCGCTTCGCACACGGAGGAATCGTCCTGAGAGAGACTATCCGCCAGGCAACCCGTCTCTGTTCCAGCTCTGGTATCGCCGTACTTTTTTTTCTTCGCCGGTTATACTGTTTTCCGTTCAGTCCCCGCACGTGCAGTCATGCAAAGATGGCCGTGCCTGCCAGCAACAAACCCGAAGCCTTTTCTAATAACCGTTGTTGAATATTACCCGGGATATCTTCATGCGGCTAAGATCCGGGATACTACTGCAGTTTTTTCTCGTATACATAATCCTCTCAATAATTGCAGTAGCCGGGTGTCTTGAACAGGGAACCCCTCCACCTGCTGCATCACCGGAAGCCGCATCCACGCCGGTGCCATTACCTGCGGGCCATCCCCCTCACTACCTCCCGCTGTATACCTCATCCCTTATTGTCATGCAGAAAAACCTGGAGATGCAAAAAGACCAGCTCCCGGGCATGACCCTCTCAATTCCAACATATCTTCCGGAAGGCTTTTTCTTCTATTTCGGAACGCTGGCGCAGGGATACCTGATCGCCCCTCAAAGTAATGATGGGTATTGCTCTTTTACGTACCAGCGGGGCGAGGACGAGTGGGTGACCCTTATGGAGCGGTCCCGGGATGTCAGGACCTGCCCGGATAAACCCGAATTCCGGGTTGCTGAAGCGGGATCGCTGCTGGCGAACAAGGGAGCGACCGGTGAACTCTCCTGGGGAGGCGACGGGTGGTGCTACAGCCTCTCCGGTTCAGTGCCCCGGGAAGAGCTGGAGAAGATCGCTGCATCGGTTAAACCAATACCCTATCGTGAGGGAGTAATCCCCCCTTACGAATACCAACCGCCGGCCCATCCCCTTGTCAGGACATTCAGCGTGAACAGGAGCTCGACAACAAACGGTGTGACCGTCACGGTCGAGTCCCTCACGTGCACAGCGGAACTGTGCGCTGCGAAGATCCGCGTTGGCACAGGGTCATCGCCTTCAGTATCCCCCGCCCCGGTCGTGACGACCATGCCCCCCATCGGCTCCAGCCCGAACGCAGAATGGCGGGTGGATGGCGGCCGGCCACTCCGGACCATGCCCGGTGGGGGTAAGAGGTTTAATACAACGTCCATTCACTGGGATATTGAACCCCTGCCGGAAACATCCCGGGAGTTATCTGTTACCTTTTCCCGGGTGAACGGGATCACCGGCCCGTGGCAGGTCTCGATCCCCCTTGACAACCGGTCAGGATCAGGGCAGCCGGACACATCCCGGGCGGGGGACTCGTCATGAGGGAGATCGTCCGCCAGCTCATTCACCTTGTTTTCGGCCTTGCCATCGCTGCCCTTGTCTATTTCGTTGATCGTGGCATTGTCATTGCTTTCATGGCCGGGGGCCTTCTGGTCGGGGTGTTCCTCGTAGACCTCATCCTCCGCGGGTATACGATTCCGGTTCTGTCCCCGCTCGTGCAGTACGGGGACCGGTGCGATCCCCTGCCGGGGAAAGGGGCGTTCTTCTTTGCCGTAAGCGCCCTTGCCTGCATCATCATCTTTCCGGTTGCTGTCGTTGTACCGGCACTGGTTGCCCTCTCGGTCCTTGACAGTATTTCAACACTTGTTGGTGTGCAGTTCGGCAGGCACCGCATCCATAACGGGAAGTCCTGGGAGGGGACTCTCTCCGGTATAGCCGTGACGGTGATTGCCCTCGTCCCGTTCCTCTCCCTGCCCGGGGCGGTTGTTGTATCTGTCATTACCGGGATCATCGAACTCTTCTCACCCGTTGACGACAATCTCCTGATCCCCGTGGGGGTATGCCTGCTCCTGACGCTGGTACCTGCGCTCGTATGAATGGTTGGAGGTAAAGGAATACGAAAAAAGGACTAGGGATTTACTGTTCAGCCTGCTGTGCTGCTTCCATCTTCTTGGGATCCACCGCGATACAGATATCGACTTCCTTTTGTTTCGGGTTTGCAAACCGCTTGTCGTACACCTCGAAATCATACGTGTACGTCCGGGGGAGTTCAGATAACCAGACCATGCTCCAGACAGCAACGACCTCGTCCGGCATCCTGCCTTTGGCATTGAAGACCGCGTACGTCTGGGCAGGGATTTTTCTTACCTCCATACCTTCCGGAACCGTTCCGGCCCGGGTCACCCCGCAGCCGATCATGTACGCGTATTCACCCATCCAGTCGCTTTCGTAATGCGAGTACACGGCATACATCGTGGGAGGGACGGCGCGGTTCTTGATCTTTGCAGCAGCGTTCTGCTGCAGGAAATCCGTCCACGTTGCTGGAATATCCTTCATACTCCTGCCGTCAGCGTTGGATGTGCGCCGGGCTATCCCGATGACGGTCTTTGCCGGGATCTTTTTTATCGTAAACGGGATGTCGATGTTGAACATTACGAAAATGTCGGCATATGAAGAGTTAAACCGTACGATTCCCGTACGGACCCGGATCGAGCCGGTCCAACGATCCCGATAAATTGTTGGACCGCCCCGCAAGAAGAGACTGGTGAACGCGATCAACTTACCGGACTTACATCAGCCAACATGGATTTCCGCGCATATTGTCAATAACGCCGATGGAAATCAGCCAATACTGAGTCAGTCTTGGACAGAATCACAGAGGCTCCGCTCTATCGAAGGCCGGAACTACTGGGGCCAAACAATCAGGAACTCAGAAATAATGGGAGAACTGCTGAACCGGGATAATTTTATTTTGCAGATGGCCGAGAAGCAGGATCTGATAAACCACGAAATTGGCCAGAATGTAGAGCCGTTTACTGGCGTTACAGACTTTTCGGACATCAAACTTCACCAAAGATTTGATATGATTATGAGTCCGCTCGCAATCGGTACGTTTAGCATAGGCCGCATCAAAATCCGGGTCTTCAAGATTCCGGTTTCTCAGATACATACCGACCTGTTCAGCTCGACCGTGTTTGTAAAGGAATTCAAGTTTTTTCTCAAGAGTGTCATGCATTGATCCACCCAGTTTCCACATTTTGTTTACCCAGTGATCGATCCGGTTAACGGTACCCTCGATTTGGCTCACGGCATTTTCACGCCAGTCAATGCACGGTCTTGCATGGAGGTAGTGAAAGATATCCGCATGGATTTCGAATGCATCATATCCTGCATCAGCAAATACCGCAGTAATCTTCGGTTTCATCGGTTCAACGCCTTTAATCAGGTCGGGAGCAAAGGTTGAATCAGATTCTGTTCCACCGGAAAAACTACAGAACACCGGGAAATTGCCAAGATGAAAAATATGTGCCTTATACATCTTGCATCGGTAGTGGGGATTGAACTCTGCATAGTGATCATATCGTGATGCTTCCACCGGTGTTGAATCCAGAATCGCGACGGTTTCGCCGGAATCCCGGCAGAATCGTTGCCCTATGATCTTCATAAGCATCTCAAACCCTTCCTCTTTAAGTCGGTATTTAACGAAATAATGGAGTGTGGATGGTGCCGGATACGCAAATCCGTTGCCATTCCAGGGCAAACCAAGGTAGCGGCAGTCTTCGTCACTGAGGGATGATAATGTGTCCCGGTACGATTGTTGACGATAGAATTTCACCACTACAAGTTTGAGCATCAGGAGGGGATCATACCGAAAATGATTCCCTCCCCCCTTGTAGCAATTGCGCTCTACATACTGGACTAAAAAGTACCAATCGATATGTTGGAGATACTGGCTGACCGGTATTCTGTTCGATGCTATCTCACGTGATGTGAGCCCACGGGTTTCTTCGATTACGAAAACCATGAGGGCATGACGGAGGAGTATATAAATGTACCGAAATCTGCCCGATGGGATTCTGGTTTGGCGTCACGGGTTTTAATTTCCCGCGGTTCAGAAAAATTCAGATGCTTTTTTATGCGAAAATCCTAATTGGACAGGCTCAGATTACACTCATTAATTCTTCGTAACCATCTTCCCCGCCGCCTTCCTCTCCATCGCTTTCTTCTCCTTCACCTTCTTCTTCTTCCGCTCAAGGATACTCTTGACCTTCTTCAACCGGAACAGGTCCTCCCGCTCCCGCTCCTCGATAGCATTCTTGATGAACTTCGCCTGGCTCTTCAGCTCGGGGATCATGATCTGCTCAAGGGCATTCACCCGCCTCCGGTTCATCTGGATCTCGGAGCCGAGCCGGCGCATCGCGGTCTCGGTCTCGGCAAGCTTGATCAACAGGTCGATCTCCGCCTCGTACCGCTCAGCTGTCTCGTCGATACGGGCACTCGTGCTGATGACGCCGTAGCCCCGTTCGAGCATGCTCTTGGAGATCCGTTTCTTCTCGATGACGGGAACCGGGACGCCCATGATGTTCTTGCCGCTGATCCCTACCGTGATCGAGCGGCGGGTGGCAAGCCCCGCGGACTTCAGGGTGACGAGGTCATCGGTCGCCTGCGCAATGAGGAGCGCCTGGTCGGCAGCCTGCGAGATCAGTTCGAGCTCGTCCCGGGAGTCGGATACCGTGGAGAGGATCTTGAAGAACTCCTGGATCAGGGCATCCATCTTCTCCCGCAGGAGGTCACGGCCCTGCTCGGCAAGCCGTATCTGGGCCTTCTTCTTCATCAGCTCCATCCGGGTGGGCTTGACCTGCTCCATGGTTCACTCCAGGACGGGCTTTGCGTGGGCAGGGTGGTACTTCGCGATGTACTCCCGTTTTATCCGTTTCAGCTCGTCCTCGGGCAGGAGGGAAAACAGGTCCCATGCAATACCAAGCGTGGTCTCGATCGAGCGGTCATCGTCACCCTGCGTGATGAACTCCTTCTCGAACCGGTCGGCAAACTTCAGGTACTTCTTATCCAGTTCCGTTAAGGCTTCCTCCCCGACAATCGCAACGAGCCGGCGGAGGTCGCGGCCGTACGCGTAACTGGCGTAAAGCTGGTCGGCAACGCCCCGGTGGTCTTCCCGGGTCTTCCCCGGGCCAATCCCGAGGTTCATGAGCCGGGAGAGGCAGGGCAGGGCATCGACCGGAGGGTCGGCACCCCGGCGGAAAAGGTCGCGGGAGAGCACGATCTGACCCTCGGTGATGTAACCCGTCAGGTCGGGGACCGGGTGGGTGATGTCGTCGTCGGGCATGGTCAGGATCGGGATCTGGGTGATGGACCCTTTCCGGCCTTTCAGCCTTCCCGCACGCTCGTAGATAGTGGAGAGATCAGTGTACATGTAGCCGGGATAGCCCCGACGGCCGGGCACCTCTTCGCGGGCGGTCGAGATCTCCCGGAGGGCCTCGCAGTAGTTGATCATATCCGTCAGGATAACGAGCACGTGGAGGTTGTGGGTGAAGGCAAGGAACTCCGCCACCGCAAGGCCGCACCGGGGGGCGGCGAGCCGCTCGACCGTCGGGTCGTCGGCAAGGTTCATGAAGAAGACCACGCGGTCGAGCGCACCCGTCCGCTCGAAATCCCGCTGGAAGAACGAGGCCTCCTTGTGAGTGATACCCATCGCCACGAAGACCACCGCGAACTGCTCCCCCTCGCCCAGCACCTTCGCCTGCCGGGCGATCTGGGCAGCGAGCTTGCTTGCCGGGAGCCCCGCACCGGAGAAGATCGGCAGCTTCTGGCCGCGGACCAGCGTGTCAAGCCCATCGATGGCGGACATGCCGGTCTGGATGAAATCGGCCGGCTTGTCGCGGGCTGAAGGGTTGATCGGCATGCCCGCGATATCGAGCACCGCCTCGGGGATAATGTCCGGCCGGCCGTCCCGGGCCTTTCCCACGCCGGTAAAGACCCGGCCCAGCATGTCGAGCGAGACATTGATCCGGGCCGGCTCCCCCATGAACCGGACCGTGGTCGCTTCCGTATCAATCCCCCGCGTGCCCTCGAAGACCTGGATGATCGCGTGCTCTTCCGAGATATCCAGCACCTGGCCGGTCCGCTCCTCGCCGTTGCGGAGCCGGATCTTCACCATCTCGCCATACGAGGCACCCTTAACGTTCTCGACGAAGACAAGGGGGCCCGAGACGTAATTTATAGTCCGGTATTCCCGGGTGACAAGAGAAGTTTCCTTCATTTCTCCACCCCCAGGCCGGCGATCTGCTGCCCGATATCCCCCATCATCTTCCGAATGACTTCTATATCCTGTTCGTCCTTCATCCTCCCGATACCCGCCTTGAGCGGGAGGTTCTGGATCTGCCGGAGCGAGACTCCCCGGTTCATGGCTTCATTCACGTTCTCGTAATATCCCATAATTACCCTGAGCATCAGGTACTGCTTCTCCACCGGGCAGAACGAGTCGGTATCGCTGTAGGCGCTCTGCTGGAGGAAGTCCTCGCGGATCATCCGGGTCACATCGAGGATAGCCTTCTCGCTCTCAGGAAGGGCGTCGGGACCGACCAGCTGCACGATCTCCTGCAGCTCGACTTCTTTCTGGAGCAGGTACATTGCCTTCTCCCGCAGCTCCCGCCAGTCCCGTGCAACATTCTCCACGTACCAGTCCCCGATGGAATCAAGGTAGAGTGAATAGCTCTTGATCCAGTTGACCGAGGGGAAATGCCGGCGGTAGGCGAGGTTCGTATCCAGCGCCCAGAACGTGCCGACCACCCTCAGGGTATTCTGCGTGATCGGCTCGGAGAAGTCACCGCCGGGCGGCGAGACCGCACCGACCACCGTGACCGACCCGTTCCGTTCCTCGCTCCCCATGCAGATCACCCTTCCCGCCCGCTCATAGAAGGCCGAGAGCCTTGTTGCGAGGTAGGCAGGATACCCTTCCTCGCCCGGCATCTCCTCGAGCCGGCCGGAGACTTCACGGAGCGCCTCGCCCCACCGGGACGTCGAATCGGCCATCAGGGCCACATCGTACCCCATGTCCCGGAAGTACTCGGCGATCGTGATTCCCGTGTAGATGGAAGCCTCCCGGGCAGCCACCGGCATGTTGGAGGTGTTGGCGATCAGGATCGTCCGCTCGATTAAGGGGAGGTTCGTCCGGGGGTCCACGAGCTCGGGGAACTCGGCGAGTACATCGGTCATCTCGTTGCCCCGCTCGCCGCACCCGATATACACCACGATCTGGGTATCGGACCACTTGGCGAGCGTCTGCTCCGAGACGGTCTTGCCGGTCCCGAATCCCCCCGGGATCATTGCCGTACCGCCCTTCGCCACCGGGAAGATGCAGTCAAAGACCCTTTGTCCGGTGATGAGCGGGAGGACCGGGTCCAGTTTCTTCCTGTGGGGCCGGGGGATCCGGACCGGCCAGACCTGCATCATCGGAAGATTCGTCTTCTGGTCAAGGGTACAGACCGTCTCCTCAACGGTGAACGAGCCGGCTTTAATGTCCGTCACCGTCCCCGCCGCACCGTGCGGGACAATGATCCGGTGCTCGAAGTGGAACTCCTTCACGGTCCCGATGATATCGCCCGCGATAACCGTGTCGCCGGCTTTGACCGTGGGAACAAACTCCCACTTCTTCTCCCGGCTAAGACCAGGAGCGTAAATCCCGCGGGCAATGAAGTCGCCGCTCATCTGCATAAGTACGGGGAGGGGGCGCTGGACACCGTCATAGATCGAGGAGAGGAGGCCCGGCCCGAGCTCAACAGAGAGAGGCAGCTCCGTGTTCACGACCGGTTCGCCGATCATGAGGCCGGTCGTGTCCTCGTACACCTGGATGACCGCATCCTCATCTTCCAGGCGGATGATCTCGCCCCGGAGGGCTTCATCGCCAACCTTCACCACGTCATACATCTTCGACCCTTTCATACCGCGGGCGATGATGACCGGGCCGGAGATTCGTAAGATTGTTCCCGTGATCATGAGCTTACCTCTTCAAAACGATGTTGTACCCGATTGCTTTTTTCAAGAGCCGTTCGATATATGTCCGCCGGTCGATCTCCTTCGATTTCGAGGGGAGGGGAATGATGAGCGGGCGGTGCATCTTCTCGATCCGGTCCATCACTTTCTCGTCCAGCGAGAGCATGTACTCCTCGTTGACGGCGACGATGCCGATGTCGTCCTTGTAGAGCAGCGGGGGGATCAGGGCCCGGGCCTCCGCGACATTCGCCGCCTCGATCACCTCGGCACCCGCAAGGCGGAACCCGGATGCCCGGTCACGGTCGGTGACGACAACGAACTTAAACATACACCAGCTCCTCCCTGAGGTGTTCGACAGGGAAATCTGCGGTCTTGCACCGGGAGATGATCCGGATGTTCGTGATCTCGTTGTACTTGGCCCAGAAGTAGCCGATGACCGACCCGACGCTCAGGGGATCAAGGAGGAACGCTCCCACGCCTTTTTTGATGAGGTACCGCTCAAGTTCCTTTTCTATCACCGAGATCTTCTGGGTCCGGATCGCGGATTCGGGAATGCCTGAGAGAAAACGGTACCGGGTCGCGACCAGTGCTTTTACTACGTCCTCAATGGATGTGAGCGTCAGGAGGTGCCGGAGCTTCCGCAGGTCAAATTCCCTGCCGCCTGCGATGATGTACCGCTCGGCATCGGCCGGGTCCACGCGGTCCCGGACCATCCGGAGGACTGTTCTTAAGTTCACCACATCGACCTCGAGGGCGAGGAGGTCCCGGATAAGGTTGTTGTTGTAAGTCGGGGCTTTCACCGAAGCAAGGGCATCGGCATAATAATACCGGTCGAGCGCACATTCGAGGACCGCGAGATCCTTGGTTTTTACAAATTCGGCAAAGGACCCCGTTAAGGGTTTCGCATACCGGATACGCCAGGTTGCAAGCAGGTCGATGACCGCCTTTACGTCGGGCTGCTTGAGGAGTTCCTTTAATGTGACCTCGTCAAGCTCTCCGGCCGGCACAAGACATTCGAGGATCTCCTCGTTCGTTGTATGGATGTTCCTGCCGCGGAGGATCGTCTTGATGTTCTGAACATCCCAGCGGTGCAGGAAGATGATGATATACTGCTTTGCCTCTTCTTCCTGCCGGGTAAAGGTCTGGATCTTCCGGAATGTCTTAATAAAGTTCTGCCGGAGGGCGGTCTCAACGCAATCAATCCCGGACGACCGGCCTTTTGCTTCGATGATATCGTCCCGGTACGGGCTGTTCTCGAGGTCGGTAATCAGCGTTTCGAGATCGGGTCTCATGATCAGGTCATCAAGTGCATGGTGGGTGAGGAGACGGCTCTTCATCCCCCGCATCCGTGCGTTGATGTACCCGTAGTCCATGGTCACGCCCCGGTCAGGATGGCATGAATCTCTTTTCTCTTGTGCTCTTTTACCCGCAGCAGGCGGGACTCGACCGTGTTGGAGATGACCACGGAATTGTCGGGCAGGCTTGCAACCACGCCACCCGCGGTCGTGATGTCGGTACGGATCTCAGGGGACAACCTGAGCGCAGCAAGGGTTTTTTTGCAGAGCGCCTCGTCCCGCGGATCGATATGGACCACGAACGCCACGTCCCCCAGGCTGCCGGCCGCCTCTTTCATGAGGTTTTCAAAAACTGCCGGATACTCCGGGTCGGACCGCAGGGCATTGAGCCGGGCTTCTGATTCGGCAAATGCCCGTTCGAATACGGTCTCCCGGGTTTTGATTAAAAGTTCCTTGTTCTCCGCTTTCGTGAGATACAGCAGTTTGTTCCGTTCTGTTGTAACGGACTTATTGGCCTCTTCGAGATGGGCCTGCCGGACCGCCCCGGCCTGCTTCTTTGCGCGGGCCTTTATCTCCTCAACAGCAGCCGCTTCCCTGTTCCGGAGTTCCAGTTCCTTCTCGTGAGCACTCTCTTCAACCGATTTCAGCAGGTCTTCGTACGCCACGTCAGATCACCATCCCGGGTGTTCCGGCACCGCTCTCCCCTCCCCATGAGGGGCTGCGGTACTGAGGCTATCCGCATTATTCTGTCATCAGCAGGATCATCGCTGCAACGACAAACCCTAAGATAACAAGCGTCTCAGGGATGGCTTCAAGGATAATGATCGAACCCGATGTCTCCGGGCGCTCGGCGATCGCCCCTGCTCCTGCCGCACCGATTCGTGACTGTGCCCAGCCTGTACCGATAGCGCCACCGGCAAATGCGATGGCGGCTCCGATGGGAACTTCCCAACCGACCATTTACTACACTCTCCTGATGATAGAACCTAACGGAGTTCCCTTATATTAATCTATGGAGGTGGAAGCTGACTGGGGCCGGGTTATTTCGGCCGGTTCCCCATGCCACAGGAGAGCAGGATGGCTTCGTAGTCCCCGCGGGCATCGCTGATCTGCCGGTGCCGTGCCTGCACCTCATCTGCAAGGGTGATCAGCTGCAGGATGTCGGATCTTGTGATGGTTGAAAAACAGTACTGCTCCCAGCGCCCGCGTTCACAGTTCTCCCAGATCTCGGCGAGGACTCCCTTGAGCCGGGCGCGTTGTTCAGGAGTGAGGGACTCCCACCCGGAGTCCGGAGCGCGTCGTATCTTCTCGAGTGACTGCTCGACTGCCTTGTCCCGGTGGAGCTGGAAACGGCGTCTCCCCAGGTTATCCTCGGTCGCGGGGGACATACTTTTTTGAATCTATACGGGTGCCGGATGATAAACCTAGCTCTCCAACGAGAATCAGCCGGGCCGGGCGGGAGAACGGCTTCTGCAGCATGCCGTAAAATATAAGTCCGGGAAAACGGACTGACTCCTCATACCCGCAGGGGTGTACGGGGAGGCAAAGAAGATGCCGGATGTAACGCAGGCAGAGATTGGGAGACGGTTGTACCATGTCCACCGCGAGAAACGGGTGGAGCATGCGGTGAAGCTGGTGCAGGAAGCGCTGGGACCTGAATGGCGGTCGCTGAAGGAGGAGGAGATCATAATCCTTGGCCATGTGCTGCAGTGCACGTGGAACACGATCGACCAGAAGCAATGGGACGGGATACCGTTCGGTAAGGTGCAGCTGGAGATGGTCCGCAGGATCCTGTCCTGTGGCGAAGGGGTCAGCCCGGGCCACAATCCGTCACCGGAGGCGGTGGCCGAGATCAAAAAGATCCTGCTGGCGCTCATATAACAAGAATCTCGTTTATCCGGGGTGGGGGATTTTTTCTTTTATGCGGCCGGATACCTCTCACTCATGAGTTCAGATTATCCTGATCATCGGTAAATATACGAGTTCCTGCATGTTCTCAATTTATTATTGTTCCCGGGATTACTGGCATCATCACCATCATGACAACAAAAACAATCTTTGACTGCGCCCGGTGCCAGCACCTGTCAGAATGCGATGCGCATAATAGCGGGGGCACACACAAGCACAGGGCAGGATCCGACCCGTGTACCCCGGTTATCGATGCAGAGAAGAGTAACGAAGTCCTGCAGGATATCCTGCAGAGCCAGGGCCGGAACGGTTCGGATTTTTTCACACGCGCCGGAGAGCTGGAATTGATGTACCAACGGAAATAATCAGACGTGACACAATGGTCCGGGACATGCTGTAAGGATTTTCCGCGGTTATCAGCGTTCCTGCTCCGTCGCCACTTTCACGCACTCTTCCGTTGTCCCGATCCGGGCGGCTCCCCCGCACATGTCCGGCACGTACGCGAGCGCCTTTCCGCTGTTGACCATGATACCCTTGTACCGTTCCATGACCGGCGAGACGACCATACAGGTATCGGCGTAGACCTTTGCCCCGCTCTTCTCGATAGTATCCACGGACTTCCGGTTGGCATCGATCACACCCTGCGATGCAAAGACATAGAGG
The DNA here is from genome assembly GCA_041652515.1 of Methanoregula sp. Taxonomy (GTDB): domain Archaea; phylum Halobacteriota; class Methanomicrobia; order Methanomicrobiales; family Methanospirillaceae; genus Methanoregula. The sequence goes on from JBAZHD010000029.1 coordinate 21,696, forward strand.
GGTTTGGTTACCTGCTTTCCTGCAATGAGCCGGGCAAGGTTTCCCAGTTCTTCGGGAGAGCAGTGCGGGCAGCCGAGTGCTACGGCATCGACCGGGGTCTCTTTGAAGATTGCTGCGATCTCTTTTCGCTCAACCGGTATCTTCTCAAGACCCTTTACATCAAACCGGTTTTTCTGCGCTTCCGGTGTAACATCCCCGACATGGTACAGGGCAACGGCACCCGTCGCGGCCATCGCAGCCCCAAGCGCCTTGAGCTGGTCGCGTCCCGGGCGGATGCCGGTGAAGAACGGGATCCTGTTCCCGACAAGTTTCCCGGCATAATACCCGAGCGCCCCGTAATCGGCAGTCGTCCAGTCCCGGGTCTCGATCTGCACATCGATGACCACATGCGGTTTCCGGTTCGCGGCAAGGTGGAGCCCGTAGCAGGGGGTTTTTCCCACGAGTGCGGCGGCAAGGGCCCCGGGCCCGCCCTCGCGGTTGGTCCGGGCTCCGATCACTGAATTGGAATAACTGACCGCGGAGGATTCCGACCATGCGATGTGGTCGCCGTACGAGGTCTCGCGGAGGTAATACGGCGTGCAGGTACATTCGAGCGCAATCCCGAGCCGGGCATAGGCAGCGACAACGGCTTCCTGGTTTTTCGCAAAGACCGGATCCACACCCATCTCCTGCCAGCGGGTGCGGGGCATGCCGATGGGATTCAGCACCGCCGGGACAACGGCTTTCGCATCAAGGCTGTTCAGCCACTCAAGGCCGTACTTCCCGATCGTCTTGTAGGACGCCCCGCTTACCTGGGCACTTTTGATCGGGACGAGTCGTTCGGCGCCAAAAACTTTCCCAAGAGCAACGAGGAGCTCAAGCATCTTCTGCTTTGTCTCACCCTGCTCGCCGGCAAGGACCTGTTCGTCGTCACGGTCGAGCTGCATTACGTTCACCACGTGGCCCGTGAGAAATCTGCCTCGCGCCCGAGCACCATCGTTGCATCGACCCCGATCTTCACGTTGGTGCCGTCATCGAGCTGGCACGGGTCGAGCGATGAGCCCCGGACCCCGGTGATCACCATCATGTCCCGGTCGCCGTTTACCCGGGTCGCGATCGCGTATTCCACGTCATGGGGATCTTCGGGATTGATGTCCTCGTCCACGACAACCACATGCTTGAGCGAGGTGTGGGCGGCAAACGCTGCCATGATCGCGTTCTTTGCATCGCCCTGCGTGCTCTTTTTGATCTGGATCACCGCGTGGAGGTAGCCGCAGCCGCCCTTGGTCAGGACAACATTCCGGACTTCGGTCACGCCCGCCACGGCCTTGTAGATCTTCGGCTCGTAGGGAGCGCCCATCAGCATCTTATGCTCGTCGCCACCCGGCAGGATCCCGTGGTAGATGAAGTCCGGCTTCGTGTACATGCCGGTGAACTCGATGATGTGCTGCATGCGGACCGGGTCATAGGTCCCGGTGATGTCGACAAACGGTCCTTCCTCGGTAAGTTCAGCCGTGATGAACCCTTCCAGCACGATCTCCGCGTCAGGTACACGGACGCCATTTTTGCACCGCTTCACCTTCAGCTTTCCGCCCATCAGTTCCGCAGCGAACGGGAGTTCCATACCGGTTGGCACCCGCGTGCAGCTTGCAAAGGTCACCGCAGGATGCGTACCGATCGTTACCGCAATCGGTAACTTCTCTCCCTTTGCAAGGGCCCGCTTCAGCATCACGTGCGTGTGCCGGCCCTCGACCAGCCGGGCTGCAACCCGGTGATCGTCCAGTACCTGCATCCGGTGGATCGATGCGTTCTCCACGCCGTCCCAGCAGGAGAAGACGATGCCGGAGGTGATGTACCGGCCGGCATCCTTGGGGAAGTGGTGCAGGATCGGGAGCTTTTTGAGGTCCGGCTTCTTCATCGGGAGCGTCCCGTCATCCACGACCTTCCCGTCAAATTTCGCATCGGCAAGGGTCTTCACCATCTCCTTCTCATCGATACCAAGGGCAAGGGAGATGGCCCTGCGGCTCGCGGTCATGTTCATGACCGCCCGGTGGCCGCCCAGGTTATGGAAAAAGAGGAGCTTGTCGGTCCCCGCTGCCATCTTTGCTGCCTTCATATCGGCAGGCATCTCCTTTTTCACGTCAGTGACCAGTCCGGCCTTCCGCATTGTTTCGATAAATTCACGCATCGTAACCACTCCAGCGCTGCCCCAGTTTGTGTTCGACCCCGAGATGATCCAGGACACGGGCAACCACCATGTCCACGAGATCGTCGATTGTTTCCGGCCGGTTGTAGAACCCGGGGCTTGCCGGCATGATCGTTGCGCCCGCTTCCTCGGCAGCCAGCATGTTCTTCAGGTGTATTTTCGAGAGCGGCATCTCGCGGGTGACAAGGATGCAGGTCCGGTGCTCCTTGAGGCAGACATCCGCGGTGCGGGTGATCAGGTTATCGGCGTACCCGTTCGCGATCGCTGCAAGGGTCTTGGAACTGCACGGGATCACGACCATGCCGTCATACCTGTACGACCCGCTGGCGATCGAGGCAAAGAGCTTGTCGTTTTCATGGTATTCGGCATTCAGGCCTTTGAACGAGACGCCCTCGTGGGCTGCGATCTTTGCCGCAACATCCGAGACAATGATGTGGACCTTAGCATCCTTGCAGAGCACCTCGAGCAGGCGGCGGGCATAGATCGCCCCGCTCGCACCCGTCACACCAACTACGATCTCTTTTTTCATGGCTGCCATTCGCTCTCCTGTGATACCAATGTCGGAGTGGTGGCAAAAAGAGTTTGTGACCGGGAAAGAGCTGATTTGAGAGGGCCGCAGGAAGTCCCCGTTACGCCGACCCTGCCCCAGTGGGAGACGGGGCGCTTACAATAGGACGTTTACGTCTGGATTTTTCCCGAAACAATTGCGACGATTCCCATCAGGATTATTGGATTTGAGCTAAAATTCCCTCTGGAGTCAGTCAATCTTTCAGGACATTCTTGTGGGCTGTGTTTCCGATTCTCGCACCCGGTCAGCACCACCCGCATCTTTTTTCCCCCTCCGACCCCCCACAGCAAAAAAAACACCACGCCCATGATTCTCCGATGTAAAATTTGCAGGATTTAATCAAAAAATCCTGGAACTTGTGGGGGGTCAGAGGGGGAAATTTGTCCGGATAAGGGATTCGGACAATTAAAAAAAGAAATTTTCAGGAGAAGATTTCAGTACCCTGCCTTTTCCCGGTAAAATTAAATTAACCCTCCGACCCCCCCAGCCAGATCAAGCAGGAATCAGATCCCGCTGATATCCTCCGCGTAACCGCAACGATCAAACAGACTGTGAATCCCGAATAATTCCGGTTCCAGCCAAAAAAGAGGTATTACTGGTTCCGCGGCGGGGCGAAGAAGCGGTACCGGACCTGCGCTTCCTCGACCTTCCGGGCATGGGCCGGGTTGAGATCCCGGCGGGCTTCAATGACCAGTGTGTTGAGGATATTATGGAGGCGCAGGGTATCGAACTCCCTGTCCTTGTGCTCGTTCAAAAAATCAAGGAGGTCGTTCGTGCTTTTCAGGACCCCGATGCTGCCAATGAGGTTCAGGCGGTTGAGGGCCAGGGCCAGGTTCTTCTTGGCAATGTCCATCTTGTAGGAGTCCCCTCCGGCAAGGTTCAGTTCGGTGATCGCGTTCAGGAGGTCCGAATAGACCCTGAGTTTGTAGGTATTCTCGTGCATCCGGTGCTCGCCTTTGCGGAGCTGCAGAAGGACCATGGCAGCAACGATAATAACCACGATTACGCCGCAAATCACAACAATCCCGTCTTCGGACATGTCAGCACTTCCTCCGGATCACGGGTTCCTTTTCGCCGCGGTCAGGTCCACCTTGACCCGGTTGCCTTTCAGGGTGAGCTGATACGGCCCGGTCGTATACATCGGGAACTGCTGGTGGAGTTCAAAACTCTTGTCGCGCCCATACCCGAATGTTTCGTTGCGCATGGTGTCCATGTTGGTGACGGTAAGCTCAAACCAGCAGGCCTGCATATCGGTGTTGAGCGGGAGGATATCGAACGCGATCCCCCACGATGGATTATCAACCCGGAATTCCTCATTTATCACCTCGCTCTCGCTCTGGAGCGCATACGATTTCTGGAGGTAATGATCACCAAGGGAGAATGACGGCTGCGGTGTGAGGGTCGCTGCCATCGTCGTCACCGGCACTGCAGTCGGTGCGGGAGTGGCCGGCGGCGCCTGCGTGCCGGTACAGCCGGCGAAAAGAACGCCTGCAATGATCAGGACGCAAATTACAAGGTACTTCATATGGGTGATGTTTGGGGATTGGGATATATTATTGTTTATTTATGCACCATACCGCGAACCCCGGGCTGCCATCAGAACAACGTGTCCTGCCGGGTTGGCTTCCTGATGTGCAGCACCGCACACCCTGCTTCCGCAACGGCATCGCGGTGTTCCGGGAGCGTATAGACGCCAAGACGCCACTGCTCGCGCCGGGTAGCGTTCAGCGTCCGTATGCGGGGCGAGAATTCCTCGAAACTGACCACCTCGTGCTGGTTCTTTACCCGCACCCCGAGCGATAATTCCCGCGGGACCGCCGGGATATCCACCAGTACCTCGTGCGGCCGGAGGCCGGCTTCTTTTGCGATCCGTTCCGCATAGTCCCGGCAGGTTCCAATCGGTACGCCCGTATGGAACGCGGGAGTATTCACCTGGTCGGGGGTGGCAAACAGGGCCCGCTTGTAGAGCCGGCGCCTGTACAGCCGGTCTGCAAGTTCCCGGGCAACGGGGCTTTCTGAAGTCTGAAGGGCGTGCATGCATGCGGGGTCGTCCATGACCATGAGCTCGCGGATCATCTCTTCGTTCCCTCCCTTCGTATGCTCCAGCATCGCGAGCTGGAACATACTCTCACCGATGCGGCTCACATGGTGGTAATAGACACTCGGCCGCATGAGGGTCCGCGATATCAGGAGCGACTCGGCAGCGTTCACCCCGTTCTCTTCAAGGACCGTCTCACCTTCAGGGGTCTGGATCAGGTGCCGGATCAGGCGCTGGGCATCCACCGTACCGTACGGGGCACCGGTATAATAGGCATCGCGGAGCAGGTAGTCCATCCGGTCAACGTCCAGATCGCCATGGATGATCCCCGAGAGCCGGTGTTTTCCCTTCACGATCCGGCAGAGTTCTGTCGGGCTGATACCGATTTCTTCGAGCAGGGACCGGGTCTTTTGGCCGATGATCCTTTCGATATCGTCATGGGTGGTGTGGAGGAACTGTTCCATGAGGGGTTCGCTCGCATGAGAGAACGGGCCGTGGCCGATATCATGGAGGAGCCCTGCTGCTATTACGAGTGTGCGGTCTTCATCGGAAAGGCCGAAACGGCGGGCTGCCACGTCCGCAAGGAACATGGTGCCGAGCGAGTGCTCGAACCGCGTATGGTTGGCCCCGGGATAGACCAGGTAGGAAAAACCGAGCTGCCGTATGTAGCGGAGGCGCTGCAGCGGCGGGGAGTCAAGCAGGGCAAGTGCAAAGTCCTCCACTTCAACGTAACCGTGGACCGGGTCCTTGATGATTTTCACAGGTTCACTAAAGAATCTTCATATACATGGCATAAAAGTATTGAGTAATGATTACGTTTCTTTCGGGCGGGACGGGCACCCCGAAACTGTTGCGGGGCATGCAGAAAGTGATGGACCGGCACGAGATCGCGGTGGTCGTCAATACGGCCGAGGACATCTGGATATCGGGAAACCACATCTCGCCGGACGTCGACACGGTCATGTACCTCTTTGCCGGCATCCTCAACACGGATACCTGGTGGGGTGTCCGCAATGATACCTTTACCACCCACGATGAGATTACCGAACTGGGTATCGATGAGTTCATCGCCGTGGGTGACAAGGACCGGGCCGTGCATATCGCCCGGGGCGAGATGATGCGCAACGGCATGCGGCTGACCAACGCGACTTCGATCCTCTGCGAACGGTTCGGCGTCCGTGAGACCGTGCTCCCGATGACCGACACCGAAGTTACCACTCAGGTGGAAACCGACCTTGGCCTGATCCATTTCCAGGAATACTGGATCCGGGCAAAAGGGAAGATCGATATCCGGAAGGTTGTCCGTACCTATAACGAACCCCCCGTTGCAACCCCGGAGGTCCTCGAAACGATCGAAGCGAGCGACGCGGTGGTGATCGGGCCCTCGAATCCCATCACGAGCATCCTGCCGATCCTGTCCTGCGAAGGGATAAAACCGGCACTAAGGGATAAATTCGTCATCGCCGTGAGCCCGTTCATCGGCCACGCTCCCGTAAGTGGGCCGGCCGGCAGCCTGATGGAGGCCGCAGGGTACGATCCAAGTGCCACCGGGACCTTCAACTGTTATGACGGGATTCCCGACATCTTCGTGCAGGACATCCGGGACGAGGTCGAGGTCAGCCACTCTGCCAGGTTCGACACGCTGATGACGGACGAGGACAAGAGTATCGCGTTCGCCCGGGATATCCTGTCGCTGATCGAAAAACGCTGAACAGCCGGTCACCCCTCCGTTTTTTTGCAGAATTCTCCGACGGGAGTGCAGCCATTCATTGAACAATCTATATAACGTTCCGGAGTGACGGATATCGTTAACAGTACGTGGCAAACCATGATCCGAGAAATACTCACCCTTATCGTTTTCAGTGTCCTTCTTGCAGGTTGTATAACGGACACGCCTTCTGAAATACCTCCTGAAACGGGCACAATCCAGCTTACCTCATCCCCCTCAGGTGCAGAGGTTTATCTCGACAACGAATCCCAGGGGCCTACTCCGGTCATGATACTGAATATCGTACCCGGGAACCATACCATCGAATATCGAATGACCGGGTTCAGGTGCTGGACAGAGACCATAACGGTTCCTTCGGGCACATCACATTTTTTTTCCGCTCTGACCGCTGAAACCGCCTCACAACCGACGATAAAAAAACCCACTCCGACAAAGGCGACACCAGCCCAGGTGACGGTCAAGGCGGCCAAGAGTCAGATGCTCGTCGGGGATTCAGAGGTATTCTCAGGAACTGCCACGGGCACCAGCGGGGTCTCTCTCACTCTCTTTGGGCCAGGTTATTATGAGAACGGGATTCTCCTGGACAAGGTAAAACCCAATGCAGCTGGCCTGTGGAGTTATACGTGGAGCCCGGGAACCAAGATCCAGTCGGGCAGCTACACCCTCGTGGCGGGGGATACAGGAAAGACCACATCTGTTAACGTGAAATTCCTGGTGATAGGCAATGGTGAAGTGACGGTCAATATGAACCGTTATTCACTGAGCAAAGGAGATACGGTTTCCTTCTTCGGCATATGCACCACGAGGGCTCCCAGTGTGAAACTGACCCTGTTCGGACCCGGAAAGTATACCAGCGGGGCTGTCATTGGCACCCTGTCGGTCACTTCGGATAATGCATGGAGTTTCCAGTATCCTGTGGATAAGACCATGCTGACCGGGACGTACACAATATCGGTAAGCGATGTGCCCAAGACATCCACCAGCAGTACCCAGTTCACGATAGGGTATGTATCATAAAGCACCCTTTTTTTTCCTGCAGGTTCCTGCAGATTATTCTTTTTGAGAGACCTGGCCGACACCTTGCAGGATGCAGCAGGTTATGATTTTGGTGCATTCGGTACGTTCACCGGTGATGGGGGAATCCCCGGCATTTTCGTGCAGAATATCCGGGACGAGGTCATGGTGAGCTCCACGGTCAGATTTTATACCAGATGGATGGACGGGGAACCGTGCATCATCCCTGCCCGCAATACCATAGTACTAATCGAAGACTGGTGAAATTCCTGTCATCCGACCGTATTTACGGCATCACGAACCGTGAGCACACCTCTCCTTTAATCTTGCAAATCTATATAACGCTCCGGAATGACGGTTATCGTGAGTAGTACGTGGCGAACCATGATCCGAAAAATCCTCATCCTCATCTTCGTTTGCATCCTGCTGGCAGGATGTGTCACCGACCAGCCTGCTGAATCCGGCACCCTCCAGCTTACCTCGTCACCAACAGGCGCGGAGATCTATCTCGACAGCCAGTTCAGGGGAACCACCCCCAGCACAATTTCGGACGTTGTGCCCGGGAGCCATACGCTCGAGTTCCGTATGAAAGGATACAAGAGCTGGAAATCGGCTGTTACGATACCCTCGGGCACCTCGAATTATATCGGGGCCCTGACAGTCCAGCCGGGTTCAGAGCAGGGGACGGATATAAACCCCACGGCAACTGCAGCAGTCCCGCCTGCAGTGACAGTCCAGGTTGGCAGGGACCAGATTATCATCGGGGACTCGAACCTGTTTTCCGGGACCGCTACGGGTACCAGCAGCGTGACCCTGACCCTCTACGGGCCCGGGTATTACGCGAACGGTATTGTCCTTGACAAGGTAAAACCCAGTGCGGCCGGTTCCTGGAGTTACACGTGGAACCCGGGGACTAAGATACAGTCAGGAACCTACACCCTCATCGTACATGATGCGGACACGATTGTATCCGATCGCGCCACATTCACGGCAATTGGCAATGGCGAGGTTTCTGTTTACACGAACAGTCGATCCATCGGCAAGGGGGACACCATCGTCCTTTCCGGCAGGTGCTCCACGGGCGCTCCTTCGGTAAGGGTCGTTCTTTCCGGACCTGAACGGTTTTCCGGAGGGGTTGATCTCGGGAGCTTCCCGGTCTCAGCCGACCAGACATGGAGCTTCCGGTATACAACAGACCTTGCGATGCCAACCGGGATCTATTCGGTCTATGTAAGCGATGTTCCCCAGACAACCACGGGTTCGTCGCAGTTCACCCTCGGGTATTCTTCATAACAGCAACCATTTTTTTCCCTGCCGGGACATACGGTGTGTTCATCGTACCACTCCGGCATCGTTTTTTAGGCGCCCTGCTCCCGGACACCGGGGACAATCCGGGATGCCCGGATCCGTATGACCGGTGATGATTTTTTCCGGGCGATCCTTTCCGGTATTCCGGGGGGAAATGCCAGAGCCAGAATAAACGGACATCCTTGTCCCGATTTACCTGCAGACCTCAAAAAAAGGCGGGAGCGGGATAATTCGCCAGATTGCGTATCCGATACCTATTTGAATGATTTTATACTAATATTCGTCCGGGAATCATTATGGGTATCATCAAAAAACTCGGTAATGTCCTGGGATCAGGAAAGGGCGAGCGCGAGGAAGCGGAGCGTGAACGCAATGATACACGTCTCCGTGCGCAGAGGGAGAGGACGGACAACTTCCTGCGGTCCCTGACCGAGGGCGACCTTGATGCCCGCTGGGCAGCGGTCCGTTCGGTCGGTGACCTCGGCGAGCCTTTCATCGAGCCCCTGATCCACGGCCTTAAGGACGAATACTGGATCATCCGGCGCGGTTCAGCCGATACGCTCGGCAAGATTGGGGCTCCTGCGGTCGGATCGCTGATCATGGCGCTGAACGACCCGGGCGACGATGTCCGGCAGGAGACCATCCGGGCACTCCAGTTGATCGGGGAGCCGGCGGTTGGCCCTCTCGTCCAGTCAACGCGGCATAACCATCCCCTGATCCGCCGCGGTGCCGTCCAGGCACTCGGGATTATCGGGGAGAGCCGGGCAGTTCCCCAGATTGTCGATGCCTTAAAAGACCCGGACCCGGGTGTCCGGCACGAGAGTGCCATTGCACTCGGTCGTATCGGCGACCCGCGGGCAGTAGAGCCCCTGATCGAGTCGCTGAACGATGCGAAAGAGAACGTGCGGATGGCCGTGATGGCTACACTCTGTTCTCTCGGCGACAATGCCATCGGGCCGCTCATCCGGGCACTGGTTGACCCCAATGAGGAAGTCTGCCGGAGGGCATCGCTTGCGCTCGTCACCATTGGCGAACCCGCCGTGGATTCCCTGATCCGTGCCCTTGACGATAAGAGCCCCGGCATCCGCAGGGGCGCCATGGAAGTGCTCGGGCAGATCGGGAATACAAAAGCAATAGCCCCGATCATCGCGGAACTCAACGATCCCGAGCGTCTGGTCCGGATTGAGGCAGTCAGGTCCCTTGCCGCTCTCGGGGTCCCGGCAATTGCCCCGCTCATGCAGGTCTTCCGCGAGGGGGACATCCGCACGAGGACCGGTGCCATGGAGGCGCTCTGGATGCTGGGACAGCCGGCAACCACTCCGCTCATCATGGTGCTCAAGGACGAACAGGTCGACGTACGGAAGCGTGCTGTCCTCCTGCTCGGGGAGATCGGTGACCAGAAAGCAGTCGACCACATTACCGGGATGCTTACCGATGATAACCCCGTCGTGCGTAAGGAAGCGTTTGAAGCGCTCGAGATGATCAAGAAGCGCAATACCCAGTAAAATTTTACAATATCGTTTTTTCTTCCTGCATCAGCTTTTTTTTGCATCTGATTCCAGAAAATTTTTTTAAATTACTCTGCAGGAATAACCGGTCAGCGTTTCATGCTACTGTTTCTGATGGGGGCTGATGCCCCCATACCCCCATTTACGATGTGTGCCGCCGCCCCGAAGGGCGCCCCGCGGCGGCCTCAATGACCGAGCCCGGGAATTATTAACTGATCCTTCCTGAATAATCTCATCGTGTTTTTCGGGTACGGTAATATGCCCTGCCGTGCCCCGTGAGGGGCCCTGATGCGGGGAGCTCTTGTATTTTCCATGCATTTTTTTTGTAAATGGTATTCTATTGCGGCCTGTTACTTCTCCGCATAACCCCTCCCCGCGATGCATTGATATCCTCCGCGACAAAGAGCATCAGCATACGAAACGGAGTTGAGAGGTATGCGGCTTGTCATCACAAAGCGGAACCGCGACGCGGTATTGCTGGACGCATCCGGCAGGGTTAACCGGGGCATCCCCGACGATTCCTACCGGGAGAGGCTCATCAAGTACATCCCGTCAGAGACCATCGCTCTCTTCATCGCGATATACGGGATCACGAATTACCTGTCAGGTTCCGAGACATGGTACCCGCTGATGGCCCGCTGGATCCTGATCGCCGGCATCCTCGGCACGATGCTATACCTCTGGCAGGCTGAAGGTGTGACCGATCCCGTACAGCTCGCTATCTCGACCATCGGGTTCGTTCTCTGGGCCTGTGCGCTCGGGATTGTCACGGTTACATCCCTGCCCTACTACAACGCCATCATTGCTGCGGTGTTTCTTATCGTGTGGGTGTTCGGGGCGCCTTTCATTGAGGGGATGCCGGAAAAGTGGTGAGACAAAGACAGTCCCCCGCTTTTCCGCAATTATCATTACCTTTTGCATACCTTGTTCAAGCATGGTCACCTTAGCGGATATCCGGGCTGCAGAACAGAGAATTGCCGGGCATGTCATCCGCACCCCGCTGGTTTATTCTCCATTTATCTCTGCAAGGACCGGCGCACGCGTGTACCTCAAGCTGGAGACGCTCCAGAAGGCAGGCTCCTTCAAGGTGAGGGGCGCGACCAACAAGATCCTCGCAAACATCGCCGCAGTCCGGGAGCACGGTGTTGTTGCCGCATCTGCCGGTAACCATGCACAGGGAGTAGCCGTTGCAGCATATGCAGCAGGTGTCAGGGCAACCATTGTCATGCCGTCATGGGCATCCATCTCCAAGCAGGAAGCAACCCGGGGCTACGATGCAGAAGTGCTGTTGTACGGGTCATCGCTCGAAGAGAGTATCACACGGTCAGGTGAGCTTGCCCGGGAGGGGCGACTGTTCATCCACCCGTATGATGATGACGATGTAATTGCCGGGCAGGGTACGATCGGTATTGAAATCCTTGACGATCTCCAGAATGCTGATATGATCATTGTTCCGGTCGGGGGCGGCGGGCTCATCGCCGGTATCGCGACCGCGGTAAAAGCGATAAAACCGGGTATATCCGTCACTGGCGTCCAGGCAGCGGCCTGCCCTTCGGCATCAGAAGCGGTTGCGGCCGGATCCCCGGTATGGGTCACTGCCAGGCCAACAATCGCTGACGGGATCCGGGTAGCGAAGAGCGGTGCCCGGACATTTCCGGTCCTGAAGAACCTGGTCGACAGAATCGTACTTGCAACTGAAGACGAGATTGCCGATGCGATGCTGCTGCTGCTCGAACGCAAGCACGTGGTGGCCGAAGGTGCCGGGGCCGCCCCGCTTGCGGCGCTCCTGAACGGTT